>DATKCX010000342.1:0-29751 GCA_035512975.1 Ilumatobacter sp.
CAGGCACCACAGAGTTCCGCAAGGACGGCCTGAAGTCCAGCGACCGAGCAGCCTTCAGCTGACTCGAGCGATCCAGCCGCCGGACCATTGGGCTGTGTCGCGTTCTCGGGTGCCATTCGCCGCAGAACGCGACACGGAGGCTGTGGTCAGCCGCGCAGTACCGTGACGCTGACGATGCCTGGGGAGGCACGCAACACTTCGATCGCCTCTGCTGGCGGCTCTTCGGTGGTGGCCAACACCATCACCGCAGTACCGCCCTCTGGCGTACGGCCTACGTCCATGTCGGCGATGTTCACGCCGTGGTCGCCCATCGTGACGCCGACCAGGCCGATCACACCGGGGCGGTCGTCGTTGGTGATGACGACCATGTGATCCGACGGCGGAACGTCGATGGAGTGGCCGTCGATGGCGACGATGCGTTGCTCGGCGCGCCGACCGGCCAACGTGCCGGAGATCGAGTGGGTGCCATCGCTGATGGTGACCAAGTTGACGTACTCGTCGGTATCGGGGCTGGTGACCTCACGAATCGACAGCCCAGCAGCCTTGGCCATGTTCGGGGCGTTGACGTAGCTCACCGGGTCTTCGCTGAGACGGCTGAAGAACCCCTTCAACGTGGCGAGGCCGATCATGCGCGTGTCGTATTGGGCGAGTTCGCCGTTGCACGACACTTCGAACGACTCACGCAGCCCGCCGGCCAGCGCTCCGTACAGCCGGCCCAACGATTCGGCCAGCGGCAGGAACGGCCGCACCGCTTCGTGCGGCTCGACAGCATCGACGTTCACAGCCCATGGCACGAAGTCGCCTGCCAGTGCGAGCTGCACCATGTCGGCGATGGCGTCGCCGGCTTTGTCTTGCGCCTCACGAGTGGAAGCGCCGAGGTGTGGCGTGACCACCACAGACGGCAGCGCGAACAACGGCGACTCGGTGGTGGGTTCGGCGTCGAACACGTCGAGCGCAGCACCGGCGATGATGCCTTCACGAATGCATTCGGCCAGGTCTTCCTCCACCACGATGCCGCCGCGGGCCACGTTGATGACCCGCAACGATGGCTTGGCCTTCAACAGCAGGTCGCGGTTGATGATGCCCTTCGTCTCCGCGGTCTTGGGCAGGTGCACGGTGAGGAAGTCGGACTCGGCGACGAGTTGGTCGAGTGACAGAAGTTGCACACCCATCTGGCGCGCACGGTCGACAGAAACGAAGGGATCGTATGCGACGACGCGCATCTGGAAACCGTTGGCGCGGTCGGCCACCAGCTTGCCGATACGCCCGAGGCCGACGACGCCGAGGGTCTTGTCGGCGAGTTCGACACCCTCCCACTTGCTGCGCTCCCACCGGCCGGCGACCAGCGCGGCGTGGGCCTGAGGGACGTTGCGGGCCTGCGACAGCAGCAGTGCCATGGTGTGTTCGGCGGCCGAGATGATGTTCGACTGCGGCGCATTGACCACCATGACGCCACGCGAGGTGGCAGCAGGAACGTCGACGTTGTCGAGACCGATTCCGGCTCGGCCCACCACGACCAGGTCGGTGCCAGCGGCCAGCACCTCGGCGGTGACCTGGGTGGACGAGCGAATGATCAGAGCGTGTGCACCGGCGATCGCCGAGAGCAGCGCCTCGGGCGACAGGTCGAGCTGGACGTCGACGACGTGTCCAGCCTGACGGAGACGGTCGAGACCGCCATCGGCGATTGCTTCAGATACCAGGATGCGGGCCATACGACCGTCATGCTTACAGCCGCGACCCACTTCATCCCAACGGGTTGAACGAGTCGTAAAGAAGATGTTGGTCATCAGTGGAAGGGATGAGCGGTCCCATCCCTCTGCCAGCGGCTGCGCGCGCACTCGGAGCAGCGGGAACACAGCCACTACGGTCTCTGGGATGCACGACCCCGGCCTGGAAATTCGAACGCTGGAGACGCCCGAAGACATGGCGTCGATCGCCACCATGTTCCAGCAGGTCTGGGGCTCGGTCGAACCCATCGTTGGCGTGGAGCTGTTGCGCGCCCTCGCCTACAGCGGCGGCTACGTCGCCGGGGCATTCGTGTCGGACCACCTGATCGGTGCGTCGTTCGGGTTTCTTGGCCGCCATGAGGGCGAGGAGGCCGTACACAGTCACGTCACCGGCATTTTGCCCGGTGTGCAACACACCGGGGTCGGCCGAGCCGTGAAGGACCACCAGCGCGAGTGGGCGGCCGAGCGGAACATTCCGTGGGTCACCTGGACGTTCGACCCGCTGGTGCGCCGCAACGCCTGGTTCAACCTCGAGGTCCTCCAGGCCCGCGTGAGCGACTACCTCGTGAACTTCTACGGCCAGATGCACGACTCGATCAACACCGACGAAGAGTCCGACCGACTCGTCATCGCCTGGCAAACCGACTCCAGTGTCGTCCCCGTGCGCCCAACGGCACCAGCGGGAAGCCGCACCGTGAACGTCGCCACCCCCGAAGACATCGTGGTGCTGCGGCGTACCGATCCAAACGCCGCGTCCGATTGGCGTCTGCGAGTTCGAGCAGAGCTGGGAGACCGGCTCCTGCACGGTGCAGTGGTCACCGAGTTCACACGCGAGGGCGACTACGTGCTGCAGGTACCCGAAGGCGTCGCTTGATGAGCGAAGCCGGTGGCATGCGGGGCATGCGCCTGGTCGAACTCGAACTCCGTCGCATCGCGCTCGATCTCGTCACGCCGTTTCGCACGAGCTTCGGCATCGACGTGCATCGAGACATCCTGCTCGCCCGTGTGGGTTTGGAAGGGCCGTTCGGGCTCGTCCACGGGTGGGGTGAGTGCGTTGCCGGCGAGGAACCGGCGTACTCCGCAGAATGGGTCGACGGTGCTCAACTGGTCATCACCGAACACCTCTGGCCCGCGCTGGTACGTGCATCGTCGGCTTCCGGAGTGAACGCGGCCGGGGTTGCCCCAGCGCTCGAGCGGTTCACCGGGCACCCCATGTCGAAAGCCGTGCTCGAAGCAGCCGTGCTCGACGGAGAACTGCGAGCGAACGGCACCAACCTTCACGCGTTGTTCGGCGGCCGGCGCGACACGATCCCGAGCGGCGTCAGCGTCGGCATCTTCGACTCGATCGATGTGCTTCTCGCCCAGGTGCAGGGCTACCTCGACGACGGGTATGTGCGCATCAAGCTCAAGATCGAACCGGGGTGGGATCTCGAGCCGGTGCGCCAGGTGCGCGAACTCATTGGCCCCGACATGCCGCTGCAGGTCGATGCCAACACGGCCTACCGCCGCAGCGACATCGCCCACTTGTGTCGACTCGACGAGTACGACTTGCTGCTCATCGAGCAGCCACTGCCCGAGGACGATCTGCTCGGACACGCCCAACTCGCCAAGGCGACGGCAACACCGGTGTGCCTCGACGAGTCGATCGTGTCGCTGCGCACCGCGTCCGACGCGATCGATCTCGGCGCAGCGGAGATCATCAACATCAAGCCCGGTCGCGTGGGCGGCTACCTCACGGCGCGCCGCATCCATGATCTCTGCGTCAGCCGCGGCGTGCCCGTGTGGTGTGGAGGTATGGTGGAAACCGGTATCGGCCGAGCCGCGAACGCCGCACTCGCCGCACTGCCCGGCTTCACCCTCCCCGGCGACATCAGCGCCTCCACACGGTTCTACGCCCGCGACATCGTCACCGAGCCGATCGTCGTCGTCGACGGTCATGTCGCTGTGCCCACGGCACCCGGGATGGGCTTCGAACTCGATCATGACTTCCTCGACAGCATCACCACCAGCACCCAGACGCTCGTCCCCTGACCAACACAGTCGATACAGTCCGAGCATGTACCAGTTCTTGTCGCAGGAATGGATCGACGCGGTCAGCGAAATTCGGCAGCGTCACGCAGGCGATGCGCCGTCCACGTCAGTCGCCGCTCAGATCAACTTGGTGGTCACCGATGTGCCTTTCGGCGACGGGGTCGTCTCGGCATACCTCGACTCGAGCAGCGGATCCATGCAGGTCGAGCTCGGCGAGTTCGACGAGCCCGACGCGGTGGTGATGACCGACTACGAGGTCGCCAGGTCGATCATCGTCAACGCCGACCCGGCCTTCCTCATGCAAGCGTTCCTCGGTGGCCGCATCAAGGTGCAGGGCGACATGGCAAAGCTGCTCATGTTGCAGAGTTCAGCACCCGACTCGGAAACTGCAGACGAGATCGCGGACGAGATCCGCTCGATCACCGCCGACTGAACCGGCTGACCAGTCGGGCGACCCGGGCACCACCGGCTAGTTCGCCGTATTGAACGCTTTCATCGCCGCGGCGAGGTCATCGAGTTCCCAGCGCACCGGATTCTCGATCGAGTCGCCGATCAGCGTCCACGGTTCCAACCGACGGACCGTTCCGCCCTGGATGTAGAACGTCTCCCCGGTGAACGGGCAGTCTGCACCCGACAGGTACGCAACCAGCGGCGACACGTTTGCCGGGTCCCACACGTCGAACCCTTCGGCGGGCGCTTGCATGATCTCCGGCAAGCCAGGCGACGCCAGTGTGAGTCGCGTGCGCGCTCCCGGTACGACGCAGTTCGACACCGCGTCGTACCTCGCGAGTTCCTTTGCGGCGATCTGGCTGAGCGTGACAATGCCTGACTTGGCGGGGCCATAGTTGATCTGACCGGGGTTGGCGTAGATGCCTGACGTGGAACTCGTGTGCACGAGGTTGCGACGTCGCGTGCTGCCAGCATGGTGTTGGTCGCGCCAATGTTCGGCGGCGAAGTGGCTGGGGGCGAAGTGCCCTTTCAGGTGGACCCTGATCACTTCGTCGAAATCGTCCTCGGTCATCTTGGCCAACGAAGCGTCACGCAGGATTCCAGCGTTGTTGACGAGAATGTCGAGATCGCCGAACGTGTCGATCGCCGTTTGCACGAGCGAGGCGGCACCGGCCCACGACGCGACGTCATCGGTATTGGCCACGGCTTCGCCGCCCGCGGCGACGATCGCTGCGACCACCTCGTCGGCCGGGCCCGTCTCGGGTTGCATCCCATCGCTGGCCACCCCGCGGTCGTTGACGACGACTTTCGCTCCATGTCCGGCGAGGGCGAGCGCGTGCTCGCGACCCAACCCTCTTCCGGCGCCAGTGACCACAGCAACTCTGCCCGCGAGGGAACTCATGTCGTTACCTTTCATCTGAGGGCGAGCCGTGAGGCGAGATCGCCTTGCGTCACCGCGACGCAACCGTAGCGATCAGAGTGCTTCGAAGTCGACTTGCGTGCCGCGCCGGAACTGCTGACCGACCTCGGGCACGGCACCCGCGATGTTGTAACTGCGCACGGCACCCTGGGCGTCGCCGAACGTCAACAGCACCGTGAAACCTTCCAACTCGAGGATCGCTTTGGCTTCCTCGAACGTCGTCGCCGCGGAGATGTCGGGGAACGAAACCAGGTCGACTCCGAGCGACACCACCACCGGCACGTCGGTGCCGCGCGGCACTTCGGTTCCCGCTGGGACCGTTTGGGAGATGATTGCGCCGGGCGGAACGTCGTCACTGAACTCTTGGCTCGCCACCGACATCGTGAGCTGGATGGATTCCAACTCGGTCACCGCATCTGCCTGCTGCCATCGCACCACATCTGGCACGATGCGAGGCGCTGGGCCGACCGACACGACCAGCTCCACGGGAGTTTCTGGAAGCACCTCGGCACCGGTGGTCAACGTGGGTTGGCCGGGCACCGACCACGACACCACGACGCCAGGTTCGATCACTTCGTGGAATTGCTCCACCACCGAGGGCACCATGCCGATGTCGACGAGGGCGGTTTGCGCCTCGCTCACCAGCAGATTCGTCGAGTCGGGAAGCGGACGCAGCGTCGGTCCGAGACTGACCACCATGAGGAACGGTTCGGCTTCTGCCAGTTCAACGCCGGCGACTGGAACCGTGCGAACCACCTGCCCGGCAACAGACACCTCGTCGCTGCGTTCCTGAGTGATCGACACCACCCAGCCGTTCGCGGCGATGACGTTGCGGGCTTCGGCTTCGGGTTGGCCGACGAGGTTGGGCACCACGTAGCTCGGTGTTCGGAACAGTTGTGTGGCGAGCACGCCCAGACCGACCAGACACGCGACGATGAGCAGCCCGAGCAACATCTTCCACGGGAAGCGCCGTTGCCTCTTCACCGCTGGCGGACGGGTCACCGGCATCTGGGCGGTCGTTGTGACCGATCGAGGGCCGACGGGCTGGGTTGCCGGGGCCGACGCGCTCGGCATCGCTTCGTCGCGGATGCCGGCATCGAGCGGGAGGATCACCAAGTCGCCGGGAGCGATCGCAGCGGGCGGTTGAGCGGCCATGTGAGCCGGAGAGTGAGAGGGAACGGGAACGGGCACCGGCGTTGGTGCCTCGATCACAACCGGTGCCGACGCGGCCGCGGCTGGCGTGCCTGCGGCCGGTACGGGCACATTCGGTACGGGCACATTCGGTACGGCCACGGCCGGTACAGCGATCTCGGCGGTTCCTGGCAGCGTCTCCGACCCGTCATCAGCCGACAGTCCATCAGCCGCTAGCCCATCAGCCTGTAGCTCATCAGCCAGTGGTTCATCGGCCGGGATCACGATCAGGGGTTCGGTGGGTGCCTGCGAAGCGGGTGGCCGGTGCACGCCGCCAGTGGGATCGTCGGGAGCACGAAGGTCGGCTTCGGGAATCTCGAACAGGCCGGTGGCAAACAACGGCAACGGTTCCGGACGTGGCAGCTTGCTCGCCGCGCCGACGAGCGCTTTGCCGAACTCCGCCGCCGACGACCGATCGTGTGCGTCTGGCCGCCCTGCTCGTTCCAACACCGACGCGAGCGGGCCCAGATCGGCCGACACGGGCATCAGCTTGCCAGCTCGCGCCGACAGCGTCGCCACCGTGGAGTCGGCCTTGAACGGCAGCGTGCCACTCACCGCTTCGTGCAACGTGAGCCCCAGCGCATACACGTCGACTTTGCCGTCGAGCGGCGGCGCATCGGCGCTGGTGTCGGCCTGTTCAGGTGCCGCGTACCAGGCGATGTGGGTCGACACCGACTCGGGACGCACCCAGAGTCGTTCGCCCAGTAGGCGCGCCAGCCCGAAGTCGATGATGCGCAATCGGCGGTCGTCGCCGAAGACGAGTTTCGATGGCGTGAGTTCGCCGTGGATGAGCCCGCGGCGGTGGGCGTAGTCGAGGCCCCGACACGCGTCGAGACCCACTGCAAGCGCCTGGGACGGGGTGAGCTGGCGACCACGATCGAACATGTCGCGCAAGCTGCCGCCGGTGAGTTGCTCCACGACGACGTACGCAGTCGACACGTCGCCGACCGGAGTGATCCCCCAGTCGTACACGGCGGCGATGTTCGGATGGCTGAGCGCAGCAGCGGCGCGCATGCGCTCGTGGAAAAGTTCGCGGAACGACGGTGGAGCGGCCAGTTTCGGGCGGATCAGCTTCAGCGTGACGACCCGGCCCGACTCGTCGTCGGCTGCGTCGTAGAGCGCCATGGTCGAGCCTTGAGACCCCAGCCGGAGTATGCGGAACCGACCCGCCAGCGTGGTGCCGACGAGGTCTTCCAGCACGAACGGGCTGGTGGGAGGTTCACTGCTCGATTCCACGAACCGTGAACGCTACCGGTTGCCCGCCACTCGTGGGGTGACGCCCCAACCGCACTCAGCCAGATCGCGCGAGCAAGTTTTGCCGGTGAACGGCGGCATGATGATGCCGTGGACAACGGTTCCGAAGACACCATCAGCGAATCCGACCGCGACTCCATCCGTGATTCCGACCGCGAGTCCATCCGTGATTCCGACCGCGGCGTCGACGCTGATCTCGAGGTGCCCTGGTGGCGTCGCCTCGACAGGGGCACGGTCATCGCGTGCCTGTTCGTGGCAATCGGCCTGGCGTTCGTGTTCCGCGGCCTGTTGGTGAGCGTCACCGGCGACGATCGGTCGCCCCTCCCGGCCAACGTGGAGCAGGTGTTGCCGGTACCCGAGGCCGTGCAGGCGTTGAGCCAAACTCAGGTGTTCGCCGACCTCGCCGAAGGTTTCACCGGCACGCTCTCGATCGACGGCATCGACATTCCCACCGAAAGCATTCGCGATCTCGCCACCCCCAACCCGCAGCCGGGTCAGCAAACCGACTTGCCGGCCGTGACGATCTTCGAACCCGGCAACGCCACGCTCACGTTCACACCGAGCAGCGGCGCTCCGATCGAATCATTCGGCGAGGGCGTCCACACCGTGGTCATGCGCTACTGGAACGTCGAAGCTGGCGAGAACAGCGCCCGCGTGTACACCTGGACCTTCAACGTCGTCTGACCGGTCGACGGCGTGGTTTGTGTCTGACACAAACCACGCCTCAGCTGGGCAGTTCGCCGGTTTCCAGCAGTTCGGCGAAGCGCTCAGCGGGCACCACCGGGGTACCCAGCGAGTCGGCTTTCGTGAGTTTGCTCGCTCCAGCGCCCTCCCCCACCACCAACGCGAACGTCTTCTTCGACACGCTGCCAGGGCTCTTGCCGCCCCGCGACTCGATCGCTTCTTCAGCCTGCTCGCGCGAGTAGCCGGGCACCGACCCGGTGACCACGACGATCTTGTCGGCGAGGGTTTGTGGTATCGCCAACCGTGCGGCTTCGCGCGCCGCCATCTCTTCCTCGCTCCCGAAGTTCACCCCGGCATCCTCGAGCCGATCGATGAACGCACGGTTGGTGTCGAGCGCGAACCACCGACCGAGCGCTGTGGCGATCACCCCGCCCACCCCGTCGACGGCCGAGCGCTCCTCATCGGTGGCCTCGAACACGCGCCGCAATGTGCCAAAGCGCGCCGCGAGCACCTGAGACGCAGACGGGCCGAGGTGTTTGATACCCAACGCCGTCAGCACCCGCGGCAACGGTCGCGACTTCGATTCGGCGATGGCATCGACAAGCTTCTGGGCGCTCATCAGGGCAAACCCTTCGAGATCTGCGAGCTGCTCGGGCGTGAGCGCGTAGATGTCGGCCGCATCACGAACCAACCCGGCATCGGTGAGCTGCATCACCGTGCGCTCCCCCAGTCCTTCGATGTCCATCGCCCCACGCGACGCCCAGTAGATGATCCGTTGATCACGCTGGAACGGGCAGTCGGGCTCCACACAGCGCGTATCTGCTTCGCCTTCCGGACGCACCAACGTGCTCTTCAAGGGGCACGGGCAGGTGGTGGGAAACGTCCACGGCGGGCTGTTCGGTTTCCGCAGCGCCAGCACCGGGCCGACCACTTCGGGGATGACGTCACCGGCCTTGCGCACGATGACGGTGTCGCCTGGTCGGACGTCTTTCAATGCCACCTGGTCTTGATTGTGCAACGTCGCCATCTGCACGGTCGACCCGCCCACGAAGATCGGCTCCAGCACGGCAAACGGTGTGGTGCGACCGGTGCGGCCCACCGACACCGCGATGTCCTTCAGCAGCGTGGTGCGTTCCTCGGGAGGGAACTTGAATGCGATCGCCCAGCGCGGCGCTCGCGACGTGAATCCCAACCGCTCGCGCTGGCCCAGGTCATCCACTTTCACCACGACGCCATCGATGTCGTATCCGAGGTCGTGGCGGTGATGTTCGCGATGGGCGCAGTACTCGGCCACCTCGTCGATGGTGTCGAACACCTGAAGCTCCGGGTTCACCGGCAGCCCGAATTCTTCGATGACGTCGAGGGTGTGCTGATGGCTGGCGACATCGGGTCCGCCGATCACCTCGCCGAGCTGGTAGGCCCAGAACGACAGCTGTCGTTTGGCGGTCATCGCCGGATCCTTCTGACGAAGGCTGCCGGCAGCGGCGTTGCGTGGGTTCACCAGCGGACGATCGCCGTTGGCGAGGTACTGCTCGTTCAACGATGCGAACACCGCGGTCGACATGTACACCTCGCCCCGAACCTCGAACACTTCCGGAATCGGCACGTCTCCGTGCCGCAGACGATGTGGGATGTCGGCGATCGTGCGCACGTTGGCGGTGACGTCTTCACCGACCTTGCCATCGCCGCGAGTAGCCGCCTGTACGAGCTCGCCGCGCTCGTACCGAAGACTCATGGCGAGACCGTCGAACTTCAACTCGGCGATGAAACGCGGCACCGCCCCGTCGAGCCCACGCATCACCCGTTCCGCCCACGCGACGAGTTCGTCACGACTCATCGCATTGTCGAGGCTGGTGAGTGGAACGGCGTGGACCACCGGCGCGAAGGTGTTGACCGGAGCGCCGCCGACGTCCATCGAGGGTGACTCGGCGTCGGCGAATTCCGGGTGGTCGGATTCGAGCTGTCGCAGCTCTCGTACCAATACGTCGTACTCGCCGTCGGGCAGCTCGGGGCTGTCGAGTTGGTGGTACAACCGGTTGTGATAGGCCACTTGCGCCCGGAGCGCATCGATTCGATCGGCGACGAGATCGAGGTCGCCCGCAGCCGGTGAGGCGTTGTCCGATGAACCCACTGGTGCGTCAGGCTCCGAGCAGGAACCGCGCCGACGAGCCCTCGCCCCGTGCGAGGCGAGCGACGTCGGCAACCGTTGCAGTGACCTGTTCGACGACCGACTTGTTGTGCCCGCACAAGCCGCCAGCAGGGGCGAACATGCACTGCTCGCGCAAGCGCAACGGGTCGCAACCTTGCTGCACCAGTTGACACCATGATTCGGTGAGGCGCTGCCAGGCACGCGTGGGCGTATCGCCGATGGGGCCTTCGGTGGCCGCCGCGCCCCACATGATCCAACCGCCGCGCCGCAGGAACTGGTCGATGTGGCCAGCGGCAGCAGCAACCGGACCGAACGCCGGAACCGCCAGCACGTCTGGCCCTGCTTCGAGCACCAGGCCGATGTCGCAGTCGCGTCCGATCGCCACTCCGGCGACCGCGAGGTGTTCCACTGCGGCGAGCGCTCCGGACAACACATCGACCGCCTCGCCTGGGGCCAACGGGAAATCGCTGCGGCTGACCGCGCCCATGCCGTGCTCTTCGAACACGACCATTTGAGACGCGTGAGGTGCCACGCTGCGCACTGCCTGGGCGAGCGCCGTGGCATGGCTACGAACCGCATGCTGCGCCACGGCGAAGGCCACCGATGCGTGGGTGCCCGCCTGGCGCAACGCCAGGCCGAGCGTGATGGGGCCGATCAAACGCCACGTGACCGGCCCGGTGTAGTCCACCGCTGCCATGTGGGCAAGGCCGGCGCGGAACGACCCGAAACTGTCGGAACCGACATCGGTGACCACAGGCGCACTGTCGCCGATTCGCGAACTGTCGATCGAGAACGTACCGTATTGCCCGAACGAAACTCCGGGTACGCCAGCGAGAGCCTGCGCTACCGGCGACTCTGCTGGAGATCGCCGAGGAAGAGCCGGAAGAACGGGAACGTCGTACACATCGAACGAAAAAGCAATCGCACTCGACGCGCGCCGATGCGGGAGGCTGCCCGGCCCGGTGGTGCTCCCAGGGTTGATGATGTCGAGCGCGCGCCGGTGAACCACCGCGCGTTGGCCTCCGACTGAACCCATCGGAACATCGTGGCAGGTCCTCGACGCAGATGACGATTCTTAGGGGATGAGCGGACAGGTCGCTGCGCTCCTTTTCATTCCGCTCATTTCCCCAGTATCTATTGGCGTCGCCAACCGGGCAGGCTCGGCAAAGCCTCACCTACCCGCTCGGCTCCTTACTTGTCACGGCAGACTGTCGGCGTGTCATCACCAACCACCGCCGAGCGTCTGCTGCCTTGGGCACTGCGAGCCTGCTGGGTGGGCGTGCTCGTCGTTGGCGGTGAGGCGCTCGACCAGGCCATCGACGGTCGATCCGACGCGTTGCAAACGGTGGCCACGTGGGGTGGCGGCACGCTGTGGCTTGCAGGCGTGGTCGCCGTGGCGGCCGCCAGCGTGATCACCCTCACCGCCGTCCGCGTCATCGTTCCCCTCGCCATCCCGGTTCTGGTCACCGCCTGGATCACCGGAGCTGATCACGGCGTCGGGGCGCTCTCCGTCGGTATGGCCGCCGCCGCTGCAGCCATCGCCAGTTCGGCCGAGTTCGGCCGTGCGTTCGCTCAGGCGTCGGCGTACGGGCACGAGCAGCGGTATCCGCTGCGGCCGCCACCGGCGTACCTGTTCGCCGCCGCCGTCGCCTGGGTGATCTTCGCGGCGGGATTGATCGCCGGCCCGCTGCTCCTCGCCAGCGAGCGCTGGGTCGTTGGCGGTGTCATCTCTGCGTTTGCTGCCGTCACCGCGGTCTGGGCGTGGCCGCGTTGGCACAAGTTGGCGCGCCGGTGGCTCGTCGTCGTGCCGGTCGGCGTGGTCGTGCACGATCATCTCGTGCTGGGCGAGACATTGATGTTGCGACGACAAGAGGTGGCCGGGGTACGCCTCGCTCCGGCCGACACCGGCGCGTACGACCTCACGGGCCCTGCTGCCGGTCATGCGCTCGAGATCGCCACCACCGAGTCGGTCACCGTCATCCTGGCGGCGTCGCCCAGCCAGCCACGTGGCACGGTGATTCACCTGTCGGCGTGTCTCGTGGCACCTTCCCGACCCGGACAAGCGCTCCGCGCCGTGGCGGAACGGAAACTGCCCGTCGGCTGACGAGCAGCCGGTGAGTCAGCCGGCGAGTCAGCCGGCGTGGTTCCAGCTCACAGCGAGGCCCCCGCCCAGCACGAACCGATCGCTCGGGTCGTAGAACACCACCGACTGGCCCGGCGCGATGCGACGTTCGGGTTGGGCCCACGTCACCTCGACCGTACCGTCGACCGTGCCGTCGCCAGCGTTCGAGCCGGTAGCAGCCGAGATCGTTGCGGCTCGCGGCGCACCGTGTGCGCTGCACTGCACCAGCACTTCCCCGCTCACCGGCTCGTCGACCCAGCTCACCGCGGCCACCGAAATCGCCACGTCGTGCAAGTCGTCGTCGTCGCCGACGACCACTCGGCCGGCTTCCACGTCGACGTCGGTGACGTACCGCTTCGGCCCGCCGCCCGGCAAACCCAAACCGCGGCGCTGGCCGATCGTGACCAGTTCGACGGCATCGACGTCACCGAGGTGCTCGCCCGTCTGGTCGACCACCGATGCCCGGCGGAACGGGATGCGATGACCGAGGAACGTCTCGCGACCGCCCGTCGACGTGATGAAACACACGTCTTGGCTGTCGGGTTTCGCGGCGGTGCGGAGGCCCATCGCTTCGGCGAGCCGCCTGACCTCTGTCTTGTCGATGTCGCCCACCGGAAACAGCGTGCGCGACAGCGCATCCTGATCGAGCATGTGGACGACGTAGCTCTGATCCTTGGCAGCGTCGGCACCCCGGACGAGCCGGAACCGACCGTCGTGGCGTTCCACGCGCGCATGATGACCGGTGGCGATGGCGTCGAAGCCCAGCTGATCGGCACGGTGCAGCATCCGTGAGAACTTGACATGACGGTTGCACTCGATGCACGGATTCGGTGTGATGCCCATCGTGTGCGCTTGCACGTACGGGTTGACGACGTGTTCGTTGAAGTCGTCGCCGAAGTTGAACACGAGATGGTCGACGTCGAGCTGTTGGGCAACACGGCGCGCGTCGTCGACGTCGCTGACACTGCAGCAACCCGTGTCGCTGTCGCCGCCCCACAACTTCATGGTGACACCGACGACTTGATGACCCTGCTCCAGGAGCAGGGCACCCGCGACCGACGAGTCGACGCCGCCACTCATTGCCAGCATGACTTTCATCGCGGCACACTCATCTCGACACTCATCTCGACACTGGCATCTTGCGCAGTTGGGCAACGGCGGCGGTGATGACGTCGAGTGCTCGATCGACGTCAGAGGCGGTGGTGGTGTGGCCGAGCGACAGGCGCAGCGCTCCACCCGAGCGCGACCGATGAACCCCCATCGCCGCCAACACGTGCGACGGTTCCATTGCCCCGCTGGCACACGCCGAGGCGGCGCTGGCGCACACGTCTGCCTCGTCGAGGAGAAACAGCAGCGACTCGCTTTCGATGCCCTCGATGCACAGGTGCGCAGACCCGGCCACCTTTGCGCTGCGATCCACCGTTTCGGTGATGCCGTCGAACGCGCCGACGAGCTCATCGACGAGCCGATCGCGCAGCGCTGCAATACGTACCAGTTCGACGTCTCGATCGCGATCGGTGGCGTCGAGCGCCTCCGCCATGGCGACGACTCCCGCGACGTTGTGGGTGCCGCTTCGCCGTTCGCGCTCCTGGCCACCACCACTGATGAGCGGCGCAACCCGAACGCCGCGCCGGATGGTGAGCACGCCGACGCCCTTTGGCCCACCGAACTTGTGGGCGCTGAACGACATGAGGTCGACCAGCGGGCTGATCGCCCGGAGGTCGAGCCAGCTGGGAGCCTGCACCGCGTCGGTATGCAGCAGGGCACCCGGCGACTGCTTCCGAACCACGCGGGCAACCGCCGCGAGATCGGAGATCGTGCCGACTTCGTTGTTCACGGCCATCACGCTCACCAGGCCGACGGCCGGGTTGAGCACCGCTTCGAGTTCGTCGAGCCGAATGTGACCGGAGGCATCGACGCCGACCACCACGCCCCCGCGCTCCTCGATGGGATGCAGCACCGCGTGGTGCTCGGCGGCCGAGCACACCGCTGTGCCTGCAACGCCGGCAACGACGGTGTTGTTCGACTCACTGCCGCAACCGGTGAACACCACTTCGCCCGGCTCCACGCCAAGCACTCGCGCGACGTTGTCGCGAGCCTCATCGAGCGCCTTGCGTGCGTCGCGGGCGAACCGGTGGCTACCGCTGGGGTTGGCGAACCGCTCGCTGAAAAACGGCAGCATCGCCTGGAGCGCGTCGGGCCGAACCGGGGTGGTCGCGGCGTGATCGAGGTAGGTGATGCCCACGCTGGTCAGGCTACCGACGGAATCGCCGGCGGCGAAGAGGCCGAGCCGCGCGGGTCGTGTTCCGGTACCTTCTGGGCGTGGACGGGTATGACGATCGCACCTACGGTGAAGCGTTCGCCGATGTGTACGACGAGTGGTACCACGGGGTGTCCGACGTGGAGGCGACGGTGACCGACCTCTTGGCATTCACCCCCGTCGGCGGACGAATTCTCGAGCTCGGCGTCGGCACCGGCCGGCTGGCGGTTCCGTTGGCCGTGGCCGGAGCTCCGATCGGGGTCAGCGTCACCGGCGTCGACTCCAGCCCGGCGATGCTCGCCAAGTTGGCCGTGCGCGACACCGACGGTCTCGTCACCGCCGTCCTCGGCAACATGGTGGGCGACGCTCCCCCCGGCCCGTTCCACGTGGCGTTCGTCGCGTACAACACCTTGTTCAACCTCACCGGCGACCACGAGCAAGCGGCCTGTTTCACGGCGATGGCACAGCGTCTCGCTCCTCGCGGCCGCTTCATCGTCGAGGCGTTCGTTCCCGATGAACCGTTTCGAGCCGGTGACGAGGTGAGCGTGCGCAACCTGGCGTCGAACCGCGTGGTGTTGTCGGTGACCAAATACCTTCCCGAACGCCAAGGGGCCGAAGGCCAGTTCATCGAATTCACCGAAACGGGCGGAGTTCGCCTCCGGCCCTGGGCCATCCGGTACGCCACACCAGAGCAACTCGACACATTCGCCCGCGCCGCAGGCTTCGAGCTCGAACACCGCTGGGAGTCGTTTGGTGACGCTGCGTCGACGGTTCGCTTCGATGAACACTCGAATCGTCATGTTTCTGTTTACCGCCTTGCAATGTCGTGACAAGGTGGTCGTCGCGTCGGTAGCGCGCGACCTAGGCTGAGTGGCGATGAGTCAGATGCGTCTCAACCAGCTGACGGGGCGATGGGTGACGATCGTCGCCGAGCGGGCACAGCGGCCAACCGACTTTGCGCCACGCGCGAAACTCGACTTCGACAACGACCGGCCGTGCCCCTTCTGCCCAGGGAATGAAGAGGCCACTCCACCGGCGCTCGAAACGGTCGACGCGGGTGGCAGTTGGACCGTTCGAGTGGTGCCGAATCTCTACCCGGCATTCAAAGGTGACGACGGGTTTGCCGTGCACCACGAAGGCCCCGTTCACGTCCGCGCCGAGGGCACGGGCCTGCACGAAGTGTTCGTCTATTCGCCCGAACACTCGGCGGCGCTCGACTCGCTCGACAACGACGCCGCTGGCGACTTCATGCTGGCGTTGAAGCGTCGATTCACCGAGCACGCCGCGATCCCTCACATTCGCTACACCCAAGCCATCGTCAACCACGGTCGCGAAGCCGGAGCGTCACTCGCCCACCCACACGGTCAGCTGCTCGGTCTGCCGTTCGTGCCGGGCGAGGTGCTCGACGAGGAACGCGCGTTTGCCCGCTTCGCTGGCGGCTGTCTGCTGTGCACCACGGTCGAGGCGGAGACGTCCACCGGCGATCGGGTGGTGTTCGAGAGCGACGACGTCGCAATCATCTGCCCGTACTGGAGCGGTTCGCCGTACGAGCTGCTCATCGTTCCCCGCCGCCACGACCTGCACTTGCAAGATGCCGACGACGATTCGCTCAAGGCGGTCGGTCTGGCATTGCGCGACGCCACGGCGTTCCTCAACCGCACGCTCGGCGACGTCGCGTACAACGTGGGCTTCCACACCGCGCCACACACCCACGTCGGCGAGTACCACTGGCACATCCACATCTGGCCGAACCTGGTCACGCAGGCCGGGTTCGAACGCGGCACCGGGGTCTTGATCAACATCGTTCCGCCCGAACAAGCCGCCGCAGAGTTGCGTGAAGCTGCCGCGCTCACCAGGCGCTAGTCGTTCGTGCCGAGCATCCGCGTCGCGGTAGAGCTCGACGCGCCAGTCGCCGAAGTCTGGGCCTACCTCGAACAGGTCGAGCGGCATGTCGAGTGGATGGCCGACGCGGTTGAGATCACGTTCGAGACCGACCAGCATCGAGGCGTTGGCACCGCGTTCATCTGCGACACGAGATTCGGTCCGATTCGAATCGACGACCGCATGAAGATCACCGAATGGGTGCCCGAACAGCGGATGGGCGTGGAACACACCGGCCTCGTATCCGGCACAGGCGTGTTCGAACTCGAGCAGATCGACATCGGGCGCCGCACACGCTTCTCGTGGACCGAGACGTTGCAGTTTCCGTGGTACTTCGGTGGCAATCTCGGCCGGGCGGTCGCGTCGCGGGTGATGATGAGGCCGCTGTGGCGCCGCAACCTGAACACGCTCGCCGCACAATTCGGCCAACCGTAGGCGGTCCCGGTTCGTCGTGAGAATCTTGCCATCATGAGAATTCTGATGCTCAGCTGGGAGTACCCGCCGAGTTCCGCCGGAGGCACCGCCGCTCACGTCGACGGTCTGTCGCAGGCCATGAGCCGCGTCGGTCACGAGGTGGTGGTGATCACCCGACAGCTACCCGGAACCCCAGCCGACAGTCGGGTGGGCTCGGTGCGAGTGCTTCGGGCCGACATCGAGCTGCCGTGGCTGATCGACAATCGGGTTGCGCAGGCGGCGTCCGCCAATCACGCATTCGTCGCGATGTCAGCCCGGCTGTTGGGGTGGCGACCCGACATCATCCATGCTCACGATTGGTCGGTGGCGTGGTCGGCGAACGTGCTCGCCGAAATTCACGGTGCGGCTCTGGTCACCACGTTCCACGGCACCGAGCGTGGCAGACATGGAGGTCACCTCCCACCCGGAGATGCATCTGACATCAACACCGTCGAGTGGTGGCAAGCATTCCGATCACGCCGGCTCACGGCTTCCACCAAGTTGCTGGCCCGCGAGATCGTCGAAGGGTTCGAGATCGACCCCGACCGGGTGGTGCGAGTACCCGCCGGCATCGACCCCACATGGTGGCAGACCATCGGCCCCGACGAGGTCACCAACGAACGCGGACGCCGGGTGTTCGCATGGGGACGCGTGCAGTACGAAAAGGGCTTTCAAGTGCTGGCCCGAGCGATTGCCACCCTGCGCGTGCGGTCGCCCGGTATCGAGTGCACCATCGCCGGGCGCGGCAGCTACCTCCCCGAACTGCAATCGCAGATCGACATCGCCGGCGTGGGCCACATCATCGAAGTGCCTGGTTACGTGAACGACAACGAGCTCCGCGCCGCAGTGCACGCGGCGGGGTGTGTGGTGATCCCCTCGTTGTACGAGCCGTTCGGCGTGGTGGCACTCGAAGCGCTCGCGGGCGGCGCGCCGCTCGTCGTCGCCAACACCGGTGGGCTCGCCGAACTGGTCGCCGGCACCGGCGCAGCGCTGCTGTTCGAGCCTGGCAATGCCGATGACCTGGCGCTGTGTATCGAGCGCGTCTTGAACGAGCGCGAGTTGGGTGACGAGATGGTGGCCGCCGGCAAATCCCTTCTGGTGGCGAGCTACTCGTGGGACGCCATCGCGGCGCGCACCCTCGACGTGTTCACCGCAGCGCTCCAGATGGGTTAGCGGCACGCGACACGGGCACCCGCGAATGTCGCCCGATCGAACTCGGTCAGGTGCCGGTGAACTCCGCCTTGCCGGGGCCGTTGGCGAGGAAACTCTGCACCCCGACCTGGCTGTCGTTGGTGGTGAACGACGCGATGAACGCGTTGCGTTCGGTGATCAAACCGTCGGCAAGCGATTGCGACATGCCCTGGTCGATCGCTTGTTTGGCGTACATCTGGGCGAGCACCGCTCCCCGAGCGCATTCGGCCGCCAAACCGAACGCCCGCTCGTGGAGCTCGTCTGCGGGAACCACTTCGTCGACGAGGCCGATCCGCAGCGCCTCGTCGGCCTTGACCTGCCGACCGGTGATACAGATCTCCTTCGCCCGACTGGGCCCGACAAGCCGGGGCAGGCGCTGGGTGCCGCCGCCACCAGGGATCGTGCCGAGGAGCACCTCGGGCTGTCCGAGCACTGCACGTTCGGAGGCGATGCGGTAGTCGCAGGCGATGGCCAGTTCGCACCCGCCGCCGAGGGCGTAGCCGGAAACGGCGGCAATGACGAAACGGGGAATCGCCGCGATCGCATCGAGTGCGCCATGGATGGCGGCCGTGATGTGTGCCGCCTCCTCCGACCCACCGAACTCCGAGATGTCGGCTCCGGCCGCGAAGATCCGTTCGCCGCCGGTGATCACCACAGCTCCCGGCGGGTTGGCGGTGAGGTCGGCCGCCACTTCGTGCAGCCGTGCGATGACGGCTCCTGACAGCGCATTCACCTTGCCGTGGTTGAGGGTGACCACCGCCACCCCGTCGTCGCGTCGTTCCAGCAACACCAGATCTGCGTCAGTTTCGGCCATACGCCATGATGGCAGAGGCTCGGCTCCCTACGCGAGGCCGACGAGCATCTCGTCGGCTGCGGTCCACGGATCGGTGGTCTGGGCCACGACGGCGTCGGTGAGTTGGTCCCAACGTTCGCCGGTGCAAATCTCGCGAGCTCGCTCGCGCAAACGATTGGCGATGATCTCTCGCAACTCTTCGCTCGTGCGAAACGACCGACGCTTGGTCAACAGTCCGCTGGATTCTGCGAACTCACGATGGGCCAGCACCGCGTCCCACAGAGCGGTCACACCAGCGCCGGTGTTGCCCACCGTGGGAACGATCGGCGGACGCCATGCTTCGTGGGGCAAATCGGAGAGTTCCAGCATCTGTTCGAGATCGCGCCGGGTCTCCTCGACACCTTTGCGATCAGCTTTGTTGATCACGAAGACGTCGGCGATCTCCATGAGCCCGGCCTTGTTGGCTTGCACACTGTCGCCCCAACCCGGGTTCACCACCACGACCGTGGTGTCGGCCTTGCCGGCCACCTCCACTTCGACCTGGCCCACCCCCACGGTCTCGACCAGGATCCAGTGCCGGCCGATCGCGTCGAGCAGCCGAACCGCCTCTGGCGTGGCCAGTGACAGCCCGCCCAGATGGCCACGGGTGGCCATGGACCGAATGAACACTCCCGGGTCGGTGGCGTGATCTTGCATCCGTACCCGGTCGCCGAGAATTGCGCCACCGGTGAACGGCGACGACGGATCGATCGCCAGCACGGCGACTTCGAGTTCCATCGAGCGAAGGTGGCCGATGAGGGCGCTGGTGAGCGTGCTCTTCCCTGCCCCGGGTGCTCCGGTGAGCCCGACGGTGTATGCCTGGCCACTGCGTGGATACGCCAGGCGCCCCACCTGCCGGCCGGCTTCGCCACCCCGCTCGATGTACGACAACAACCGTGCGAGAGCGCCGCGGTTGCCCGCCAGTGCGAGTTCGAACAGTTCAGCCGGTTCCGACGTACGAGCCATGGGCCACGTTGCTATCAGAACGGGCCGTGGTACGCCGCTTCGACATCGTTCTCGACCTCTGCGACGTTGACCACTTCGGTCACGCCGTCGACCCGATCGCGCATGATGCGCTCGATGCCACCTTTGAGCGTTTGCGTGGAAACCGGGCAGGTGCCGCAGGCTCCCACGAGACGCACGGTGACCACGCCGCTGGCTTCCTCGACGCTGATGAGTTCGATGTCGCCCTTGTCGGCCTGCAAAGCAGGCCGGATGACTTCGATACACGCTTCGACCTTCGAGCGCATGTCGGCGGTTCGCGTGTCGGTACTCATGCCATGTCATTCAATCAGCGCATCTGGCAATCAGCGCATCTGGCAAGGTGCCTGACCCCACGACCGGGCCGACCGGTACGCTCCGCATGTGATCGCGCACACGGTGCTCGTTGCCCATCAGGGCGGATGGGACGAGTTTCTGCTGGTGCTCGGACCAATCGTGGTCATCGCCGCCGCGCTCGCCCTCGCGAAGCGTCGCGTCGATGCGCAAGCGGCCAGCGATGCCGCGAACGGTACGGCAAGCCGCACGCCTCGAGACGTCTCGAACCGAGAACTTCCCTAGGCGCTGGTCGACTGGGCGAACTTGCGAGTGGCCAACACCGCGAACACCGCAGTGATGCCCACCGCCCACGCCAGCGCATACCACCCGTCGTTGCCGGCGTCGTAGCCGTTGTAATACGCACGCGACGCGTTCGTGAGCAACGTGAACGGGTTGTTCTTGGCCACCGGTTGCAACCAGCCCACCATCCTGTCGGGGTCGACGAACGCCGATGAGACGAACGTCAGCGGAAACATCCAGATGAACCCGGCCGAGTTCGCGGCCTCGACCGAGCGGACCGACAGACCGATCAAGGCCTGGATCCAGCTGAACGCATACGCGAACGCGAACATCAATGCCGTGCCGGCGATTGCGCCGCCCAGACCGCCTTCGAACCGGAAGCCGATCAGGAACGCCACCGACAACATCACCACGAACGTCAGCACGTTGCGCACGGCGTCGGACACCGTGCGTCCGATCAACACCGCCGACGGATACATCGGCAGGGAGCGCAAGCGATCGATGATGCCCTTCGTCAGGTCATCGGCCAATCCAACACCTGTGAAGGCAGAGTTGAACACCACCGTCTGGGCAAAGATCCCCGGTATGACGAACTGCACATAATCGATGGGTACCTGGATCGACCCTTCGAACACGTACACGAACAAGATGATGAACATGATTGGCTGGATCGTGGCGAACACCAGCAGCTCGGGGTTGCGAGGCACGGACCTGAGGTGCCGCGTGGCCTCGGTCCACGAATCACGGAACACCCAGGCAAGTCCTGTGGCGGGTTCGTTGGTGGACGGGCCGTCGTCTGGCCGGTCTGACGTGATGACGGCAGTCACTGCTTGCCTGTTTTCTCGAGTTCGGTGGGTTCGTCCGCTCCGTGCCCGGTGAGCGCGAAGAAGACGTCGTCGAGTGTCGCCTGACGCCCAGTGACGTCGATGAACGTGACTCCGGCCTGGTCGAGTTGACGCACGACAGCTGGGGCCACGCCTTCGGCCTTCGACACCGGCACGGTGACGGTGCGGTGGCGGCCGTCTTCGGTGTCGGCAATGACCACCCGGCCGCTCGCGAGCGGCGACAACGCTGCACTGATCTGGTCGGTCGGCGCGTCGAGGTCGATCAGCACCTCCAACACGTCGCCGCCCACCTGCCCCTTCAGCTCGTCGGACGTACCACGGGCAATCACGCGGCCGTGGTCGATGACGACGATCTCGTCGGCAAGCCGGTCGGCCTCGTCGAGATACTGGGTGGTGAGCAGCGTGGTGGTGCCACCAGCGACGAGCTCTTCGATGAGTTCCCAGACCGATTGGCGACTCCGCGGATCGAGACCAGTGGTGGGTTCGTCGAGGAACAACACCGACGGCCGGGCGATCAGACTCATCGCAATGTCGAGCCGTCGACGCATGCCGCCTGAATAGCCCTTCACGACGCGGTCGGCCGCGTCGGCCAGATCAAACCGGTCGAGCAGCTCGCGGCCGCGATCGCGCGCTTCGCTGCGCTTCATGTGGAACAGTCGGCCGACGTGCTCGAGGTTCTCGTGACCGGTGAGGCGCTCGTCGACGGCCGCATATTGCCCGGTCAACCCGATGCGTGCCTTCGCTCGCATCGGTTCGGCGACGACGTCGATGCCGTCGATCAGGGCCCTTCCGCTGTCGGGCCGGATCAGCGTGGTGAGCACGCGTACGGCGGTGGTCTTCCCGGCGCCGTTCGGGCCCAACAGCCCGACGACCTTGGCGCGTTCGACGATGAGATCGACGCCGTCGAGTGCGTGAGTCTCGCCGTACCGCTTGCGGAGTCCCTCAGCGAGTACGGCTGGGCCGTGAGCAGTGTTGTCCATGTGCAACCCTCGATCCGTTCGACCGGCCCCGTTGCCAGTCGACGGAACAAACTAACCGGGACCGCTGATGTCGTGCGACCGTGTTTGATCGACCCGTCGGATGTTGGCACCGACGGCGGCCAAACGCCCCACCAAGTTGTCGTAGCCGCGATCGATGTGATGCACGCCGCCGATCATGGTGGTTCCTTCGGCCGCCAACCCGGCGACGACCATGGCCGCGCCAGCCCGGATGTCGTGGGATTCAACCGGTGCCCCCGACAACCGGGGCACGCCACGGATGACCGCGTGGTGGCCTGCCGTGCGGATGTCGGCACCGAGGCGCTGCAGCTCTTCCACGTACCGAAAGCGGCCGGGATACAGATTCTCGGTGACGATCGAGACACCCTCTGCCACCGACAACATCGTGATGATGAGCGGTTTGTAGTCGGTGGCGATACCCGGGTACGGCAACGTGGCGACGTCGGTGGCACGCATGCGTTGAGGCGCGCTGACGCGCAGGCCGTATGGCAGTGCCTCGAACTGCAGGCCCATGTCGCGGAACCGGTCGAGCACGATCTTCATGTGGTCGGGCCGGGCGTTGAGAACGTCGATCGACCCGCCGGTGACGGCGCACGCGGCGATGTAGGTGGCGGCCTGGATGCGATCGGGAACCGTCTCGTGTTCGCAACTGTGTAGCTCGGCCAGAGCGACCCCGGTGACGGTGAGGATCGGGGTTCCCACGCCGTCGATCTGCGCACCCATCGCCTGCAAGAACTCGCACAGGTCGATGATCTCGGGTTCGCGGGCGGCGTTGGCGATGGTGGTGACGCCGTCGGCGAGTACCGCCGCGGTGAGGATGTTCTCGGTTGCCCCCACGCTGGGGAACTCGAACGTGATGTCGGCTCCGCGCAGCCGATCGGCGAACGCTTCGACGTATCCGTTGCCGAACTTGAACGTCGCTCCCATCGCCTTCAAACCTGCGATGTGCATGTCGATGGGTCGGGTGCCGAAGTCGTCGCCGCCGGGCATCGACAGCTGCACGCGGCCGCATCGCGTGAGCAACGGCCCGAGCACGTTGATCGACGCACGAATTCGCTCGACCAGTTCGTACGGAGCCACGGGTGTGAGGTCACCACGGTTCTCGATCGTGACGACGCCGTGCTCACGATCGATGTCGATCCGCAGACCGATCGCCCGCAACAATTCGGCCATGATGCCCACGTCGACGATGTCGGGCACGTTGCTGATCTCGTAGATGCCGTCGGCCATCAGACTCGCGGCCATCAGTTTGAGCACCGAGTTCTTCGCGCCGGGAACCACGACTTCGCCCGCCAGCGGCGCAGAGTGACGAACCTCGATGTGACTGCCGGCTTGCCTTGCCGAGGTGGTGTCGATCACTGCGCCCACGACCATCGGGTGGCGCGCTCGGCGAACTCTTCGGCGCGCTCGATCATGCCGATCGCCTTGTGCGGCACCACCTGGAACGCGGCGTTGGCGGCGAAGAACTCGGCGAGTTCGTCGACGCTCTGCGCGACGGGGCTGGTGTCGTTGGCGTCGTGGTACTTCTCGGCCCATTCGACGGCGACATCACGCGGCACGTCGGCGGCGCGGGCGACACCCTCGACGGAGACGACCTCGACGGTGTCGCTGGTGGTCACGACCACATGAGGATTCACAGCAATGTTGCGGGATTTCAGCGCGCTCGGCGCGCACGAGAACCAGAACGTTTCGTCCGTGTGCCACACGCCCCAGACCGGCATCGAGTGGGGCTTGCCGTCGGCGTCGACCGTGACGACCCAGTAGTTCCGATTCGCAGTGAGCCGCTCGGTAGCCCACTCCCACGGCAACGCACCCTCTATATCGCTCGGCACCCCGTAGTCAGACATCGCTGGGCGTTCCACTCGCGGCATGGCGCGAGGCTATCCCCACCTCCGACACGAGTTCGACCGTTACTGGGCGACGAGGAGCAGCTGAATCTGGTCCATCGCTCGGTTGGCGTAGCCCGACCACATCCGACCGAACACCGGCATGACCATCCGGCCCACGGTGCCCTTGGGGGTGACGTCCCAACTCCACGTGATCGTGGTGCCTGCGGCGGACGGTTCGAATGCCCACGTCCCTTCGACGCGTGACACGAGTGACTGCAACGGGCCGGTGAGGTCGCCGATCGCGTACCGAAACCGATTCGGCGCGTCGATCGCGGTCAGCGTCTCGATCATCGTGGCACCGTCGCTCAACCGGATCGCCCGACGCTGGCCGACCGACTGTCCCCACACACCGTCCTGCCCGCTCACCTCAGCGATGGGAGCGATGGCCAGATACCGACGCCTGAAGATGTCGGTCAGCGGCGCGACGAGCACCACGTCGTACGCGTGCTCGTGCTCGGTGGCGAAGATTCGAGACTTCTGCAGGCGCTTGACGGTCATCGCGGCAACCTACCCTGCGCGCCCGCCTGCTGGTCGCAGCAGCCTGAGTGTCAGACCAGGTTGATCCCGTGCCGCTGAAGGGCCGCGTCGAGTGACCGCCCGAGCAACAGTTGCTCGGCGGCCCCCAGGTCGGGCGACAGGTAACGGTCGGGGCCAGGCCCATCGACCTCGGTCCGCAACAAGGCCACGAGCACTCCGGTGGCAACAGCCGGTTGGAGCGGCCCGCGCAGATCGATCGCGCGGGCGGCTACGACGTACTCGACTGCAAGAATGCGGCGCACGTTGTCGATCAAGCGACGCAGCTTGCGAACCGCGCCCCATGCCATCGACACGTGGTCTTCCTGCATGCCCGAGGTGGGCAGGGAGTCCACCGACGCGGGCGCTGCGAGCCGCTTGTTCTCCGACGCCATCGCGGCAGCCGTGTAGTGACCGATCATCATGCCGCTGTCGACACCGGCGTCGTCGGCGAGGAATGGCGACAGACCGTTGCTGCGAGTCCTGTCGAGCATGCGATCCATGCGCCGCTCGGCGATCGCACCGATCTCCGACATCGCGATCGCCAGGAAATCGGCGGCGAATCCGAGGGGTGCACCGTGGAAGTTGCCGCATGATTCCACGCGCCCGTCGGGAAGCACCATGGGGTTGTCGATCGCAGAAGCGAGTTCCCATTCGGCGACGCGCCGAACGTGGTCGAGCGTGTCTCGAACCGCGCCGTGTACCGCCGGCGTACACCTGATGGAGTAGGCGTCCTGCACTCGAGTGTCGCCGGTCTTGTGGCTGGCGACGATCGATGAATCGGCCAGCATGGCACGCAGATTGGCAGCACTCGCGGCCTGGCCAGGGTGCGGTCGTAACGCTTGGAGATCGTCGGCGAACGCCGCATCGGTGGCGAGCATCCCCTCGACCGTCATCGCCGCGATCATGTCGGCCTGGCCCAGCAGACACTGGGCGTCGTCGATCGCCATGCACAACATGCCCAAGATCGCGTCGGTGCCGTTGGTGACCGACAACCCCTCCTTCGCTGCCAGGGTGATCGGCTCGAGCCCAGCTGCCGCCAACGCATCAGCGGCCGGTACCCGCTGCCCGCGGTGCATCACCTCGCCCTCCCCCAGCAACGCCAGCGCGCCGTGCGCGAGCGGTGCCAGGTCTCCGCTCGCCCCGAGCGACCCGTATTCGGGCACGATTGGAGCGATCCCCGCGTTGATCAGCGCCACCATCGCCTCGGCGACGAGTGGCCGAGCGCCGCTGGCACCCAGCGCCAACGTGCGGGCGCGCAGGAAGATCATCGCCCGCACGACCTCTTCTTCGACTGGCTGCCCCATTCCGGCGGCGTGCGAGCGAACGAGCGCAGTTTGGAGCGCCTGACGTCTCTCGGGGGGAATCGACACGGTGGCGAGGGCACCGAATCCGGTGGAGATGCCGTACTTCGGTTCGCCCTCCGCCAACCTCTCGACGATCGCGCGCGCCGCGGCCATCCGGTCGAGCGCCGCGTCGGTCAACCGGACCTCCGCGTCGCGGCGAGCAACCGCGATCACATCCGCGACCGTGACACCTGGACCGTCCAACGCAACTGTCTGCGCCATGCCGGAATCGTTCATCAGAACCTCCATCAGAATCTCGTTGAGCGGCGTTTCATGCCAGGCCCGCCTCGATCGCGACGACCGCTTGCCGCACCGCTGCCGACGCTGTGGTTCGGTCTGCGCCGCGCAGTCGATGGCTCGGGCCCAACAGACTGACCACCGCAGGCCCGCCAGGAACTGCGATCGAAGCGCACGCGATGGCGGTGATGTCGGCTTCCACCGCCCCGGCTTTCGACACACAATCGCCCGGAAGCGCCAGCGCCGCACCGATCGCCGTGCCCTCGATCGGCACGTGGCGACCGAGCCAGCCCACGTGCCGCACCGCCCGAGTGCCTTCGGCCCATGCGATGTACGTGGCATACGCCCCGTCGGAGATCGCCAGGTAGCACGATTCTCCGGTGACGGCGGCGACATCGTCGAGCCGAGGTTGCGCGGCGGCGAGTAGTCGCTGCAACGCTGTGGTCGCGTCGGGACGCGGCACGAGGCGGATCAACGTGGGGCCGACGGCGAAGCGACCGTCGTCGTCACGATCAACGTAACCGCGGGCTTCGAGCGCCCGGAGATGACGCAACGCCGTCGTCGGCGTGAGCCCTACCGCAGCCGCTGCACTGGTCAGCGAGCACTGCCCGGCGGCGGCAACGGTTTCGAGCAGGTCGAGCACCCGCCCGATCGAGCGTGGCACGAGGTCGTGTGATTCGTCGCTGCCCCGTGCGATGACCGGGTTCGGAGAATTGTCGTCTGGTGACATAGTTTGTTACCTGTTGACAGTACTGGGAAAACATCGCAGACTGCAAGAGAGCAGCACCACCGACGCGACAACAGATGCGACAACAGATGCGACAACAGACGCGAACATGGATTGGAACGTCATGAGCCATTCGATCGGCACACCGGTCACGAACATCTCAGCACCCCGCGGAACCGAGTTGTCGTGCAACGGCTGGCAGCAGGAAGCCGCCTACCGCATGCTGCAGAACAACCTCGATCCTGAAGTCGCCGAGAATCCCGACGCGCTGGTCGTGTACGGCGGCACCGGCCGGGCCGCAAGGTCGTGGGACGCCTACCGAGCGATGTTGCGCACCCTCACCACGCTCGAACGCGACGAGACCATGCTCGTGCAATCTGGCAAGCCGGTCGGCGTGATGCGCACGCATGAATGGGCACCGCGCGTGTTGATCGCCAACTCGAACCTGGTACCCGACTGGGCGAACTGGGACGAGTTCCGACGGCTCGAACATCAAGGCCTCACCATGTACGGCCAGATGACCGCAGGCTCGTGGATCTACATCGGCACGCAAGGCATCCTGCAGGGCACCTACGAGTGCTTCGCGGAGATCGCCCGCAAGCGTTTCGGCGGCACGCTCGCAGGCACGCTCACGGTCACCGCTGGAGCTGGCGGCATGGGTGGTGCCCAACCGCTGGCGGTCACCATGAACGACGGCGTCGTGCTGGTGATCGACGTCGACCTCCACATGTTGCAGCGCCGAGTGGATCACCGGTACCTCGACGAGATCGCCGACGACTATCACGACGCCATCAGTCGCGTGATGGCGGCGAAGAAGTCGCGCACTCCCCTGTCGGTCGGCTTGCTCGGCAACGCCGCCGACGTCGTGCCGCGGCTCTTGGCAGACGGTGTGGAGGCCGACATCGTGACCGATCAGACCAGCGCGCACGATCCGCTCAGCTACCTCCCGAACGACATCACACCCGAAGCCGCCGCCGAGTTGAAGCTCACCGACCCGACCGAGTTCACGCGCCGGTCGCGGGCCGCCATGGCCACACACTGCCAGGCGATGGTGGGCTTCATGGACGCCGGTGCGGAGGTGTTCGACTACGGCAACAGCTTGCGGGCCGAGGCACAGCTCGGCGGCTACGACCGAGCGTTCGACTACCCCGGATTCCTCCCGGCCTACATCCGGCCGCTGTTCTGCGAAGGGCTCGGACCGTTCCGATGGGTTGCGCTGTCTGGCGATCCGGCCGACATCGCTGCCACCGACCGGACGGTGCTGGAAGAGTTTCCCGACAACGAGGGCCTGGCGCGCTGGATCAAGCTCGCCGGCGAACGGGTCGCGTTCCAGGGCCTTCCGGCCCGCATCTGTTGGCTCGGGTACGGCGAGCGCCATCGGCTCGGGCTGCGCTTCAACGAGATGGTGCGCTCGGGCGAACTGAAGGCCCCCATCGTGATCGGTCGGGATCACCTCGACTCCGGCTCGGTCGCCTCGCCGTACCGCGAAACCGAGGCGATGATCGACGGCTCCGACGCCATCGCCGACTGGCCGCTACTGAACGGCCTGGTGAACACGTGCTCGGGGGCCACGTGGGTGAGCATCCACCACGGCGGCGGCGTCGGCATCGGGCGTTCCATCCACGCCGGCCAGGTCAGCGTTGCCGACGGCACCGACCTGGCCGCAGAGAAGCTCGAGCGAGTCCTCACGAACGACCCGGGCATGGGCGTGATCCGCCACGTCGACGCCGGCTACGAGCGTGCCATCGAAGTCGCCGCCGAACGAGGGGTGCGCGTACCCATGCGAGAACAGCCATGAGCGTGTTGCCGATCCTGCAGATCGGCAATCCTGCACTGCGTGTTCCTGGTCGCGACGTGTCGCCGTCCGAGCTGTCGTCGGCCGACACGCAACGCCTGATCGACGACCTCATCGACACGATGCATCACGCCAACGGAGCCGGCCTGGCCGCCACACAGGTCGGTGCGCCGGTACGGATCGCCGTGATGGAGGTCACCCACAACACGCGGTACCCGTACAAGCCGCCCATCCCGCTCACGGTCGCCGTCAACCCGGTGATCGAGCCGCTCGACGACGAACTGGTCGACATCAACGAAGGGTGTCTGTCGGTACCGCTGCGCGGCAACGTCGATCGGCACGTCAACATCCGGGTTCGCTACCTCGACCGCCACGGCGTGGAACACGACGAGGTGAAACGCGGTCTCACCGCCGGCACGTGGCAGCACGAATGCGATCACCTCGACGGCGTGTTGTTCATCGACCGGGTCACCAACCCGACGACCATCGCCACCTGGGACGAGTTCGAACGCCACCACCGCGCCGCGTTCATCGAGCGCATCACCGAGTTCGTCGACCGAGGCGGGTCGTGAGCTCATCCGCTGCCGACGAGAGTTCGGCGTATTGGTGCGATGTCGCCGTGGTCCACGGCGCAGCAGTGGCGCGGGTGGCGATCACCGTGGCCGACGGGCGCATCCGCTCGGTCACGCCAGGTGCCGAC
>DATKCX010000343.1:0-6544 GCA_035512975.1 Ilumatobacter sp.
CGACGGCGATGCCACGCTCGGCGACCTGATGGCCAACGGTGACGGAACCCCCGAAGAGCACGTCATGGCGCTCGTCGAAGGCGACCTCCTCGACGAACTGCTCGGCACGCTCGACGCCCGGGCCCGTTACGCCGTGGAAGCTCGCTTCGGTCTGCTCGACGGTGAGCGCAAGAGCTTCCGTGAAGTCGGCGAAAGCCTCGGTGTCACCGCTGAGGCCGCACGTCGCCTGGTCAGCCGGGCAGTCGCTGGCCTCCGCGACGACGCCGAACGGATTCTGGCAGTCTGAGCTTCCCGCTGGGGGCGTTGCACTCGCCCGCTCGTTGGCGAAAGCCAACTCGGGGCTCGTGCGCCTACCCAGCGAAAACCTCAGTCGCCACAATCGACTGAACGTAAAACTTTGTTTGGAGCCCGGTTGGAGGAATCCAACCGGGTTTCGCATTTTTCGGGCCGGTAGTATTGGAAGCCATGGCGAAAGACTGGTCACCGGAATCGTGGCGAGGGTTTCCCATCAAGCAGCAGCCGACGTGGCCTGATGATGGGGATCTCGACCGAGCACTCAAGCAAATTGCCGCGTATCCACCGTTGGTGTTTGCGGGCGAGGCCCGATCGCTGCAGGCCGGGCTCGCCCAGGTGGCAGCAGGAAACGCCTTCCTCCTCCAGGCCGGCGATTGCGCCGAGAGCTTCGACGAGTTCTCTGCCAACAACATTCGTGAGAAGCTGCGGGTGATCCTGCAGATGGCGATCGTGCTGACGTACTCCATGGGAGTGCCGGTCATGAAAGTCGGACGTCTCGCCGGGCAGTTCGCCAAGCCCCGCTCGGCCGACTTCGAAAGGTACGGCGACTTGGAGTTGCCATCGTTCCGTGGCCACATCGTGAACGCCGAAGCACCCACCGAAGCCGCCCGAGTTCCCTCGCCCGACCGGCTGGTACAGGCCTACCACCAGTCTGCCGCGACGCTCAACCTCGTACGCGCCTTCACCAAAGGTGGCTTCGCGGCGCTCGACCGCGTGCATGCCTGGAACCAAGAGTTCGTAGCGTCCAGCCCGGCTGGCCAGCGCTACGACCAGCTCGCCACCGAGATCGATCGGGCACTGCGCTTCATGCGGGCCACCGGGATGGACACCGAGACCAATGCGAACTTGCGCGAAGTCGATGTGTTCACCAGCCACGAGGCCCTGCTGCTCCCGTACGAGGAAGCACTCACCCGCCGCGACTCCACCACCGGCACCTGGTACGACTGCTCGGCCCACATGTTGTGGATCGGCGAGCGCACACGCGACCTCGACGGCGCGCACATCGAGTTCCTCCGTGGGGTCGGCAACCCGGTTGGATGCAAGATCGGTCCAACCGTGTCTGGTGAGGAAGTCATCAACATCTGTGAGGCGATCAACCCCGCTCGCCTTCCGGGGCGCCTCACGTTGATCACTCGAATGGGGGCCAGCAACATCGAAGAGGGTTTGCGGCCACTGCTGAGAGCCGTCAAAGACTCTGGGCACCCAGTGGTGTGGGCGTGCGACCCGATGCATGGCAACACATACACCAGCGTGTCTGGTCACAAGACTCGCGACTTCGAGTCGATCGTGGCCGAGATCGAGGGGTTCGTGCGGGCCCACCACGCCGAAGGCACCTGGCCAGGCGGCATCCACGTGGAACTCACCGGCGAAGACGTCACCGAGTGCGTCGGCGGTGCCGACGAGGTCAGTGACGCCGACCTCGACCATCGGTACGAGTCGGTGTGCGACCCGCGACTCAACGGTCGTCAGTCGCTGGAACTTGCGTTCCGCACTGCTGAGTCCATCCGGAACGCAAACGTCTGAGCCCCGTGCAAGCGCTCGAACTGGTCAGTGAATGGCCGGTTGAGCACGTCGCGGCCGCAGTGGTGCGCCGCGGTGATCCGCCGATCGTGCGCACCAATGGCGACGCCGGGCGCTCGTTCGCGTTGGCGTCTCTCACCAAGCCCCTGACGGCGTGGGCGATCATGGTCGGTGTCGAAGAAGGGATCGTCGCCCTCGACGAGCCGATCGACCGTCCTGATGTTCAGGCCGGCGCGACCCTCCGCCATCTTCTCTCCCACGCCGCCGGGTTCGGCTTCACGGGAGACGCACCGGTCTCAGCAGTTGGTCGACGGCGCAACTATTCCAACACGGGCATCGAACGCGCCGCCGACCTACTGGCCGCTGCCGCCGACATACCGTTCGCCGACTACCTCACCGAAGCCGTGTTCACTCCGCTCGACATGGGTGACACCGTGCTCAGCGGCTCGCCTGCGTTCGGCGCGCGCAGCACCGTGAACGACATGGTGAAGTTCGTTGCCGAATTGCTGGCACCCAGGCTGATCGCTCCCGCCACCCGCGCCGACGTGATCACACCGCAGTACCCCGACCTGGCGGGTATCGTTCCCGAAGTGGGACGGTTTGATCCATGCCCGTGGGGCCTGGGGGTCGAAATCCTCGGAGCCAAGTCACCGCATTGGATGGGACGCGCCAACTCGCCACAGTCGTTTGGTCACTTTGGGGGATCCGGCACGATGATGTGGGTCGACCCAGTCGTCGAGGTGGGGGTCGTAGCGCTCACCGACCGGCGCTTCGACGAGTGGTCACCCGACGCGCTGCGGTTGTGGCCCGAGTTCTCCGATGCGGTGCTCGAAGAGGTCGGTCGGCTGGCATGAGTTACCAACCCGGAGATCGCGTTCGGTGGGTGTCCACCGGCGACGACGGGTTGCCGCTCGTTCGATACGGCTACATCGGCAGCGCCGGTGCCGGCAACGGACGAATCGTGATGATGCTTGACGGTGAACTCAAGGGCAACGTTTCGGTACCCATCGATGACATCGCGTTGGTGTCGATCACGAACATCGAACTGAGACTCACCGGCTGTGATCTGCTGGAAGACCCAGCCATGCGGCAGGGTTTGGTGCACCTCTGGTCGGCCGAGGCAGACCAGGCCGGACTGGAAGTCGGCAGCGTGAGGTTCGTGTCGTCGGAGTCTTATACGTTCAACAGCGTTCCGCTGGGAGGCCCGGTTCCGCTCGCTGAAGTGCACTCAGGGGGCCGTCAGTACCTGCTGGCAGCACGGCCGAATCGCCCGGTCGACACGATCTGTGTTCGCGCCGACCACCTGATCTGAACACCGCCGAGCCGCGCAGCCGCCACGCGTTTGCGGGCGTCGCCCCGAGTCCGCTGCACATATCGCTAGCTGGTGAGGGAAGCGATTGCTTCGGCTTTCAGCCGCTTGTAGTCCACCTTGCCGTTTGCCGCACGGGCAATGGAGTCGACGAAGACGATCCGCTTGGGAGTCTTGTACCCGGCGAGCGTCGCTCGAACGTGGCTCAACAACCCACGTTCGTCGACGATCGAGCCGTCGAGTATCTCCACCACTCCGGTCACCGCCTCACCGAACTTGTCGTCGGGCACACCCACCACCACCGCGTCCGCCACGCCTGCGAAGGTCTTGATCGCCTCCTCGACCTCTTCTGGAAACACCTTCTCACCACCGGTATTGATACAAACCGATCCACGGCCGAGCAGTGTGATCTTCCCGTCGGCCTCAACAGCGGCAAAGTCACCAGGGCACGAGTACCGCTGACCATCGATGATGAGGAACGTGCGCGCGGATTTCTCGGGGTCCTTGTAGTAGCCCAACGGCTGGCGGCCACCAACCGCAAGGCGACCGACGGTTCCCGATCCAGCAGCGACGGGCCGGTTGTCGTCGTCGATCACCATCGAGTTGGGCGTGAGTTCGAACGTGGCGGTATCGGCCTCGGCACCCGCTCCAGAAATCGACGATCCCATACCCAGCGCTTCTGATGACGAGAACGCGTCCAACAACAGCATGGCCGGGTGGTGCCGCAGCAGGCCCTGCTTGGTTTCCTTGCTCCACATCACACCCGACGACGTGATCCCCACCAGGCTGGACAGATCCCAGCGTTCGGGGTTCGCGTCGAGAGCCCGTAGCAACGGCTTGGCGAACGCATCGCCGACCAGTGACACGGCGTTCACTCGTTCACGCTCGATCGTGTCGAGCATCTCGATCGGATCGTACGTGCGTTGTTCCAGCGTGACGATGCTTCCGCCTGCCACCAGCGTCGACAACCCGGGGAAGTTGCCGGTGCCGTGCATTTGCGGGCAGGCAGGCAGATACCGCAGTCCGGGTGACGGGCGGGTACCCCGCAGCTGGTCGATCGTGCCGTCGTCCGCTAGGCCAGGACCAAGCGATGCGGTGAGTATGACGACCAAGTCATCCTGACGCCACATGACGCCTTTGGGCATGCCCGTCGTGCCGCCGGTGTACAACAGATTCAGGTCGTCGCCCGACCGGCCCCACGCCGGGGCCACTCTCGGGACATCCCGGCCGGCGACGTCTTCGTATGACACCGCCCAATCGGGGCATGATCCCGAACCGTCAGCCGAGTCGTCGACCCACAACCAGGCGAGCACCTTGGGAAGCTCGGGTCGAATCGCTTCGATCGTGTCGGCGAACGAACCGTGGAACACCACGGCTCCAGCATCGGCGTTGTCCCACAGATAGCGCAGTTCATGCGCCGTGTACCGGTAGTTCGTGTTGACCGGGGTGAACGCACCTTTGAATGCGGCGAACATCGACTCCATGTAGTGCGGCGAGTTGTAGAGGTACTGCGCAACTGCTTGTTGGTGCTCGAGCCCGGCATCGAGCAGATACTGCGCGACGCCGTCGGCGCGCCGGTCGACCTCGCGCCAGGTGAGCCGAGTTGGCCCGTGGATCAAACACTCAGCATCCGGCCACTCGTCGGCCGCCAGCTCCCATAGATCCGCAAAGTTCCAGTCCCCCATAGGGGACTGTCTAGCAGCGCATTCCAAACAGCCCAGCACCCAACCACCTGATCGCGAGCGCGCCGCACCCTCAGCCCGGTTCACCGTCGAGAACAACTTCAAAGCTCTTGAGTTGAGATCAGATTTGTCTCTGACAAGGCGCGACGAACCCGAGTTGCCTCTTGGGCAACGAGCGGTGAGGCGGAACGCAGTCAGAGGCGAATCTGGCTCAACTCAAGCGTTCGATGATCATGGCCATGCCTTGCCCGCCGCCGACGCACATGGTTTCCAAGCCGTACTGCTTGTCGGCAGCCTGCAGGCCGTGGATCAAGGTGGTCATGATGCGGGCACCCGTCATGCCGAACGGGTGGCCGAGCGCGATCGAGCCGCCGTTGACGTTGAGCTTGTCCCAGCTGATGCCGAGGTGCTTGGCCGACGGAATGACCTGCGCAGCGAACGCTTCGTTGATCTCGACCAGGTCGATGTCGTCGATGGTCATGCCGGCGCGCCCGAGCGCTTGGCGAACCGCTTCGATCGGGCCGAGGCCCATGATCTCCGGGTTGAGGCCCGACACGCCGGAGGCGACGATGCGGGCGAGCGGTGTGAGGCCGAGTTCTTTGGCCTTGGTGTCGCTCATCACCATGACCGCTGCGGCACCGTCGTTGAGTGGGCACGCGTTGCCGGCAGTGACCGACCCGTCGGGGCGGAACACCGGCTTGAGGCCTGACAGACCCTCGACGGTGGTTCCCGGTCGTGGGCAATCGTCGGTGGACACCACGCTGCCGTCTGGCAACGTGAGCGGCGAGATCTCGTCGGCCCAGAAGCCATTCTCGATGTTGGCCGACGCACGCTGTTGACTGAGGGCCGCGAACTCGTCCATTTCTTGACGGGTGAGGCCTTCTTGCTGCACCACGTTCTCGGCGGTCTGCCCCATGGCGATGTAGATGTCGGGCATGAGGTCTTCCGAGGGGGTCCACACGGGAGCGCCACCCTGCGAGCGCTCGACGGTGCGCGCCCCAGACGGCTTGAAGACCGGGTTGGGTGCGGTGTCGGATGCGCCGTTGCCGTAGCGGCTGACCGCTTCGACGCCAGCTGAGATGAAGCAATCGCCTTCGCCTGCTTTGATGGCATGCGCGGCCATGCGAATGGTCTGCAACGACGACGAGCAGTATCGGTTCACGGTGACGCCGGGAACGTCGTCGAGCCCGGCGAGAATGGCCACGACGCGGCCGATATTGAAGCCTGCTTCACCAGCCGGCTGGCCGACACCCATGATCAGGTCTTCGACGTCGGATGCCGACACCTGCGGCACTTTCGCCATGAGCGCACGCACGATCTGCGCCGACATGTCGTCGGGGCGAAGATCGACGAGCGAACCCTTGGAGGCCCGACCAATCGGGCTGCGGGCGGTCGCAACGATCACTGCTTCAGTCATACCGGCAGGCTAGTTACCGCGCGGTAGATCGCGGTAACTCGGCGATGCTGTCGATGATGCATGATCGTCAGGTGTGTGGCTTTCCCCGATGCGCGGCGCACGTGATGCAGCGCACGATACGGAGATGCAAGGTGCCAACCGTTCCGCTCGCACACGTTCCACCGTCAGCCAACTGAGGGCGCTCCTCGCCTTCGCGCTCATTGCGGCGAGTGTGATCGGTGGTGTTGGTTCGACGACGACGTCAACGGCTACTTCCCCGCCGGCTGACAACGCGATCCTGACTCACCGTGTGGCGCACGATTCGACCGTAAACTGCTAGAC
>DATKCX010000344.1:0-2247 GCA_035512975.1 Ilumatobacter sp.
TTCGACGATGGTGCGCGAGATGTGGAGATGTCGATTCAGTCGTCGTTCGGCGACCTTCTTCTCTCCGGCGAGTAGCGCCTCGAGGATCGAGAGGTGCTCGTCGATGGTCTTGCGAATGCGATCTGGTGTGAGGAAGTCGTATATGCGCACCACTCGAATGCGCTCGCTCACTCGCGTGAGCAGCTCCACGAGCGACCGGTTGCCGCTCGCGGCTGCGAGGCGGATGTGGAAGTCTTCGTCGACGAGCACGAAGCTCGGGTCGCCCTCGTCTACGGGCGGTTCGATCGCCGCCCAGTCTTCTCTCAGATCTCGCAACTGGGCGAGGTCGTGACCGTCGTCGGCGAACAGTGCCGTCAATTCCAGTCCTCTGCGCACCACGTACATCTCGGCGATGGTGTGGAGGTCGGGCGCTGCTGGCGAGAAGCCGCCTTCTGGCAGGCGCACCACGAAGCCCTCTGCGTGGAGGCGGGCGAGGGCTTCACGAACCGGCGTGCGCGACACCTGCATCTTCTCGGCGAGAGCCACCTCGCCCAACCGCAGCCCCAACCGAAATTCACCCAGCAACAAACGCCGCTTCAGTTCGTCGTACGCCAACGATGTCAGCGGTCGTTCGGGATCCGCACCTGTGTGCAGGGGTGTATACACGCAGGTCAACGTAAACATTCTCGCTTTCGGCAGCGAGTCGCCAATGTGAACGCAGTGTTGTCAAACGGTGCGAACGCGGCGCCGTGCTGGTAACTGCGGCGTCATCGAGGGCGTGAGGTGAGTAGCGTCACTTCGGTATGTCGTCGGGGGGCCAACCACTCATTTCTGCCCGCTCGCTGGTGAAGCGATTCGGTGACTTCACGGCCGTGGACGGCATCGATGTCGACGTGTACCCGGGTGAGTCCTTCGGCTTTCTCGGCCCGAACGGTGCCGGCAAGTCGTCGACCATGCGGATGATCGGCTGCGTATCGCCCGCCACCGAGGGCAGCTTGTCGATCTTCGGCCTCGACGCAGCCACGCACGGCAAGCAGATCCGCTCGCGCATGGGTGTGGTGCCGCAGCAAGACCAGCTCGACGAGCAACTCAGCGTCGAGAACAACCTCATCATCTACGGCCGCTACTTCGATCTGCCCCGAGCCGAGTGCAAGCGACGAACGGCGGAACTGCTCGAGTTCGTGCAACTCACCGATCGCGCGAAGAGCACCATCGAGCCGCTGTCTGGCGGCATGAAGCGACGGGTCACGATCGCTCGCTCGCTCATCAACGAACCCGATCTGCTGTTGCTCGACGAACCCACCACCGGCCTCGACCCGCAAGCCCGGCACGTGCTGTGGGACCGGTTGTACCGTCTGAAACAACGTGGCGTCACGCTCGTGCTCACCACGCACTACATGGACGAGGCTGAGCAACTCTGCGACCGGCTGGTGGTGATGGACCGCGGCCAGATCGTGGCCATGGGGTCGCCGCTGCAACTCATTCGCGAGCACTCGTCACGTGAAGTGCTCGAGCTGCGGTACGCGGCCGGAACCAACGAGGAGCGGGCCACCGACCTGGAAGGCATCGGCCATCGTCAAGAGGTGCTGCCGGATCGGGTGCTCATCTACGCCGACGACGGCGAAGACGCGTTGAACGAGGTGCACCGCCGCGAGTCGCCCCCCGAGTCGGCGCTCGTTCGCCGCAGCTCGCTGGAAGACGTGTTCCTCCGACTCACCGGCCGCACACTGGTCGACTGATGGCGGGCTGCTGATGTCGAGCCTGGGGACGCCGCCGGCGGTGCGGGTGTGGGAGAGCCACTTCACGCTCTACCGCACCATCTGGAAGGCGCACGCGATGGGCGCGTTCGTGCAGCCGTTGATGTACCTGCTCGGAATGGGCCTCGGCGTCGGTGCGCTCGTCGACGAGCGGTCGAGCTCCCCGCAGTTGCTCGACGGGCAGAGCTACTTCCAGTTCCTCGCGCCCGGGCTGCTGGCGACCACCGCGATGATGGTGTCGGCCGGGGAGGGTATGTGGCCGATCGTCGGCGGCTTCAAGTGGACCCGCACGTTTCACGCCCAAGCTGCGTCTCCGCTCACCGCAGGCAACATCACCAGGGGGCTGATCATGTGGCACGCCACCCGCGCCGGCATCGCCGTGGCGGGCGTGGCGACGGTGTTGGCGTTCTTCCCCAGCACTCGTTCATGGGGATTGTTGGTGGCGGTGCCGTTCGGCGTGTTGACGGGCATCGCGTTCTCCGCACCGATGGCGGCCTGGTCGTCCACCCGC
>DATKCX010000345.1:0-6979 GCA_035512975.1 Ilumatobacter sp.
TCGGGCGCGGTCGCTGCAGGGCCAATCCACTCGTGCCCGCTTGGGGCCTGGCACCACAAGATCCTCTCGTGCCCGCTTGGGGCCTGGCACCTCACGATCCTCTTGCGGCCGCTCACGATCCTCTGCGTTCATTAGACGCCGGAGTCTTCTTTTACGCCGCCTAGGACGCCGTACATGGCTGATACGAGGGCGACAGCGACGAAGCCTACGATGACGCCGACGAACACGATCATGATCGGCTCGAACAGCGTGGTGAAGGCCTTGATGCGGTACTCGAGCTCGCGGTTGAAGTACTCACCGGCCACTTCCAGCTGGGCGTCGAGCGTTCCGGTCTCTTCGCCCACCTTGAACATCTGGCGGGCGGCACCGGGGAACAGCTCGGTCTCGATGAGTGGCTGGGTGAAGCCGGAACCCTCCAACATCTGCTGGCGGGCGATGTCGAGCTGCTCTTTGTAGACGATGTTCGACACCGCTTGGGTGGTGGTCTCCATCGCCTCGGGCACGGCCACGCCGGCCTGCAACATCGTGTGGAGCACCGAGCAGAACCGTTCGAGAATGGCGTACTCGATGATGCCACCCATGATTGGAATTTTCAGCGAGACCCGTTGCCACAGCTCTTTGCCGGTGGGGTGCGTCGTGAGGAACACCACGGTGGCGATGAACAGCAGGAACCCGATCACCGTCACGTACCACAGGTCGCCGAAGAAGCGGGCGATGAACAACATCATCCGCGTGGGCAACGGCAGGTCGGCGTTGAGTTCCTCGAACAACGGCTTGAACTGCGGCAATACGTAGCCCGCCAAGATCATGACGGTGAACAACGACATCACCATGACCACCATCGGATAGGCGAGGGCACCCACCACTTTCGACCGGGTCTCCATCTCGCGGGCGATGTAGGTGGCCAGCGAGTCGAGCGAATCGTCGAGACGACCCGTCAGCTCGGCGGCTTGCAGAATGCCCACGTAGTAGTTGGGGAACACCTGGGGATGTTGCGCCGCCGACGCGCTGAACAACCCGCCGTTGCGCAGGTCGTCGACCATCTCGGTGATGGCCCGGGTGAGCGCCACGTCGGTCGACTCGTCGGCGATGGTGGTGAGCGCGTCGGTGATGGGAATACCCGCCTTGACGAACACCGCCAGCTGGCGGGTGAAGTTCATCAGGTTCTTCTTCTTCACCTTCTCTTTGGTGAGCTCGAAATCGAGCATCCCCTTCGTTTCGGCGATCTTGATCGGGAACAGGTTCTGCTCCACCAACGCCGAGCGCGCGCTACCGATGGTGTCTGCCTTGGTCCTTCCCTCGACCTCTGCGCCCGAGGAATCAATGGCGGAATATGCGAACTTGGGCATGGTACTTCTCGCTGTTAGTTGGCGAACAAGGTCTTCACGACCTCGGGGATGGTGGTGGTGTCGTCTTCGACGAGCTGCATGGCCTCACGCAACATCGTGCGCATGCCCTGCGCCACCGCGAGGCGGCGCAACTCTTCGGTAGTGGCCCAGCCCACGATGAGGAGGCGCAGTTCGGGCGTGATCTTCAACAGCTCGTACACGCCGATACGGCCGTGGTAGCCGGTGTTCGAGCAGTAGCTGCAGCCGGAGCCCCGGAAGAAGTGGGTCTTGTCGCTGCCACCAGAGTTGGCGCGGAACACCTGCAACTCGTCGGCGGTGGGTTCGTACTCTTCCTTGCAGTTGTCGCAAATGCGGCGCACCAAACGCTGGGCGACCACGGCCACCACGGCCGAGGCCACGAGGAACGCCTCGATGCCCATGTCGAGCAAACGGTGTACCGCGGCCACGCTGTCGTTGCCGTGCAGCGACGACAACACGAAGTGACCGGTGAGCGCCGACTGCACCGCAATGCGGGCCGTGTCGGCGTCGCGGACTTCACCCACGAGGATGACGTCGGGGTCTTGACGCAAGAGAGCCTTCAAGCCGGTGGCAAACGTCAGGCCTGCCCGCTCGTTGGTGCCCACCTGGTTGATGCCCGGGAACACGTACTCCACCGGGTCTTCGATGGTGGTGACGTTCTTGCCCGTGGAGTTGATGTCGAGCAACGTGGCGTACAACGTGGTGGTCTTGCCGGCACCGGTAGGGCCGGCACAGATCACCATGCCGTACGGGGCGTGCACGATCTTGGCGTACGCGTTGTAGGTCTCACGCGGCATACCCAGCTCGTTCAAACCCACCATCGACTTGCTCTTGTCGAGCAAACGCATGACGCACTTCTCGCCGAACACCGTGGCCACCGTGGCCACACGCACGTCGAGCGGACGGCCGTCGACCGTGGTGGAGAACTGGCCGTCTTGCGGGGCCCGCTTCTCGACGATGTTCATCGACGACATGATCTTCAAACGGCTGATCAGCGGGTTGTGCGCACTGAGCGGCAAACGCACCGCCTCCACCAACTGACCGTCGATGCGATACCGCACTCGCACGTACTTGTCCATCGGTTCGATGTGAATGTCTGACGCACGGTCGCGCAGGGCCTGACCCACGATGCGCGACACCAACTGCACCACCGGTGCCTGATCGTCGAGGCTGACCTGGCCGGCCTCTTCCGCCACCGCAATCGCCGCGTCGGTGTCTTGGAACGACGCCACCAACCGGCCGATGTCGGCATCGGAACGCCAGATCTGCTCGGTGTACGACGAGATCGCCTTGCAGTCGGTGGCGTACCACTCGAACTTCAGGCCCGCCGCAGCCTCGGCCGCGTCGCGACGCACCTTGGAACAGTCGGCGCTCCACACGATGATCTTGCCGTTGGCCGCACTGATCGGCACCAGATAGAACTTGCGAGCGATCGTCTCGGTGAGCTGATCAGCCATCTCAGGGTCGACCGCCACACCCTTCGCGTCGGCCACCGGCAACCCGCACGCCTTGCCCAACGCCTGGGCGTACTCCAGACGGCCCACGCCGTACTTGGTGAGCAACAACTGGCCGAACGGCCACAGTTCCCCGTTGCCCTCGGTGAGCACCTTGGGAAGTTCCTCGCCGGTGAGCGCACCGGCCTCTACCAGTGCCTGGCCCAACGCCACACACTCGGCAACGGAAACACCCGGCTCGACCTGATCGGAAAGCGCGAAAGCAGAGCCGCCATCAGACGACGCCTCACTCTTCTTGTCTGGTTTTTTGCCAAAAGCCATAAGGAATCAATCCCATCCCAACGGTGGTTCGCTCTCTCCAACGCCAGTTGCATCCGTTCCCAGCCCACTCTCAAGACCGGGCTGCGAAGGTGTATCGGCAGGTGGTGGCGAAACTTTCAGTACAAACTTGTTCGGATCCAATTCGATCAACGCACGCTCGATTTCTTCCAGACGATCCAGCTGCACCGCGGTGGACACATCCATCGTGGCGTCTTGCAATTGGGTCTCGACTTCGGTGACACGAACGGCCAGCGTGTCGGCCCGTTCGTTGGTGGTCTTCTCGAACCGCTCCATCTCGATGCGCACCAACATCGCCTCACCAGCGGCAGCCGACATCTTGTTCTTCAACACCTCGAGGGCGTCTTGGTCGATGCCCTTCACCGACTCTTCGAGAACACCCACCCGGCGATCGGCGTTGATGAATCGGTCGTCCATGCTGGAAATGCGATCGTTGAGCACACCCATCGTCTCGTCCAACCCGGTGCTGGCCCGGGTGACCCGCGCATCGATCTCGGCGATGCGCTGCGTGTTGTCGTCTTTCATGCGGCTCTCGGCAGCCACCAACTTCGTGGTGATGCGTTCCTCGGCGTCGGTCATCTTCTTCGTGACCGACTGATTCACCTCGGTTTGGAACCGGCGCAACGACGACTCGTTGTCTGCCACCACCTGACGCAAGCTGGCGATCTGGCTGGCCACATCGGTGGCGACCGTTTGGGCGAGCTCGTCCTGCTTGGCCTCCATGCGCTGCGACACATCGTTGAAGTAGGTGACCATGCGCGCCGCCTGCTCGTCGAACTTACGCAACTGCGACTCGAGATGATCGACCTTGACGCCCATGTCCTCGTGGTCAGACTTCACGTCTTCCAACAACGGCCGGGCTGCCGCCAACACCGTGGCGTCGATGCCGGAAGTCATGTCTTCCAACCGGCGGGTCTGGCGCGTCTCGGCTTCGGTGAGCCGCTGCTCCACCGTGGCACGAGCACGCTCCACATCGGCCTCGGCCTTCGCAGCCACGTGCTGCGCGGTGTGCTGCAACGTGTTCTGGAGCGCTTCAATCTGCTTCGTGAAATCAGCGCGCATCTCGCGCCGCTCCCGCTCGTTCTGCTCGCGCAAGCGATCGACTTCAGCCACCACCGAGGACGCGTGCCGCTCAAGCTCGGCTTGAACCGCAGCGACCAGACTTTGGCGGAAGTCGGCGTCGGTGTTGGACATGGCTGGTGAAATCCTCAGTTCTCTTGTCGCTGATTCAGCAACGACGTTTGGTGACGCGATTGCCGCGGCGAGCTATCGGCAGAATTCCCCGATCACTTGAGCAACTGCAGAACCTGCGAACGCGAAGCGAACGCAGGCCGTGATAGCACGCTGACTCCTTACCTACTCCTTACGTCATGATTCGGATCATTGTTCACATCTTGGCGGACCGGCTGCTCTCGCAGGTGGTTATCCGACGAACGCTGATTCAACTTCTTGTGAGCGGGGCGTACCCAGGCACCCCGGATGCCGGCGAGCGCGTGTGGTCGGCACCCGTGACGGCCGGGTCGATCATTGACCGTCGCGTCTGCCGAGCGTTCGCTTTTTCTCAAGATACTCCACTGCGCTACCGATGAAGGTCCGTCAGGCCAAGGCCAGTCCAGGCCCGGCAACGGTGAGGATCCCGAGCGCACGGCGCAACGGGTGAGGCACTGCACATCATCTTTCCCGGAGGAATCGCCCACCATGCGCAGACCATCTTTGTCGACGAAGCTGCTTGCCGCAGCCGTCCCACTGCTGCTCGCCATCGGCGCCTTGTTGTTCGTCAACGTTCGCGCCGACCTCGACAAGGTCGCCGACGCCGAACGCAGCGCTCAACTCGGGGCCGTTTGGAGCCCGATGATCGACGCGCTCGCCGCCGTGGAAGCCGAACGCGACCTCACCGCCGACACCGCTGCAGCCATCGCAGACGAGGTGCCGCCCGACAGCGACACGGCCGCGCCGGCCGACCAGCTCGCCGCCGCCCGCACCGCCACCGACACCGCAATCGCCACCGTCCGCACCGCCATCGAAGACTTGGGCGAGAACGTGGCGGCCGTGAAGCACATCACCTCGGCCCGCTCTTCACTCTCCGCCGCCCGCCGCAACCTCGACATGGCCGCCGCCAACATGGTGATGAACGCCGAGCCGTTCGCCGCCTACGGCCTGGCCTCATCCGAACTCGTCGCCGTGGCCGGCCTCCTTCCGCCGGCCGCGGGCGACCCCGTTCTCGGTCGCCAACTCCTCGCCGTGGAAAAGATCGCCGAATCGAACCTCGCCGCCGGTCTGGTGATCCAGAACGTCAGCCGCTTCACCGACGACCCCACCAACACCAACGCACTCGTCGCCGCCCGCAACAGCCTCGACCAGCTCGAGTCGGCCCTCAGCGAGTTCGAAGTCATCGCCCCCGACGAGTGGGCGTCGCAGTTCCGCCGCAGCGGCATGACCATCGGATTCGCCAGCTTCCGCATCGACGTCGACCGTGCCCTGCGCTCCGAAGACCCGTCCGCCGTGAAACCGATCGAAGTCGACGCCTTCAGTACCCTCATCACCCAAGGCAACGATTTCCAACGCGAGATCAGCACCTCGATCGTGGAACGAGCCGAAGCCGAAGCCGCCAGCACCCGCTCGGCCACGCTGGTTCGCATGGGCATCATCTTGGGTGCCGTGCTGCTCGCCATGATCGTCACCTGGTGGATCACCCGCTCGATCGCCAAGCGCGTCCGCGCCGTCGCCGCAGCCGCCAACCAGGTGGCCACCCGCCAGCTACCCACCCTCGTACACGCCATGCGTGACCCGAGGGGCCGGGCGCTGCCCACCATCGACCCGGTGAACGCCAAGGGCAGCGACGAACTCGCCGAACTGGCCGAGTCGTTCAACACCATGCAGCGCACGCTGGTGAGCGTGGCCGAGGAACAGGTGGCCGTGCTCCGCAAGGGCGTGTCCGACATCTTCATCAACATGGCGCGCCGCAACCGCTCGCTCGTCGACCGCCAGCTCTCCATGCTCGACGGCTTCGAAGCCGAAGTGAACGACCCCGACGTGCTGGCCAACTATTACCAACTCGACCACCTCGCCACCCGCATGCGCCGCAACGCCGAGAGCCTGCTGGTGTTGGCCAACGAGGAACCGCGCCGTCGCCGCACCGGCCCCACCGACGTGGACAACGTGGTGCGTGCGTCGATCGGTGAGATCGAGGAGTACCGCCGCATACAAGTGGAGCACCTCGACAACATGAAGGTCCGCGGCAACGTGGTGGCCGACGTTGCTCACCTCTTCGCCGAACTGCTCGACAACGCCGCGTCGTTCAGCCCGCCGAACTCCACCGTGCGAGTCGGCGGCCGCCGCTCGCCCGACGGCTACACCGTTCGCATCAACGACGCCGGCGTGGGCATCAACCCCGACCGGTTGGAAGAGCTCAACGAACTGCTGCAGAACCCGCCGATCGTGGGGCTGTCGGTGGAGCCGACGCTCGGCATGTCGGTGGTATCGCTGTTGGCCGCCAAGCACGGCATCAAGGTGACGCTGCGAGCCGGTGCCCCCGGCCTGACCGTGGACGTGGAACTGCCGATGGCGCTGAGCGCCGAGGCCCCGACCGCCATGGAGAGCGGGCCGGCTATTGGTGCTGGTGACTCTGCTTCTGCTGGTGCTGCCGTGGCTGCGGCTGCCCCTGCTCCAGCTCCAGCTCCGAGTGCTTCGGCCGGGCTGCGCATCGACGACGCTGTCGTCGCCCAGTTCGCTGCCGGCCAAGGCCCACAGCTGACATCGGCGTCGGTGAACGATCTCGGCTCGTCCGACGGTTCGAACTTCGCCATGCCCAACAGCCTG
>DATKCX010000346.1:0-2623 GCA_035512975.1 Ilumatobacter sp.
CCTCGACGAGATGATGACGCCCCGCGTCCACGACGCGATCGAGGCGCTTGCTGCGACCGCCGGCGATCTTGGTGTGCCACCCGGAGCGCTCGCACTCGCCTGGCTCACCCAGCGCGATGACGTGACCGCCCTGATCACCGGACCATCGCGCTCAGCACCCCACGTCGAGCTCGCGGCGCATGCAGTCGAGCTGCATCTCACCGACGACGTCGTCGCCGAGCTCACCGAGCGGTTCCGCGCCGCCACACGTCCGACGGGCTGACCGCCTGCGGCATTCGATGAGGCCCCGCCGGCGCCCCGCGTTCCGAGATGCGCGAGATCCGTTCCGACGCGCTGTGCGTCGGTCACCCAGAGCTGGGCGAACGAGGTTTCCGACCGACCCCAGAGGCGCGCGCGAGGTGAGAGGCGAGACTCGGCGACCCGAATTCACCAGTGGTCGCGACGGCGTGACCGAACTAGCGTCGTCGCGTGTCGCCGGTATGTCACCGGCGATCGCGAGCACCAGAGGGGACACATCATGGATCAGGAACAACGCCTGGCCGAGCTCGAGGCTCAGATCTCGACCATCTCCGCGAACCGGCGCAAAACAGGATGGCGTAGCCGTTGGGCCGCTGTCGGCGCCGCCGTAGCGGTGTCGCTCGGCGCTGGATCGGGGTTGTACTACGTCTCGGCCGCGCCCGGCGACGTCGTGCAGAACTCGTTCGTGTCGATCTCGCCGGTGCGAATCCTCGACACCCGCCCCGCACCCGAGAACGTCGGCGGCTTCGTCGGACCCCTCAGCACTGGCCAGATCCACACCTTCGCTGTGACGGGAGTCGCGGGCGTCCCTGCGAACGCGGCGTCGGTCGTGCTGAACGTCACCGCGACCGGCACCACGGAACGCAGCTTCCTCACCGTGTATCCCACTGGCGAGCCCCAACCGGTCGTCTCGAACCTGAACTGGACCGCTGGCGGCGCCACGGTGCCCAACCTGGTGACGGTGAAGGTCGGTGCGGGCGGCCAGGTGAGCGTCTTCAACGCGTTCGGCAACGTGCACGTCATCGCGGACATCGCCGGCTACTACGTGCCGAGCAACGACAAGTTCATCTCGCTCGACGTCTTCGAGGCAGGTTCATCCGGCACCGCGACGCACAGCGATGGGTTCGGAGCCAACACGGGGCTCACCTTCGTCGACGGGGTGAACAACGACGCCAACTTCCACCTCGTCCTGCCGCCCGACTACACGCCCGGCACGACCCTCGTCGCAACGTTCACGTGGCACACGAGCGCCGTCAACTGCGACGTCCACTGGCGAGCGAACTCGACCAGCGTTTCCCGTGCCGGCCAGGTGCACCCGCAGGGGGTCTCGGCGTCGGCCGGTATGTCCGAGCCCGGTGTCGGCGCCCAGGGTGCGACCAGCAACATGGTCAACAGCTCGACCTTCGAGCTCACGTCCCCCAACGCCGCGTTCACGTTGCAGCCTGGCGACAGCTACAGCTTCGGACTGTTCCGGTCCGGCGGCAGCGCACAGGACACCTGCGCGGCGTCCGCTCGCATCGACTCGATGGTCATCCTCTACGAGTAACCGCTGATTCGTCGGCCGCTGCAATGCGTGAGGTCGTTGTGCACACCGTGCGCAACGACCTCACGCATTGGTCAGATGCGGGCTCGACCAGCCGGCCGTCTCAAACAACCGTCTCGCGGTGGGGTTCCGCTCCAGCAATGGCAGCCCGTCGCTCTGATCCGCTCCGGCCCGAGTTCCGTTACACGAGACGCCAGCACCGATACAGTTGGACCAACCGAGCCGTTCGGCCACCTCACCACAAGGAGGCCTCGGATGACAGAATCACACCGACTTGACGATGAGAGGGCGCACGCCCGAGCGCATGATCGACTCGTCGCAGTCGTCGGCTGCGACTGTGAGATCCGATGGGACGCCGACCACTGCCTGCAGGGCCACGTCGAGCTCGATGGTTCGCATCTCATCGTGATCGCCAGTCGGGACGAAGCCCACGAACCCTTGGTGCTGACCGAGAACGAGTGGAACGCCATGCGTCGCGGAGTCCCAGGCGCGTCCGGTAGCTCTCGGTGATCCGGCGCCGAGCCGGGTCGAAACTTCGAGGCGACCGTGATCGGCCGGAAGCTCTGGTAACGATCAAGATCGGTCGGAGAACGCAGTAATCACTTGCCCTCCTGTTCAGGGCGGACGCACCCTGGACTGCGGGGGCGAGGTCCGGGGCCGAAGGCGGGGGAACGTGGTCCCAGGGTGTCGTTCCGGGGCGTAGCGACCGTCGGCGGTGATGCCGCCCGGAATGGAGGAGATCATGGCCGGTACGTGGGCGACCCTCACCAATGCACCCCCAGCCGCAGTCGCGACGACGTTGTTGCTCACCGATGGCACCGTGCTCGCGCAGGGCGTCAGCACCAACCAGTGGTATCGGTTCTCGCCCAATGCGAATGGCGACTACCTGAGCGGAACCTGGCAGACCGTCGCCGCCAGCGCAAATGCGCCGCTGTACTACGCGTCCGGCGTGTTGCGCGACGGACGCGTCATCGTCGTCGGCGGCGAGTACAACAATGGCGTCATCATCTGGCTGCTCGCGGCGGAGATCTACGACCCGCAGGCCGACACCTGGACGCAGCT
>DATKCX010000347.1:0-5716 GCA_035512975.1 Ilumatobacter sp.
GCCGGTGCGCCGCCACCCACCCGCACCATCGAGCGCACCATCGACGAACTCGGCTGGCAGTTCAACCAGATCTACGGGTTGACCGAAACCTCTCCCCTGCTCACCATCAATCGGCCGCGCCAAGAGTGGGATCATCTGCCCACCAGCGAGCAGGCGACCCTGCTGAACCGAGCCGGCGGCCCCGCAATCGGGGTGACGATCGAGATCGACCGAACCGGTGAGGTGTGCGCCCGATCCAACGTGGTGATGGACGGCTATTGGGAGCAGCCGGACCAGACCGCAATGGCCATTCGTGACGGGTTCTTCCACACCGGCGACGGCGGCTCGGTCGACGAGGCCAACTACCTCACCATCGCCGACCGCAAGAAGGACGTCATCATCTCCGGAGGCGAGAACGTGTCGTCGATCGAAGTCGAAGACGCGATCTTCCAACACCCGGAGATCACCGAGGTAGCGGTGATCGGTATACCCGACGAGAAGTGGGGCGAACTCGTCACCGCGCTCGTCGTGACCGCACCCGAATCGTCGCTCACCGAAGCTGACGTAATCGCTTGGACGAAACAGAAGCTGGCCGGCTACAAGTGCCCCAAGAAGGTGGAGTTCCGCACCGAACTCGCACGAACGGCCACCGGCAAGCTACAGAAGTTCAAACTCCGCGAGCCGTTCTGGCAAGGCTACGAACGCCAGGTCAACTGACACGCCTGGTGCCTGGCACCAGGCGTGTCAGTTACTCGGCGGCGGAGTACCTGGTGGAGCGGTCGCTGGCCTTGGTGCCGCGGACTTGTTCGGCGCAGTTGTTGAAGTCGGCGAGGTATTCGTCGATGACGCCGGCATTGGTGTTGCTCACCGTGGCATGCAGCGAGTCGGGCGGGGTTTGGCGATCGTGCAGCCAGCCGTGCGCGGCCAACGCATCCCCCAACGCGAACACGTCGATCGGCGACGCCGACTCGGCGTCACTCGCCACGGCCAGCAGATGGAACGTGGGATCGCCGAGGACTCGAACTCCGTCGACGGCGTTCACTCCGGCCCGCATCCGGTCGGCGTTGTCGAGGGTGGTCTGCGCCAGATCGAGGTATCCACTGACCCCGAGATGCTGCATCACCGCCCAGGCCGCAGCCATCGGCGCTCCGGAACGTGTGCCTTGCAGGTTGGGCGATGCATACAGCCCGCCCAGCCACTGGTCGAACATGAAAATCTGGTGGAATCGAAGTTCCTTGGTGCGATGCAAGATGACGCTCACACCTTTGGGCGCATAGCCCAACTTGTGGATGTCGGCCGAGATCGAGTGCACCCCGTCGACCCGAAAGTCCCACGGCGGCACCGCTCTGCCGAGCATCTCGGCGAACGGCAGCACGAACCCGCCCATGCACGCATCGACGTGACAGTTCGCTCCCACGGTTTCCGCCAACGCGGCGATGGCCGGAATGTCGTCGACGACGCCCTGCGGATACTGCGGTGCGGAACCGACGACGAGGACCGTGTGCTCGTTCACCGCGCCAGCCATGGCTTCGACGTCCGCGGTCCAGTCGCCTCGCACCGGCACAGTGTGGATGGGCATGTCGTACATGTGGGCCGACTTGTGGAACGCCGCGTGAGCCGACTCCGCCACCACGATCTCGCCGTGACGGACTCCACGTTCTGCGCGGCCACGCTGGCGAGCCGCGAGCACACCACATTGAATCGACTCAGTGCCGCCACTCGTGAGGAAACCTGCCGAGCCGTCGGGTCCATGCAGCAGCCCCGCGGTCCACGCCACGACCTCGCGTTCGATCGACATCAGTGAGGGAAACGCGAACGGATTCAGAGCATTCTCGTGCAGGTACATCACCGCCGCCTGCTCGGCCACCTCGTGCACGGAGTGGCCACCGTTGAACACCAACCCGAAGGTTCGGCCGTCACGCCAGCGGGCGTCGTCACCGCGCTTCTCGCGCAGGTCCTCGATCACCTCGTCGATGGGCCGTCCGGCTTGTCCGAGTGTCTGACCATCAGCTGACATGGTCGGAGAGTAGGCGACCCGATCTCGCATGCCTTGAGCGAGCGACTACTTCGTGACGCCGGGGAGATGTTGCACCACCGTGAGTACCGGTTCGAACAGGTCTCCCAGCGCGTCGACCCGCTCCAACACATCATCGGCAACGAAGCGCAACTCGACCGAACCCGTCGCGGCACCTTCCACCTCGTCCCAGCTGACTGGAGTGGACACGGTGGGATCGTGGCGAGCCCGCAACGAGTAGGGGGCGATCGTCGTCTTGTGGTGAGCGTTCTGGCTCCAGTCGACGAAGATCTTGCCGGGCCGCTCAGCCTTGGCCATCACCGTGGTGACGCGACCGGGCATTTGGCGCTCCACCACCTGTCCGACGGCGAGCGCGAAGTCGGCGCATCCTGCGTGCGTTGCCCCTTTCGAGTTGAGCGGCACGTACATCTGCAGGCCCTTGGAACCAGACGTCTTGCACCAGGCTTCCAGCCCGACCGCGGACAACACGTCGCGCGCTGCCAGGGCGATCTCGCAACACTCCACGATGGTCGCCGGTGCACCAGGATCGAAATCGAACACCAGCGCACGCGGAGTATCGAGATCGACCGCCAAGGCCATCGGCGCATGGATCTCGAGCGCGGCCATGTTCGCGGCCCACACCAGTGCCGCGGTGGAATCGACGCAGCAGTACTCGATACCGCCTTTGCGGTCGCCCGGCCCCAGCGCCACCTGCACCCAGTCGGGCCGATGTCCAGGGCATCGTTTCTCGAAGAATCCGGCCGTGTCGGTGCCGTCGGGATAACGCCGAAACGTCAACGCCCGACCGCGATAGTGCGGCACCGCAACCGGCGCGATGCGCGCCATGTAATCGATGACCTGAGCCTTCGTGAACCCGCTCGGGTACAACACCTTGTCGAGGTTGCTGAGGCTGAGTTGGCGTCCCTCGACCTCGATGTCGACCGAGGACCCAGCCATCGGACTAGGCGGACTTCTTCTTCTTTGCCGCAGACGCCTTCGCCGCCGACGCCTTCGCGGCGGGAGCCTTGGCGGCTGCTTTCTTGGCCGTCGTCTTGGCCGTGGTCTTGGCCGTGGTCTTGGTCGCGGTCTTGGTCGTACTCGTGGCTGCCTTCTTCGCCGCGGCCGCTCCGTCGGCCTTCTTCGTGACCGGGGTGACCGTTGCCGTCTGCTTGGCACCCGCTTTGCTGGGGTGGCGCCCGCGAGCTTCTTTCGCTGCGGCAACACTGGCCTCGAGCGCCGCCATCAGGTCGACCACGTTGGGCTTGTCGACGGGCGCTTCCGGCATGGTGAACTCTTGGCCCGAGGCCTTGATCTGGATGAGATCGAGCACCTGCTCGCGATACTCGTCACGATACTTTTCGGGTTCGAACGTGCCGCTGAGCGAGGCCACGAGCGATTCGGCCATGGCCACCTCGCGAGGTGCGACGTCGATCTCGTCGAGACCCTGCAACTCGTCGATGGCGGCCGGGTCGAGCACCTCGTCGGCGTACGACAGCGTGGACATGACGAGCCGGCCCTCTTCGGCGCGGATGGCTGCCGTGTACTGCTTGTTGCGCATGACGAACCGGGCGATCGCGACCTTGCCACTCTCTTCCATCGCCCGAGCCAGCAACACGTACGGCTTCGGGTTCGTACCGGGAGCGACGTAGTACGCATTGTCGTAGAACACCGGGTCGATCTCGTGCAGATCGACGAATTCCTCCAGCTCGACGGTCTTGGTGGCCGACGGGATGAACGGCTCGAGTTCGTCGGGGTCGATCACGATGTAACGGTCACGTGAGATCTCGTATCCCTTGACGATGTGTTCGTCGGGCACGACTTCGCCGTCTTTCGCCGAAACCTTCTGGTACTTGATGCGCGCCATGGTGCGTTCGTCGAGTTGGTTGAACGACACGCTCTGCTTGCGAACGGCGTTGTACAGCTTCACCGGAATCGCGACCAAGCCGAAGCTGATGGTCCCCGTCCAAATCGGTCGTGGCATAGCGCACACGGTAACGGATCGGTGTGGTGCCTGCCCGTTCAGGTGTCGAGCACAGCGCGGGCGACCAGGTCGGTGCCGAACGCTGTGAGAATCGCGAGGTACAGCAAACCGGTCGCGGCCATGACCGCCGAGTACTCACGCTCGCGGAGAGCTGCCCGAGTGACGAACACCAATGCGATCGTCGTGATGGCGCAGGCACCCCAGAACCAGCCGAGCACGCCGCCCCATCCATCGTCGACCGACCCGGTCCACACGCTGATCATGCCGGTGGGAATCAGCAACGCCACCACCTCGATCGGCCAGGTCCAGCCCACCGCCGTGACGATCTCGTTCAGGAGCCGCCGCGGCAACCCCGGCTGCACCAGATACCAGTGGCCGAGCAGCATGGCGTCGGTCACCGCTCCGAGAAACGCCGCACCGGCGACCGTTCGAAGGATCGATGTTGCGATGTCGACACCGCCACCGGGCACGGCGTCGACCGCTGCGAACATCAGACCGACCACACCGATGATCGCAGGCACCAGATCGAAAATCGGCGGGTACTCAGGGCCACGTTTGGCACCGCTGGAATCGCGGTCGCGTTCGATGCCGGTCATGACGGCAACCCGTTCGGTTCGCCGGTCGTGTTCAGCCGTCTGCCCGCTCACCCCTGCCGACTTGCGCATGATCGAGACGACCAAGCCCAGCAGACATGAAGCCGCGACCCCGATCGAGGCAACTTCGCGGCCCAAGACCGAGCCGTACCGGAATCCAGCGACCACCGCACCGATCGCCAGCAAGAGGTACGTGCCCCGCAGCAGCCATCCGTAGCCGAGGCCGACCTCACGACGGCGCGTGGTGAACCAGCAGAACGCCATGCCGCCTACTGCCCATTGCAGCAGGAACGTGGCGGCGTCGAGTCGGATCACGGCAGTGCAGGGTATGCGCCGAACCCAGAAATCGGCGGCCTAGCCTGACAGATGCATGCCACATCCTCACGGCCGCAAGCGTCGCCCTCAACTGGCAGGTGGTGCCACGCTCGTCGCGATGGCCGCCGTCGCCCTCAGCGCGTGCCAGCTCGGCCAGCGCCCGACGATCACCAATGAACGCCAAGCCGACCCGGCGGTGCAGGCGGTGGCAGGTCTGCTCGAACAGGCAGAAGCCAACGGCGACTTCACCGCGACCTATCAGATCACGCCGACGCTGTTGGACGCGCCAACCGTCGATGCCTCGGTCGTGAGCAGCGGCGAGACCACCGCGATCACGGTCGGCCAGGTGCTGTACGTCATCGACTCGGGCGTCGGCCAGACCTGCAACATCGACCGCACTCAGTGCGAACCCGGCGTCAACGATGCCCGCGTCAGCGATCTGAGCATCACCCACACATTTTGGGCGGACAGTGCCGCGGCACGACTTCGCAACGACGCGGGTCGAACGATCGGAACACCGCAGGCCCAGCCTGAAACCGTGGCCGATCAACCGACCACCTGTGTCGACATTCCCGTCGCGGGCGGCACCATCGTGTACTGCGCACTCGAAGCGGGCCCACTGGCGCGTTACCGCGGTGCCGACACCTCGATCGAACTCACGTCGTTCACCGCCGGCGCAGTCGCACCCGCCGACACGTGAACAAGCCGATCTGATCCGCTAGGCCTCAGGCGTTGACGCACACCAGTTCGTGGTTCACCGTGTTGAACGGATGCGGTCCCTCTTCTGTGGCCACCACGATGTCTTCGAGGCGCATGCCCCACTTGCCGGGCACG
>DATKCX010000348.1:0-3090 GCA_035512975.1 Ilumatobacter sp.
AGCATCGGGCCGTCGGTTCTGTCTCTGGTGGGGCAGTGTCAGCAGCAGGTGCCGGCGTCTGACCCCGCTGGCCAGTCGCCGAACTCGACGCCGAGGGTCTTCACGAATCTGCCCCTCGCAACCACCCGCATCCTCGACACCATGCCGCTCAACACGGGGCTGACGAGAATGGTGAACTCCGGGTGGCGCACCTTGTCGTAGGGCACCAGGTTCTTGCCCTTCGTATTGGTGTCGACCGACACCTCAGCGATCTTGCCTCAACCGGTGGCCCGGATGTAGTCGATCGTCATCGCCCCGCCGCGCTTGCTCAGCAGTTCGCGGGCGTCGTCGGTGATGTCGAGCTGGATCGGCATAGCGAGACGGTATCCGGTGGCGGCAATCCGTGGCCGTGTCGCCAGGAACTCCTTGGAACCTCGAGGGTTTGCCACACCCACGTGCGAGGCTCACGCCATGGCTCACACCATGGCTGTCGAAACGACCGATCCGCTGCTCGGCGCATTGCAGCGCCTCACCGGCCGCGCCGAGGCGGAGTTTCGTGATGGTCAACGCGAGGCCATCACCGCGCTGGTCGACGACCGGGCCCGGGTGCTCGTGGTGCAGCGCACGGGCTGGGGCAAGAGTGCGGTCTACTTCCTCACCACCCACCTCCTGCGCGCCCAGGGCCTCGGCCCCACGCTGTTGATCTCCCCTCTGCTCGCACTCATGCGCAACCAGATCGAAGCGGCCGAGCGGCTGGGTCTGCGCTGCATGACCATCAACACGTCCACCAAGACCACGGTGCGCGAACTCGTCGCCGCGCTCGAAGCGAACGACGTCGATCTGCTCCTCATCTCCCCCGAACGCCTCGCCAACCCCGAGTTCGCCCAGCAGATCATGCCGTTGGTGCGCGAGCGTCCCGGTCTGATCGTCATCGATGAAGCGCACTGCATCTCCGATTGGGGCCACGACTTTCGGCCCGACTACCGACGCATCCGAGGTGTGGTCGAACGTATGGCCGGGTCTGGTGTGCCGGTTCTCGGTTGCACGGCCACCGCCAACGACCGCGTGGTCGCCGACGTCGCCGCACAGCTCGGTGCCGAGCTGACCGTTTTCCGCGGCCCGCTCCGACGCGAGGGTCTCGCGCTCAGTTCCATCCGCATCGACCGGCAGGCCGAGCGCCTGGTGTGGTTGACCACCGTCATCCCGCAACTCGCCGGGTCGGGCATCGTCTACTGCCTCACCGTGCGCGACACCGAGATCGTCGCCGACTGGTTGAGCCGTCACGACATCAGCGCCATCGCGTACCACAGCGACCTCGACACCGACGCGAAGATCGCCGCCGAAGACCAGCTGCTGCGCAACGACATCAAGGTGCTCGTCGCCACGGTGGCGCTGGGCATGGGTTACGACAAGCCCGATCTCGGTTTCGTCATCCATTACCAGTCGCCCGGCTCGCCCGTTGGGTACTACCAACAGGTCGGTCGCGCCGGCCGCGCCTTGCCCACGAGCGTTGGGGTGCTGCTGCGTGGCCTGGAAGACGAACAGATCCAGAACTACTTCATCGAGCGGGCGTTCGCCGAGGAACGTCTCGTGCAAGACGTCATTGCCGAGTTCGACGACGCAGCCAACAGCCACGATCCGCAGGTGTCGCTCATCCGTCTGCAGGTGAAGCTCAACGTTCGCAAGGGCGTGCTCGACGCAGTCGTGCGCCAACTCGAGGTCGACGGTGCCTTGCTGCGCATTTCGGCCCAGGTCTACCAGCGCACCAACGAACCGTGGGCCTACCCCACCGTGCGGGTCGACGAGGTCACCGCCGCTCGACGAGCGGAACAGCAGGCGATGACCGACTATCTCACCAGCACCAACTGCCGCATGCAGTTCCTCGCCGGGCTACTCGACGACCCCCACGCAGCGGCGTGCGGCATCTGCGACAACTGCACAGGCGTCAACGCGGCGGTCGAGCTGGCGGTGGAAGCGGTAGCTGAGGCCGAGGTGTTTCTCCGCAAGCGACCGCTCATCATCAAGCCACGCAAGCGCTGCTACGACTTCGTCGCCGACAAGGGCACCGCCATCCCGGCCGGCGAGCAGTCCGAAGAGGGTCGCGCTCTGGCCATTCTGGGCGACGGCGGCTGGGGCCAACTGGTCCGCGACGGCCGACAAGCCGGCCAGTTCGACGACCGACTGATCGATGCGCTCGCCGACATGATCCGTGTGTGGCAACACGATTTGCCGTTCCAGTGGGTCACCGCTGTGCCGTCACTTCGTACGCCCCGGCTGGTGGCATCGGTTGCGGAGCGGCTTGCCGCCCTCCTCGGGCTGCCGTTCGCGCCGGTCGTCTCACGGGTCGCCGACCGCCCACCGCAGAAAACACAAGCAAACGCGTTCCACCTCGAACGCAACGTCGCCGGCGCGTTCCGCGTGGCCAAGCCACCGGCCGGGGCCGTGTTGCTGATCGACGACCTGTTCGACTCGGGCTGGACGCTCACCGAAGTCGGCCGAGTCCTCCGACGAGCAGGCAGCGGGCGCGTCTATCCGGTGGTCCTGGCCAGTTCTCTGGGCCGCGACTGAGGACAACCCTCGCCGTTGGGTCGCGCATTTGGTCGCCAGGACGCGCAAGAACGCGACGCCCGTCGCCGATTCGCGCAGAACCTGGCGAATTCGCCAAGGCACGGCACGGTTCGAGCCAGACGGAATTTGGCTCAATGCTCGCGAACGAAATCCGACGCCACGACCTGAGCTGCGCCGCACAGGTGGGCGAGCAGAAGCCAACATTCGATTCGAACGCAGTAGCTGCCAGATGATGAAACACCTGCTCAGCGATGGTCTTCCACGGATCTTGCAGTCTCGGCACCACGGGTGCGTCACGAAGCGGCACCGCCTCAGATCCGCCGCGAAATGCCCACTTCGGACCGTTTCGTGGTGCGTAATGGTTGCATCACCGGTGCGACACCATCAGGAAACATCCCGCCTCCACAGTGTTGATCGAACCGCTGATCGATCAGCGGTCTCGTTGCAGCCCCCAGGAGGACCCATGATCGTCGATGTGCTCGCCATCGTCGGAAACCCCAAGGCCCAGTCGCGCACTGGTCGAGTGGCCGAGGCGGTGGGGTC
>DATKCX010000349.1:0-6949 GCA_035512975.1 Ilumatobacter sp.
ACGGAAACCCGAGCCGGTCGGCTGATTGCGGTCACGCTACGTGAAGGCGAAGGCGGTGAGCCGCCCACGCGGGTGAGCGTCGGCCTGGTGATCGATGCGGCCATCAGCTTCGTCCTCGTTGCGTTCGTGCTGTTCCTGATCATCAAGACCTACAACCGGAGCCGGGAAACCGCCGAGGGAACTCCGGCTGGTCCGACCGAGATCGAGTTGCTCACCGAGATTCGCGACGCACTGAAGAATCGCTGAGTTTCCGAATTTCGGTGCGGGGGAGCCGCACTTTCAGGTTCAATACCTGCCATGTCTCTTGCCACATCACCTCGACGGCGATCGTCGTCGAGGTCGGTGTGGCTCGTTGCTGTTGTCGGGCCCTTGTCGCTCGTGGCCACCGCGTGCAACGACACCCAGGCGGCAGCCCCCGTGAACACGCTGTCGATCTCGGTGCCCGACACGGTCGGGCTCACCGGATTACCTGAACCACTCACGCTGGCACCAACGTTGCCGCCACCGGCGTCGTTCGAACCGTTGCCCACGTCGTCGACGTCCACCACCGAGTTGCCGCCGCCACCCACGGTGCCGTACACGCTCACCAGCGGAAGAGTCGGTCTTGCGGTCGAAGGAAATCGGATCCTGATGATCGGCGACTCCATCTTGGCGTCAACCGCCGAGCGATTCGGCGGGCCGATGTGTACCACGATGGAGTCGTACGGCTGGGCGGTTCAGATCGAAGCCGAAGAGGCCCGCCACATCGAGTTCGCTGATGAAGTGCTCGATGAGTTGCTGCCTGAACCAGACGGCGACGACTCGACGCCAACCACCGAACCAGGCGACGACACGAATGACGACCCGGCCGACAATCCTGCTGACTTCGACCCTGATGACTTCGACGCGGTCATGGTGATGTTGGGCAACAACTATCGAGGCGACATCGAAGACTTCGAGGCGCAGTACGACGCGTTGCTCCGACGACTCACTCCGCGGCCCGTCGTGGTGTTCACGGTGACTGAAGACGAGCCCATCAAGGCCGAGGTCAACGACGTCATTCGAGGTTTCGGAAACGAGTTCGACAACGTGCTGGTGGTCGACTGGGCCGAGATCTCAGGTGACGCCCCCGACGAGTTGCTGGGTGCCGATGACCTACATCTGTCCAACCTGGGCCGCGACCGTCTGTCGTTGTTCAGCGTGGCCGCGCTCGGCCCAACGAACGTCGATGACCCGGACTGTCTCGAATCGGTGTTCACCGACGACTCCGGCGGCTGAGCACCGGCGGCGCTCACGGTCTCAGGTGAGGTTACGAACGACGCCGTAGGCAGCGAGCAGCATCAGCGCGACCGGGGCGGTGACGGCGTTCACCTGCGGTCGCCACATGGGCCGACCGAACGTGTCACGGCTCAGCCAGGCAATCCACGCCAGCCCGAGGGCCACCACGACGAGCGGAGCAAACAGGTTCAAACGCACCGCTTCGATCACGTCACCTCGGAGCAGGTGGTGAATCGCTCGGGTGATGCCGCAGCCCGGGCAGACCAATCCGGTGAGTTCGCGGAACGGGCAGGGGACGAACCAGCCGGAGCGCACCGGATCGTTGGCCGCCAGATATCCCGCTGCTGCCAACGCGCCGACACCCGCCGCGATCGGGCCGGCACGCTCGGCCAGCGTGGCGTGCGCTTCGGTTGTGTGCGCTTCTGCCGACATCACCCTCGCACTGTACGGCAACGGCCGTAGCCTGGTTCGGTGCTTCAGGCTCAAGGACTCTCTGTGGAAGTTGGCGGTCGACTCGTCGTCGACGACGCCAGCTTCACGGTGATGGCGCGCGACAAGGTCGGCATCGTCGGGCGCAACGGCGCTGGAAAGACCTCGCTGTTCAAGGTGCTCGGCGGCGAAGCCGAACCGAAAGCCGGGAAAGTGCTGCGCAAGGGCGGCTTCGGGTACCTTCCCCAAGACCCGCGTATCGGGGGCGAGCACAACGACCGCGCCGCGATCACCCACGTGCTGTCGGGACGTGGCATCGACGACGAGATCGTCCGCCTCGAGAAGCTCCGCATCGCCATGGAAGAGAGCCCCGACGAACGCAACGTCGAGCGATACACCCGGGCAGAGGAGTTGTTCCGGGTCAACGGCGGCTACGGCGCAGAAAGCGAGGCCCGCGCCCTCGCGGCCGGGCTCGGTCTCGGTGAGGATCGCATCGATCTGCCGATCGGGGTGCTGTCGGGCGGGGAGCGGCGCCGCGCCGAACTGTCGCGCATCCTGTTCGCAGGCAGCGACGTGTTGTGCCTCGACGAACCGACCAACCACCTCGACGTCGACGCCAAGAACTGGCTGATGGACTACATGCGTCAGTACAAAGGCGCGCTCATCGTCATCAGTCACGACCTCGACCTGCTCGACGAGGCGATCACCCGCGTGCTCCACCTCGATCGACCCACTGAGACCGCCATCGGTGAGATCGTCGAGTACAAGGGCACCTACACGCAGTACAAGCGAGCCCGAGCCGACGACGAGGTCCGGCTCTCGAAGCAGGCGCAGCAGCAGCAGCGCGAGATCGATCGCATGCAGAAGTTCGTCGACCGATTCGGTGCCAAGGCGACCAAAGCAACCCAGGCGCAGTCGGTGGAGAAGCGCATCGCCAAGCTCGAAGCGCAGAAGGTCGACGCTCCGCGAGCGACCAAACAGATCACGGTGAAGTTCCCGACGCCGCCGGCCTGCGGCGAGACCGTCATCACGGCCACCCAGCTCTGCAAGGGCTACGGCGGGCCGCCGATCTTCGAAGACGTCGGTTTCGATCTCGGGCGCGGCGAGCGGCTGTTGGTACTCGGCCTGAACGGTGCGGGCAAGACATCGCTGCTCCGGATCCTTGCCGGAGAGACGCAGGCCGACTTGGGCCACTTCGAGTTCGGCTATCAGGTGACCGCCGGTTACTACGCCCAGGAACACGACAATTTGCTGGTGCACGAGTCGTTGCTCGACAACATTCGTCGGTCGGTACCAAGCGGCGTGCAGCTCACCGAGACGCAGCTGCGCGGGCTGCTGGGCATGTTCGGGTTGTCGGGCGAGAAGGTGTTCCAAGACGCTGGGACGTTGTCGGGCGGCGAGAAGACCAAACTCGCGTTGGCGATGTTGATGACAGGCCGCAACAACCTGTTGCTGCTCGACGAGCCGACGAACAACCTCGATCCGCCGTCGCGCGAAGCCGTGGCCGACGCGCTCAAGGCGTGGCCCGGTGCGATCATCTTCGTCAGCCACGACACCGAGTTCGTGCTGGAACTGTCGCCCACGAAGGTGTTGCTGTTGCCCGATGGAGACGTCGACTACTTCAACAACGACTGGCTCGACATCGTCAGCCTCGCCTGAGGAGGCACAGAATCGCAGGAGGCACGGAGTCGCATGGATCGCTCGGAGAGCGACTACACCGACCAGGGCACCCTTGCAGCGCTGCGGGGCATTCTCGAAGAACTCGACGGTGCCGGTTCACACCGATGGGACACCGCCGAGGTCAGCGCCACCGAACGCTTGCTGGTCGGACGCGTGCGATAGGGCGAGGCCGCACGGCCGAACTACGTGAAGATCGACACGCCACCGGGGCCGACGAGAAAGCCGACGACGATGAGGACGATGCCCCACAGCAACTCTTTGCGGAAGATTGCGAGAATGCCAGACACCACGAGAATGACGGCGATGATCCAGAGAATAAGAGCCATACCCAACCGTTACCCCGCGTGCCGCCCAGCCAAACAGATCTGCTAGCGGCGCAAGGAGACGCGTGCCTCGACTGCGGCGGCGGCTTCGGCTTTCACCTGCTGAAAGAAATCGTTGCCTTTGTCGTCGACCACGATGAAGGCTGGGAAGTCCTCTACCTCGATCTTCCAGATCGCTTCCATGCCGAGTTCGGGGTACTCCAACACTTCGACGTGGCGGATGTTGTCGAGCGCCAGCCGCGCCGCTGGGCCGCCGATGGAACCGAGGTAGAAGCCACCGTGTTGCTTGCACGAGTCGGTCACCTGCTTGGACCGGTTGCCCTTCGCGAGCATGATCATCGAACCGCCGGCTGCTTGGAACTGCTCGACGTACGAGTCCATGCGGCCCGCTGTGGTGGGCCCGAACGACCCCGACGCGTAGCCCTCGGGCGTCTTGGCCGGCCCGGCGTAGTAGACGCAGTGGTCTTTCAGATACTGCGGCATTCCTTCGCCGGCGTCGAGACGATCCTTGATCTTGGCGTGGGCAATGTCGCGACCGACGATGATCGGGCCCGTGAGCATCACTCGGGTGCGGACCGGATAGTTCGACAGGTCGGCGAGGATGTCGGGCATGGGCCGATTGAGATCGATCCGAACCACATCTGCCGGGCTGTCTGGATGGTCGAGGTCTTGGTCGGTGACGTCAGGCAGGAATCGTGCCGGGTCGTGTTCGAGTTGTTCGAGAAAGACACCGTCTTTGGTGATCTTGCCGAGCATCTGCCGGTCGGCTGAACACGACACGGCCATGGCCACGGGGCACGACGCGCCATGGCGGGGGAGTCGCACCACTCGAACGTCGTGGCAGAAGTACTTGCCGCCGAACTGTGCGCCGATGCCGGTGGTCTGTGCGAGTTCGAGCAGTTTGGCTTCCAACTCGATGTCTCGGAACCCGCGCCCCGTGGCGTCACCGCTCGTGGGCAACGAGTCGAGATACTTGGTGGAAGCGAGCTTTGCGGTCTCGATCGCGAACTCTGCCGACGTACCGCCGACCACCACCGCCAGGTGGTATGGCGGGCAGGCAGACGTGCCGAGGGATTGCATCTTGTCGAACACCCACGGCAGCAATGTGGCCTCGTTGAGCAGGGCTTTCGTTTCTTGATACAGGTAGCTCTTGTTGGCCGAGCCGCCGCCCTTGGCGATGAACAAGAACTTGTATGAGTCTCCATCGGTGGCCGAGATCTTGATCTCACCGGGCAGGTTGTTGCCGGTGTTCTGCTCGTTGTACATGTCGAGCGCGGCCATCTGGCTGTAGCGCAAGTTGCTGGTGAGATAGGTGTCGGCGATGCCTCGGGCGATGGCGCGTTCGTCGCCGCCCCCAGTGAACACGAACTGACCTTTCTTGCCTTTCACGATGGCCGTGCCCGTGTCTTGACACATGGGCAGCACGCCACCGGCCGCGATGGCGGAGTTCTTCAACAGGTCGATGGCGACGAATTGGTCGTTTGGTGATGCTTCCGGATCGTCGAGAATGTTGCGCAATTGCTGCAGGTGCGCGGGCCTCAGGAAGTGAGCGATCTCGCGCATCGCTTCGGCGGTGAGTTGCCGAATCGCCTCTGGTTCCACCTTGAGAAACGTGCCCTCCGGCGTGTCGAACGTGGAAACACCGTCGGTGGTGAGCAGGCGATATGGGGTGTCGTCGTGGCCAAGGGGTAGGAGTTCGGTGAACCCGAACTCGGCGTCGATGGGGGGTAGAGCGGCAGCGTCAGCCATGACGTCATCGTAGGAGCGGGCACCCAGACCATCCCAACCCCTGACACGCCTGGTGCCAGGCACCAGGCGTGTCAGGTGCGGCCTTGGCGGTCGATGGCTTGTTTGACGATGACGGTGCGCAGCACTTCGTTCGTGCCCTCACCAACGATCATCAGCGGGGCGTCTCGGTAGTAACGCTCCACGTCGAACTCCGTGGAGTAACCGTGTCCGCCATGCACCCGAATTGCGTCGAGGGTGACTTTCGCCGCCATCTCCGAGCAGAACAACTTCGCCATTCCGGCTTCCATGTCGGCGCGGCGGCCCGAGTCGATGCAATCGGCCGCGTGGTAGTTGAGCTGCTGTGCGGCGGTGATCTGGGTGGCCATGTCCGCCAGCAGGTTGCCGACCGACTGGTGTTGCCAGATGGGCACACCGAACGACCTTCGATCCTGCGCGTAGCGCAGCGCATCGTCGAACGCAGCACGCGCCACTCCGATGGCGCGCCCGGCAACTTGAATACGGCCTGTTTCGAGACCGGTCATCATCTGGGAGAACCCGTTGCCCTCGAGACCGCCGAGCAACGCGTCGCGGGGCACGAGACAGTCGTCGAAATGCAGTTCGCACGACTCGACCCCCTTGTACCCGAGCTTCGGCAAGTCCCGCGAGACGCTGAATCCCGGCACCTTCTCGACCAGCAGGATCGAGATGCCGCGGTGGCGGGGCTGGGCGTCGGGATCGGTCTTCACCAACAGAGCGACCAAGCCAGAGGTACGTGCATTGGTGATCCACGTCTTGGACCCGTTGATGAGGTAACCGTCGCTCACCGGCCGAGCGACGGTGCGCATGGCTTGTAGGTCAGAGCCGCCGTCGGGCTCGGTCAGCGCCATTGTGGCGCGCAGTTCTCCGGTGGCCATGCGCGGGAGATAGTTCTGACGCTGATCTTCGGTGCCGAACTGCAGGATCAACTTCGACACCACCGAATGGCCACCAAACGCGCCGGCCAACGACATCCAGCCGCGGGCGATCTCCTCGGCGACGCGGGCATAGCAGCGGGCCGACACGGCGAAATCGCCATACGGAGCCGGAATGCACAGGCCGTACACGCCCATCTGCTTCATCTGCTCGATGAGCGCGTCCGGGTACGTGTTGGCGTGCTCCAGTTCGTTCACCACCGGCCGCACCTCGGTGTCGACCCACTTCGCCACCAGTTCGACGATCTGGCGTTCTTCCGGTGAGAGTTCGGTCATACGCGAGCGACAATACCGTTCGACCGTGCCCAGGTTTCAGAGGGCGGCTTCGAGCAACAACACGACCGCCGACGCCGCACAAACCACCAGCACCAGCGGTCGCACGGTTTCGGCTGGCAACATCTTGGCCGTGTAGCGCGAGAGCCATGCGCCCAGCAGCGAGGCGGGCATCAGGAGCGCACCGAGTTCCAGTTCACGGCGGCCGACCACGCCGGCGATGGCGAGCGTGGTGAACGAGATGGCAATGCCGACGATGAAGAACACCGCCAGCGTGGCACGCATGGT
>DATKCX010000350.1:0-4123 GCA_035512975.1 Ilumatobacter sp.
CCACGACGCCGATCGAATCACCGGCCGTGGCGTCGTGGGCGACGAGGAAATCGACCGCTGCGCTCATGTCGGCAGCCGCCCGGTCGAACGGCATGGAGTTCATCAGCTCCCCGGCCTTGTCCATCTCCGTGTGGCCGGCGAGTTCGCCTCGGTACAGGTCGGGTGCCAAGGCGACGAACCCGGCCTCGGCGAGGCGGTCGGCCATCTCCTTGATGCCCGAGTCGAGCCCCCACCATTCCTGGATCACCAGCACGCCAGGCCCAGAGCCGCCGGTGGGCACACTGAAATAGCCGCGTGGCCCGGTGGCGACGGCCTCGCTGGTGTCTTGATCAGTGCCGGCGAAATCGACGATGGTTCCCATCACGCCGACATTAGGACGATGGTGCCTTTGACGCCGACATCAGATGGGACGTCGCCGCACTGTCACCCCGCGGAGTGGCCTACGGTGATCGGTGCGACCGCTGGTGCGTTGAATGTGTTCGCGCAGGCCTCATGTGGTGTCATGGTCGCGATGGGACACGTGTTGTGGGAGCCAAGTTCTGATGCGCGGGCGACGACCCGACTCGGCGCGTTCATGGACCTTTGCGAGCAACGCAGCGGCCGCGCGTTCGCCGACTACTCCGAACTGTGGGAGTGGTCGGTCGGCGACGGCTTGACCGAGATGTGGGCGGCGGTCTGGGAGTACTTCGACGTCGTCAGCGATACGCCGTACTCCGACGTGCTCCAACCCGGTGCCGACGGCTCGATGCTGCCTGGCGCACAGTGGTTCGTGGGCAGCCGGGTGAACTACGCGGCGCAGGCGTTGCGGTGGGCCGGCGAGCGTGGCGAGGCAACAGCAGTCGTCGGTCTGTCGCAGTCGCGTGGTCGACAGGAACTCACCTGGGCCGAGTTGGCCGAGCAGGTCGGCGCGGCGCGGCGCGGGTTGGTGGAACTCGGAGTCGGTGAAGGCGACCGTGTCGCGGCATATCTCCCCAACCTGCCCGAGACCATCGTGGCATTCCTGGCGACCGCAAGCCTGGGCGCGATCTGGACGTCGTGTGCGCCCGAGTTCGGCGTGCAGGCGGTGCTCGATCGATTCGCCCAGATCGAACCGAAGGTGCTGTTCGTCGTCGACGGGTACCAATACGGCGCGAAGTCGGTCCAGCGCCACGCCGAGGTGGCGGCCGTTCGCGCCGGTCTGCCCACGCTGCAACACACCGTGCTGGTGCCGTACCTCGACGCTGGCTGCGGTCTGCCCGACGCCGCGATCGCGTGGGGTGCGTTCCTCGGGATGGGTGGCTCTGCTTCGGGTGCCGACGACGAGTTCCGCTGTTTGCCGGTCGCCCCTGACCACCCGTTGTACGTGCTGTATTCGTCGGGCACCACCGGGCTGCCGAAGGCGATCGTGCACGGCCATGGCGGCATCATGCTGGAACATCTGAAGTGCCTCGGGCTGCATGGTGACATGGGGCCGAACGACCGATTCTTCTGGTTCACCACCACTGGTTGGATGATGTGGAACTACCTCGTGTCGGGTCTGCTCGTGGGTGCCCGGGTGGTCGTGTTCGACGGCGACCCGAACGCCGACGGCCCCGAGACGTTGTGGCAGTTGGCTGCCGACGAAGGGGTCACATGGTTCGGTGTCGGCGCGCCGTTCCTCACGGCATCGCAGCGGGCCGGTGTGCAGCCGGGGTCGCGCAACGACTTGTCGCGGCTGCGGGCGGTGGGTGCCACTGGCGCGCCGCTACCACCGGAAGGATTCCGATTCGTCTACGAGCAGGTCTCGCCGAAGGTACTCCTGTCGCCCATTTCGGGAGGCACCGACGTGTGTTCGGCGTTCGTTGGCGGTAACCCGCTCACACCGGTGTGGGAAGGTGAGATCCCGGCCCGGTATCTCGGAGCAGCCGTGCGATCGTTCGGTGAAGACGGCGAACCGCATGTGGGGGAGCAGGGCGAACTCGTCATCGCGCAACCCATGCCGTCGATGCCGGTGGGCTTCTGGGGCGACACCGACGGATCGAAATATCGTGAGGCGTACTTCGAGCACATCCCTGGCGTGTGGCGTCACGGCGATTGGATCACGATCACCGATCGTGGCAGCTGTGTCATCAGCGGCCGGTCTGACGCCACGTTGAACCGGGGTGGTGTTCGGGTGGGCACCGCTGAGATCTACCGAGTCGTCGAATCGGTCGAGGGAGTGGTCGACAGCTTGGTCGTGCACTTGGAACCCGACGTACTGGTGTTGTTCGTGGCGCTCGCAGATGGCGTTCATCTCGACGAGCCGCTGCTCCGGTCGATCAGCGCAGCGCTGCGTTCTGGACTGTCACCACGCCATGTGCCCGACGAGTGCTACGAGGTGAGCGGTATTCCCACCACGTTGAGCGGCAAGAAGCTCGAGTTGCCGGTGAAGAAGGTGTTGCTCGGCGCGGTCGCCGATGCGGTGGCCAGCCGCGACTCGCTGAAGAATCCGGCAGCCCTCGACGAGATCACCGAGATCGCCGCCAATCGACCAACCAACTGACGCGACGGCTGAAACAACTCACCGACGCCGCGAGCCGTGGCATCCATGACGTCACGTATCCTTGGCCGGGTGAGTGACATCTACCTGAACCGCCTCGACCGTGTCCGCGCTTCGATGGACGAGCTCGGAGTCGACGTCTTGATGCTGTCGGTGGGCCATGATCTGCCGTACCTCACCGGCTACCTGGCGATGCCGTTGGAACGTCTCACGTTGCTCGTGGTGCCACGCGACGGCACCGCCAAGCTGATCATTCCGCGCTTGGAAGCGCCGCGCGTCGAACCGCAGCCCGGAGTCTTCGACCTGGTCCCGTGGAACGAGACCGACGACCCCACAGCACTCGCGGCCGGATTCGCGGCCGGTGCGCGAACCGTCGCGGTCGGCGATCAGATGTGGGCACGATTCCTCGTCGAACTGTTGCCGCAGCTACCCGGAGCGGAGTATCGCCGGGCCGTCGACGTGGTCGGCCCTCATCGAGTGGTGAAAGACGCCGCCGAGATCGCCGCGCTCGCGGCTGCCGGAGCCGCAGTCGACCGCATCGCCGCCGAACTGCACGCCGGCAACATCGCGCTCGTGGGACGAACCGAAGCGGAAGTGTCTGCCGACCTGTCGGCCAGAATCATCGCCGAAGGTCACCAGAAGGTGAACTTCGCCATCGTCGCGGCCGGCGAGAATGCCGCCAGCCCGCATCACCACGCCGGGTCACGGGTGATCCGTGAGAACGAGATCGTGCTGTGCGACTTCGGCGGCACGATGAACGGCTACTGCTCCGACATCACCCGCTGCGTGTTCACCGGTGACGTCGCCGCGGCAGCGCCAGATGTGGCCGAGGCGTACGCCGTGCTGCTGGAAGCGCAGCAGGCTTCCGTGGCTGCGGCGGTGCTGGGCACTGCGTGCGAAGACATCGATCGAACGGGTCGGGCGATCATCGCCGACGCCGGGTACGGCGAGTACTTCGTCCACCGCACCGGACACGGCATCGGCTTGGAAGAACACGAAGACCCGTACATCGTGGAAGGCAACCGAACCGCACTCAGCGTCGGGCACGCGTTCAGCATCGAGCCGGGTATCTACGTGCCCGGCAAGTGGGGCATGCGCCTCGAAGACATCGTGGTGGCCACAGAAGAGGGACCGCATCCGTTCAACACGGTGAACCACGAACTGGTGTGCGTCAACGCCTAGAGAATCTGGTCGCCTTGTTCACGTGTCGGCGGGTGCGACTGCGCCGGCGGTGAACGACGTGAGTTCGATCGTGGTGTCGGCACCGCGGTAGCGCGCCAGTGGACCCGCTTCGAGTGCGCAATACACGATGGTGCCGCCTGCGACGGGAATGTCGACACATGTGGTCGGTTGATCGGCCACGGTTTCTGGCTGGGCTTGCGGTGTTCCGATGGTTCGACCGGCGTCGTTGCGAAGTCGTGCCGCGGCACTGTCCGCCCAAAATGCGTGGGTGATGCTCAGATCGCTGACGCGGGCATCGTTGACGCCGGGTTCGCACTGAGTGCGGTCGATGTTGCAGGTCTGACCCACGCCCGAGTCGATGACGTACAGCACCTGGCCGACCGTGATCGCGGTGGTCTCGCCGCTGCTCACGACCGAGGCATCGACGGTTGGCGCGTCCAACAG
>DATKCX010000351.1:0-4986 GCA_035512975.1 Ilumatobacter sp.
CAGCCGGGGTACACGTCACTCGACCTGATTGAACACTTCCGAGCGGAGCCGATCGAGCGCTTCGATTCGCTGGTGATGGGTGTCGCCGAGGTTCCAGTCGGGGACGATGAATTCATCGAACCCCAACTCCGAGTACCGACCAATCGTGTCGACGAGTTCGCCAGCAGATCCGGCTATCAATCGGCCCGGCATCTCGTCCGCTGCCGCCGCAGCAGCATCCGCATCGTCGGTGAGGAGCACCATCGCGTTCACCGAGGTGTGCATCGCTCGGGAGTCGCGCCCCACCGACTCACACGCCGCCGCGAACTTCTCGCGGCGTTGACGGGCCAATGTCAGGTCGCCCCAGGCGTTCCATTCGTCGGCGAATGTCGCGGTGATCCGCAGCATGCGCGGGCTTCCCGTGCCGACCAGGATCGGCAGCGGCGACTGCAGTGGTTTGGGGTCACACGGCGCATCGGTGATGTGGTACACAGAGCCGTCGAACGTGGTTCGGGGATTGGCCAGCATCGACCGCATGATCTGAATGGACTCCTCGAAGCGGGTGACGCGCGGCCCAGCCGCTTCGAGCTCGATGCCGTACGCATGGTGTTCGTTGATCTGCCAACCGGCACCCACGCCCAACACCATGCGTCCGTTCGAGATGTGATCGATGGTCGACGCACGATTCGCAAGCACCGCGGGGTGATGCACCGAGGTCGGAGCGACGAGGGAGCCGACACGCACCCGCTCGGTGACCGCCGCAATCGCAGGCAGCATCGCCCAGCATTCGTGAGAGTCGCCAGGAGCGAACGACCGGTCGCCCGTGTTCGGCATGTAGTGGTCGGCGTACCAGACGCCGAACATGCCGTTCGCGTCGGCCCAGCGAGCAAGGTCGAGGACCTCGGTCGGTTCGTAGCTCATGTCTGGCCACACCGAGAACTTCATGCCAGCGACCGTAGTCTGCTCGCAATGAAGGAGCAGGATCTCTGGGAAGACCATGCACAGTGGTGGATCGACGGGTTCACCGAAGGTGCCGACCCCGAGTACGTCGAGCAGATCCTGCCGCTTGCCGCCGCTGAACTCTCGGGAGCGCATCGGATTCTCGACGTCGGTTGCGGCGACGGACAGATCGCGCGGATGATGGCGGCCAGCGGTGCCAGCGTGGTCGGCGTCGACCCCACATGGAATCAAATCCGTGTGGCCGACGAGCGCGGCGGCGGGCCGAGCTATCTCAAGGCCGGGGCCGACGAGTTGCCGTTCACCGGCGCCGCGTTCGACGCGGTCGTGGCGTGTTTGGTATTCGAACACATCGACGCCGTCGACGCTGCCATCTCGGAAGTGGCCAGAGTGCTCCGCCCAGGCGGTCGGTTCTCGTTCTTCCTGAACCACCCGCTCCTGCAGACGCCGGGCAGCGGCTGGATCGATGACCACATGGTCGATCCGCCCGAGCAGTACTGGCGGCTGGGGCCGTATCTCACCGAAACCGAGACGGTGGAACAGGTGGAACTGGGCGTGTTCATTCGGTTTGTCCACCGTCCGCTGTCTCGCTACCTCAACACGTTGGCGGAACACGGCCTCGTGTTGGAACGCATGCTCGAGCCCGCACCGCCGGATGGGTTCCTCGAGCGGGCCGTCGGATATGAAGCTGCGGCGAACATTCCGCGCCTGCTGTATCTGCGTCTGCGTCGACTCGCCGACATTCACGGTTAGCGATTCGCTCGCCCGTTGGTCGGGGTCGGTGCGGCTAAGTTGGCGCTGTGGCCGACGTCGTACTGATCACCGGACTGTCCGGGGCGGGACGGTCGGGAACGGCGGCGGTGCTGGAAGACCTCGACTTCTACGTGGTCGACAACCTGCCCACGTCGCTGGTGCCGACCATCGTGCAACTCGCGGCGCATCCCGGTGGGGGCATCGATCGCCTGGCGTTGGTGTCGGGTCGTAACCACGTCGACCTGCTGCCGGCAGTCGAACGGTTGCGCTCCGATGGCCATTTGGTGCGCATCTTGTTTCTGGATGCCAAGACATCGGTGTTGGTGCAGCGCTACGACGCCTCGCGCCGAAAGCATCCGTTGGCCGCCGAGTCCGAAGGGCTGCTCGAGGCGATCGAACGCGAGCGAACGATCCTCGAGCCGATCCGCGGGGCGGCCGATCTCGTCATCGATACGTCGGACCTCAACGTGCATCAACTGAAAGAGCGGCTGATCGCGGCGTTTTCCACCGCGTCCGTCACGCACCTGCAGGTGGCGATCGAAAGCTTTGGGTTCAAGTACGGCTTGCCTCTCGACGCCGACATCGTGATGGACGTTCGGTTCCTGCCGAATCCCCACTGGGATGATGAACTGCGCCCTCTCACCGGACACGACCAACGGGTCAGCGCGTACGTGTTGGAGTCGGCGGAGGCCGGTCCGTTCGTCGACCGGCTCGAAGTGCTGTTGGCCGACTTGGTGCCGCTGTATGAGGCCGAGGGTCGCAGCTATCTCACCATCGCGATCGGATGCACCGGTGGACGCCATCGGTCGGTTGCGATCACGAACGAACTCGTTCGGCGCTTCTCGGCACGTGGGATCACCACGCGCTCTTCTCACCGCGACGTGTCGGTCTGACTAGTCTCTCTCGGGCTACCTATCTCACCGATCCCCAGTGGTCACGGTTGAGGATTCATTTATCGAAAGGAACACCCTGACATGACGGTGCGCGTAGGCATCAATGGCTTCGGCCGAATCGGACGCAACCTCTTTCGCGCTGCCAAGCAGCGCGGAGCCGACATCGACTTCGTGGCGGTGAACGACCTCGGTTCGCTCGAGACCATGGCACACCTCTTGAAGTACGACTCGGTGCTTGGCGTGCTGCCCGACAACATCAAGGCGGTCAAAGACGGCATCAAGGTGGGCACCGACACGTTGCGTGTGCTCCAAGAACGCGACCCCAAGAACCTGCCGTGGGGCGAGCTCGGCGTCGATGTGGTCATCGAGTCCACCGGCATCTTCACCGATCGGCCGAAGGCTGCGTTCCACCTCGAAGGCGGTGCCCCGCTCGTCATCGTGTCGGCTCCGTCGAATGGTGCCGACCTCACCGTGGTGTATGGCGTCAACCACAAAGACTTCAAACGCAAGAACCATCAGGTGATCTCCAACGCCAGCTGCACCACGAACTGCTTCGTTCCCATGGTGAAAGTGCTCGACGACGCGTTCGGTGTGGAAAACGGCCTCATGACCACGATCCATGCCTACACGGGTGATCAACAACTCGTCGACGGGCCGCACAGTGACCTGCGCCGCGCCCGTGGCGCAGCCATCAACATCATTCCCACGAGCACCGGCGCGGCGCGGGCCACGAGCCTCGTGTTGGAGGCGATGAAGGGCAAGCTCGACGGCACCTCGTTCCGCGTGCCGGTGCCCACCGGCTCCATCACCGACTTCACGGCGAACCTGAAGAAGGCTGCCTCGGTCGACGAGATCAATGCCGCATTCAAGGCGGCGGCGGCGAAGGGTGATCTGAAGGGCATCGTCAAGTACACCGAAGACCCCATCGTGTCGAGCGACATCGTCGGCGACCCGCACTCGTCGGTGTTCGACTCGGGCATGACCATGTCGATGGGCAAGCTCGTCAAGATCTGCTCGTGGTACGACAACGAGTGGGGCTACTCCAACCGTCTCGTCGACCTCATTCTGTACGCCGCCAAGAAGCGCTGAGTTCCGAGTCAACTGGTGGAGGACACTCATATGTCAGGTCGCATCCCGGTTCTCGAGGATCTCGGCGATGTCGCCGGCAAACGGGTCTTGATCCGTACCGACTTCAACGTGCCGCTCGATTCGTCGAGCGGCACGCCAGTGATCGTCGACGATTTTCGGATTCGTGCAGCTCTGCCCACCATCAACTGGCTGGTCGAGCGCGGCGCATCTGTGGTGTGCGCCAGTCACCTCGGCCGACCGAAGGGCGCACCGGAAGCGAAGTATTCGCTCGATCCGGTGCGCGCCCGGTTGGCCGAACTGGCTCCCGGCGTCGAACTTCTCGAGAACCTGCGGTTCAACCCAGGCGAGACCAGCGATGACCCGGCGTTCGTCGCCGAACTCGTCGACGGGATCGATCTGTACGTCAACGACGCGTTCGGTGCCTCGCACCGTGCCCACGCTTCGATCGTCGGCCCGCCGCGCACGTTGCCGTCGGCCATGGGTCGGTTGCTGCAGACCGAAGTCGACGTGTTGCTTGGGCTGCGCAACCAGCCCAAGCGGCCGTTCGTCGCCGTGTTGGGTGGTGCCAAGATTTCCGACAAGCTCGGTGTTGTCGAGGCGTTGCTCGAAGTGGTCGATTCGCTCGTGATCGGCGGCGCGATGTGTTTCACGTTCTTCGCGGCGCAAGGCAAGAGCATCGGTGACTCGTTGTTCGAACCTGATCAGGTGGAAACGTGCAAACGCATTCTCGCCGCGTCGGGTGCCAAGATTCACTTGCCGGAGGACATCGTCGGCGTCGACGCGCAGGGCGAGTACGCCACGTTCGGCACGAACCTGCCAGATGGGGCGAAGGGTTTCGACATCGGCCCAGGGTCCGCTGCAGCGTTCAGCGACGTGGTGATGGAGGCTCGAATGGTGTTCTGGAACGGCCCGATGGGAATGTTCGAAGACGAGCGCTTCGCCGCTGGTACGCGCACACTGGCTCAGGCGATGGCCGACACCAAAGCCTTCACCGTGGTCGGTGGCGGAGACTCTGCTGCGGCGCTGGCGCAGTTCAAGCTCGACGATGACGTCGATCATGTTTCAACCGGGGGCGGGGCCAGTCTCGAACTGCTCGAGCTCGGTGACCTGCCCGGACTCGTTGCTCTGAGGAGTGCACCCAATGCGTAAACCATTGATCAGTGGCAACTGGAAAATGAACCTCAATCACTTCGAGGCGCTGCAGACGCTGCAGAAGTTGCACTACTCGCTGGGGAAAGACATCTACGAGAGCGTCGACGTGAGCGTGCACCCGCCGTTCACCGACATCCGAACGGTGCAGACGGCGATCGACGCC
>DATKCX010000352.1:0-13730 GCA_035512975.1 Ilumatobacter sp.
TCAGCGGTCGCCCGTGCACGGCCGAGATCGCGGGCCCCGATCGCGGTGACCTCGACGCCGTCGACGTCGGGCAGTGGGTCGATGATCGCCGACTTGGCGATGCGGGAGGCGGCGAGCAGTCCGAGGCGGATGGTCATGGCCTGAAGATAGCGACCGCCCATGCGTCGGTTGCTAGCGCAAGTGCCTCGCCATGTCGAGTTCTTCTGGCACCGATCACTCGTGGCCGGTGACCGCTGCCAGCGGGCGTGCGACGGAGTCTGCGGTGACCAGACCCCGTGTTTGTCGCACGTCGGGGCCCGCGAGCAGGAAGGAACCAACCGCCAAGCACAACATCAGCGCGGTACAAGTGGAGTAGGCCAACTCGCGACCGCCCCACGAGTACAACACTCCAGCCATGGCAGCAGTGATGCCGGCGGTGAGCGTTTCCGACGCCCCCAGCATCCCCTGCGCTCCAGCTTGCCGATCTCCCGGCGCGACCATGGCCACCGCGACGCCGGTACTCGACACGGTGAACCCGTCGGATATCGAGTGCACGACGCCCACCGTGAGCATGAGGGCGCCGGTTGGCATGAACCCGTACAGAAACATGAACCCAGCCCCGAGTATCAAGCCGAACGGCCCCAGCCGGAACGGGCCTAGTCGCTGCGCCAATCGCCCGCCGTACGAGCCGAGAAACACCAGAGGTAACGCGAAGATCGTGATGCCCAGATTGGAGACCAGGTCGCTGGCTTCGAGATCGTCGAGCACCAGCGCCCAGAGAGCGTCGAACGTGCCGATCATCAAGAACACGGCCGACCCCATCATCAGCGCCGCAACCATCGGTCGCGCCCGCAACAGATCGAACGCAAAGCGAGGTGCGACCGGCTGACCGACCGAGTCGGCCACGCCCGGAACCGATCGCACGATGTCGCGGCGGAACATCACGGGGATACAGCACACCGTGGCTGCGGCGATCACCAGGAACGGTGCCGAAAGGCCGAACGAGGGGACCAAGATTGCCGAGATCGCAGGGCCAGTGGCGAACCCGGCAACGTCGGCAGCGAGCAGGAGGCCGACGTTGTTGCCCAGATTGTCGGGATCGGCGTTGATGACGATGCGACGCACCGCTGGCACCGCCATGCCGATGCCGACGCCGCTGACGACACGGGCGATCAGCAGCGCGACCAGCGTGTCACCCACGGCCATACCCAACAGGCCGATCACGTTGAGCACCATGCCGGCGACGACGAACTGGCGGGCGTAGCCGCGATCAGCGATGGGTGCCAGGAACACCTGCGAGAAGAACGACGCAAAGAACCCGACGCTGACGATCGCCCCGATCCAGTATTCGGCGATGCCGTAGTCGTTGTGGAAGTCATCGAGCACTGTGAACATGACGCCGTAGCCCGACGCCAACAAGGCCGTCATCAGGCCGAAGGTCAGCACGCGGAGACGAGTCACCCAGCGAGACTAGCGGCGAGTCGTTCGCAGCGATCCGACCAGTTTCGCGGTCGTTCGATACCACTCGTCGGTGCTTCCGTCGTCGTGGAAGGTCGGGTCGAACGCCGCACGGTCGAGTCGAGCGGCCACGTCTCGGGCGACCGCAGCGTCATCGGCGTCAGTCCACACCGACGCGAGTTGCGGGTTCGGTGCGCCGCTTCGCCCGCCGCGCCGAACCGCCAGGTCGGCGAATCGGTCCTGCAGTAGCCCCCACCGTCCTCGCTGTCGGCGACGCCGAAGCTCCCCGATCAGTAGCACGGCAACCACGATCGACGCGCCAGAGGCCAACACCGCCAGCACGAGTTCCCGCTCGGCGCTGACGTATGCCGACACTCCCGCGATCAGATCGGCACCCACCGAGCTGACTCCCGAGTCGGCCGACAACGGAACCGAGGCAGTGGGGTCGAAGGCCTGCCAGCCCGACTCGGGGAACCACACCTCCACCCACGCGTGGGCATCGCTGGCACGAACTTCGTACACGCCGGCGATCCGGTCGCGCTCGCCAGCGGCGTAACCGGTGGCCAGCCGCGCCGGCACCCCCTGGGTGCGCAGCATGATCGTGAGCGCCGACGCGATCTGTTCGCAGAATCCCAGTTGGGTGTTGAAGAGGAAGTCGTCGACTGCGTCGGCCCCGGGAGCCGGCAACGGTGCCGACAGGTCGTACTCGACATTCGCGCCGATCCAACGCTCGTAGGCACGCACGACGTCGTAGGTCGTCGAGTGACCGACGGCCAGTTGCTGGGCGAGGTCGCGGGTTCGCTGTGTGGTGGTGGCAGGAACCGTGAGATATCGATCGAACGCTTCGGCGCCACGCGAGGACAGCCGCTCGCCGATGTCGCCTTGTTGCCGCAGCTGGTCAGCGGTGACGATCGGGCGGCGCGAGACCACGGTGTACACCGACTCGGCGAGGAACACCGTCGACGCACGAATGGCACCATCAGCTCGAGTCCACACGCTCGCGTCGACGATCACTTCGCTCGGTCGATACGCGCCGAAGATCACGTTGGGCATGTCGGCCTCGATGTAGTACGTCTGCACGAAGTCTTCGTAGTCCACCGCTGCATCGCCGATGAACCGTTCGCCCACATCGCCGAACGCCGGCGGAATGTCGATCTGCGGACCGTCGCGCAAGGTGCCGGTCTCTTGGTCGGCGAACCATGTGCGCCCGTCGAACGTGGAGAACGTTTGACCGCGCCAGAAGTCTGCTGCAGGAGCCCGTACCCGCATCACCACGTCGTCGCCCAGCGACCCACGAACCGATGTGTCCATCGAATCGGCGAAGCCGTTGTAGCCGCCCGGCTGTCCTGCCGGAGCCCGACTCGGCTCCCCTGAACCGTCTGCGGCGTCGCGCACCGTGCCGTCAGGACCGACCACCGCACCGGGTGCCGCGATGGGTCGGGAGTCGGTGATCAGCGTGGGCAACGTCAGACGGGCGGGGCCTGCTGGCACCGGCACCACGATCAACAACGCGAACATCGCCAACGCGGACACACTCACCCACGCAGCTGAACGAATCGACGAACCGGCCGCACGGTTGACCCGAGGCGAGTTGACCGGTCGAGTCGGCGCGCCGAGCCGAGACATCGAACACCAGAAGCAGATGCCCCAGACGATCAGCCACCACGCGATGGTCCCGTCGACTCGAAACGCCGACGCGTACATCAGAACCACCGACGAGATGCCCATCCCCACACGAACAGTGCGTCGGTCGCGTGATTCGAAACCGTGCAGCACGATCAGCACCAACAACAGTTGCGGCAACGGCCCGCGGAGGATCGCGAACAACCCATCGATCTGGCCAATGGAGGCAAAGACCATCGCCAGCGCAAGCAGCGCTCCGAGGCCCACGAGTGTTCGCACCCAGATCGGTGCCGGGTCCCCGGTGACGATCGTTCTCGACGAAGCCACGGTGCCCGCGACCACGCCAACGATGACGGCGACGGTGATCGCCGATGAGTAGGCGAGTGCATTGGTCAGCATCACGAGCGACACGAGCGTTGCCGCGCCCGCCCAGTAGCGCGCGGCTACTCGCGCCGTCGACTCGGGCTCGACGCGCTCAGGATCACGCCGCAGCCGGTCGACCAGCCCGCGGCGAGGCTCAGAAACGTTAGGTGCACCGAGATCGGCAAGCGCCGACCAACGCTCGACGGCGGCGCGATCAGCGATGGGCACGGCTGGTCCGTCGTCGACCGCAACGAACGCCCGATCACCGCTGCGGACGACGTCGTCGAGAGCCCAACGTGCCGCCGCCGCTTCGCTGTCGGGGTCACCCGTGAACGAGGTGGCGCGTACCACGGAACTGCGATCGACGGCCTGACGATGATCGTGCACGACGAGTTCGCCCGAACGAAGCGTCGACGACCAGTGCACCGAGCGTTCGCTGTCACCTTCACGCCAAGGACGGACGCCATCGGTCTCGCCCGACACCGAACCAGCGCGCCCGAGCCGGTCACCCTCGTCGTGGCCGGTGGACCGATCGATGCGGACCGTTCCGCGCAGCGCTACGGGTGCGACCACGACGTCGGCGTCGACCGTGAGCCGCTTGCGCCACCACAGCGCCCCCACCGCACCAGCGGAACGCATCAGCACTTCGACGTCGGCGACGGCACCGCGGCGCGTGAACCGAGCGGTCAGAGGCGTGACTTCGCCGGTCGACCATCCGGCTGCGATTCGTTCGTCACGCACCCGCAGCTCGAGCCACACCGGCCGAGCACGCTTGGGCACAACCAGCGTCACATCCACCGGAACGTCTGCCCCGGCGGTGGCGGTTGCGGGCAGCCGAAGCCCGCGGATGTGGCACCGGCGGACGGTCCACCAACCCGAAAACACCGCTGCGAGGCCCAGCACCACACCTGCGGCGAGCACCAGTACGACCGGAGTCGCTCCGGTCAGTCGGACGACAGCGACGCCGCCGAACCAGGCAAGCACCAGCCCGCCCACCCCAGGCGAGGTGCCGACTGGACGCTCGTTCATCAGCGCCACTGGAGGGTCACGCGCTGGGAGCGGGAACGTGCGCCAGGCACTCGGCAACGACCTCACGACCAGCAACGAGTGTGCCGCCCGAGACGACGACGCGATGCGAGAGCGCTGGCGATGCGACGTTCACCACATCCTGGGGGGTGACGAACGAGCGTCCATCCATCGCTGCGTGAGCTTTCGCCAGGCCGACGAGCGCCACGCCGCCGCGTGTGGAAGCGCCCAGCGTCACCCTGGCATGGCGTCGCGTGGCATCGAGCAGCGCCACCACGTAGGCGGCCACCTGGTCCGCCAGATGAACAGCGGCGACAGCCTGTCGGGCCGCAACGAGGTCGGTCATGGAAGCAACCGGTTGCACCGCAGCCAAGCGATTACGCCCGCGTCGCCCGGTGAGCACTTCCACTTCGTCGGCAGCGGTCGCTCGGCCGGGTGTGATCACCGCCGCGAAGCGGTCGACTGCGCCCTCACCCAGCGGGTACGTCCCCGTCATCTCCACCGGGTTCTGCGTGGCAACGAGCATGAACGGTGCCGGCAACTTCCGGGTGACGCCGTCGACGGTGACCGCCGACTCTTCGGCGGCCTCGAGCAGCGCCGACTGCGTACGCGGGTTGGCGCGGTTCAACTCGTCGAATACCACGATGTTGGAAAAGATCGGCCCGGGCCGGAAATGCAGCTCGAAGCCTTCACCGTGGGGCATCATCGAACCGACCACATCGCTCGGCAAGAGATCCGGCGTGCCTTGAATGCGATGGAACGACCCGCCCACCGAAGCGGCGAGCGCCTGCGCGAGGAGTGTCTTGCCGACCCCCGGGATGTCCTCGATCAGAAGATGACCGCCGGCGAGCAGACAGGCAACCGAGGTACGGATGGCATCGCGGCGACCGGCCACCACGGCGTCGACCGCATCGACGAGGCTGGCAGCAAGCTCGCGAACGTCGCCATCGGCGCGTGCGACATCGCCGATGGTGGGGTTCGTGAGCGTCTTTTGATCAGCTGTCATTCCGGAACCCATGCTTCCAGATCATCGGAATCTTGCGCGCGCATCTTGAGATCGGGCGGTTCACCGTCGCTCGCTCTTCACTCACCGGGTCATTCATCGGGCGGTGAAACCACCGTCGACGAGCAATGAGTGACCGGTGATGTACGAGCCGGCACGTGTGGCGAGCAGCAATAGCGCGCCGTCGAGTTCGTCGTCGCGACCCATGCGGGGCATGGGTGAAAAGGTCGCCAGGTAGTTGTCACTCGCGGAGTCGCCGACCATCGGCTCGGTCATCTCCGAGGGGAAGTAGCCCGGACAGAGAGCGTTCACGCGCACGCCTTTGCGCGCCAACTGGGCGGCGAGTTCTCGCGTGAGGTTCACCACCGCGCCTTTGCTGGCGCAGTAGTTGGCCTGCTTGATGGGGGTGGACGCAACGTGGCCGAGCATCGACGCCACGTTGACGATGCTGCCGGCTCCCCGTTCGATCATGTATGGCGCTGCGAGTTTGCTGAGGTGCCACACGGCAGTCGCGTTGACGCCCATGACCTGTTCGAACTGTTCGAGGGTTTCGTGTTCGATGCCGGCGACGTGCGCGATACCCGCATTGTTCACGAGCACATCGAGCTGGCCCGCTTGTTCGATGGTGTCGGTGATGAGGCGAGCACGATCGGCGGCCACGCCCACATCCGCGGCGATCGCGATCGATCCCGGCAGTTCGGCCACCAGCGCCTCGAGGCGGTCGAGTCGACGGGCCGATACGACCACGGTGGCGCCAACTGCGTGAAGCACTCGGGCGAACCGTGCCCCAAGACCTGATGAAGCGCCGGTGACGAGCGCGACCTGATCGTCGAGTCGGAAGAGATTCAACGGTTCGCCCGCAGGGTTGATGTCCATCGGGCAAGTCTCGCGGAGGAAGCCGCGCCGCGTCCGCTTCGGCAGTAGGTTCGAAGTCATGCGGATCGTGTCGCTCTTGCCCTCAGCCACCGAGATCTTGTTCGATCTGGGCCTCGGCGATGCCGTCGTCGGGGTCACGTTCGAGTGCGATTTTCCGCCGGAAGCGAAACTGAAGCGCATCGTCTCCACGTCTGCGTTGCCCGAGGGCCTCACACCGGCCGAGATCGACACGGTCGTGAAAGAGCGCATGGCCGCAGGCGAAGACCTGTACCGGCTCGACCGGAACGCGTTCGCCGACATCGACCCAGAGCTGGTGGTCACCCAGGACTTGTGTGCGGTGTGCGCGGTCGACGTGTCGAAAGTGGACGACGCGATCGCGTACCTGGGGTGCTCGGCCGACGTGCTCACCCTCGATCCGATGACGCTCGACGAGGTGATCTCCTCGATCACCAGCGCCGGGGCCGCGACCGGGCGCACCGAGCAGGCCGAGCAGATCGTGGCCGACCTGCGGGCGCGGCTTGCAGTGGTGGCCCACCAGGTTCGAGGCGCACGACCTCGTAGCACCCTCATGCTGGAGTGGACCGATCCCGCTTTCACCGCCGGCCACTGGGTGCCCGACATGGTCGTCGCCGCTGGTGGCACCTCGGTGCTGGGGTGGCCGGGCCGCAACTCCGAGGGCGTGGAGTGGGACGCCATTCGTGCGTCCGACGCAGAGGTGGTGATCGTGTCGCCGTGCGGCTACCGGCTCGACGGTGCGGCCGAGCTCGGCTGCGAGGTGATCGCGCGCGGACAGGTGTCCGACGCCGCCGAGGTGTGGGCGATCGACGCCGACGCGGTCGTGGTCCGCCCCGGTCCGCGTGTGGTGGAGGGCGTCGAAGTCATCGCGTCGATCCTGCATACCGAACTGTGTGGGCCACCCGATCCAGCGCGCGCTCGGCTGCTCCGCGGTTCCGTCGCCGCTTCGTAGCGGGCCTCGTCGTCAGGGTACCGTTATGACGCAACTGGTACCGCACACACGACCGACACGTCGGGGGATCCGATCATGCACCTATCCGAAGTTCTCGCTGACCTCATCGCCGAGCAGCGCGCGCTCGACGCCATCGTGTCGCGGATCAACGACGAGGAGTGGGCCTTGCCAACACCCAGCCCGCGTTGGTCGATCACCGATCAGATCGGGCACCTCACGTTCTTCGATGGCACGGCCGCTCTCGCCATCACCGACGAGCCCGCCTTCATTGCCCACCGGTCGGACTTCCGGGCCAAGTTGGCCGACCCGCCGAGCGTCGACGACGCCACGCTGGCCGACTTCCGGTCGTTGTCGCCCAAGCAACAACTCGCTGCGTGGCGCGGCCGGCGGGAGGCGCTCGAGACGGCGGCTCACACACTGGCAGATGACAGCCGAGTCGAGTGGTACGGCCCGTCGATGGGTGCCAAATCGTTCCTCACGGCTCGCCTGATGGAGGTGTGGGCACACGGACAAGACGTCGTCGACACACTCACCGCAGCGGGGATCGCAGCCGAACGATCCGACACCGACCGGCTCCGCCACATCGCTCAACTCGGGGTGATCACCAGGGGCTGGAGCTACTTGGTACGCGGCGCAACGGCTCCCGATGCCGACATTCGAGTCGAACTGGAGGCACCCTCCGGCACCACGTGGGAGTGGGGTCCTGCTGACGCGACTCAATCGGTCAGCGGACCCGCCGGCGACTTCTGCCGGGTGGTCACCCAACGCCGCAATGTCGCCGACACCGAGCTCGACGTCGTCGGCGATGAGGCGCTGGACTGGATGCAGAAGGCGCAGGCTTTCGCCGGGGCACCGACCACTGGCCCTGAACCGCAACGGAGAACCCGATGAACTTCGACATGCCCACCCACGACGACCCACGTCGTCTCGAAGTCCGCGCCTGGCTGGATGCACACCCCGACCCCACCAACGCCGCCCTCCACGCGGCCGGCTACATCGTTCCGCACTGGCCCCGTCCGTGGGGTCTCGATGCCGATCCGATGCACCAGCTGATCATCGACGACGAACTGAAGCGGGCCGGGGTGGGCCGCACGGCGAGTGCCACCAACGCGATCGGCGTCGGGTGGGCCGCCCCCACGCTGCTCCTCGCTGGAAGCGACTGGCAGAAGGAACGGTTCTTGCCGCCCATTTTTGCCGGCGAAGAGATCTGGTGCCAGCTGTTCAGCGAGCCCGACTCTGGGTCGGACCTCGCAAGCCTTGCCACCCGTGCCGAGCGGGACGGCGACGAGTACGTCATCAACGGCTCGAAGATCTGGTCGAGCGGGGCGCACTACAGCCAGTTCGGTATCCTCATCGCGCGCACCGATCCGAACGTCGCGAAGCACAAGGGGATCAGCTACTTCATCGTTCCGATGGACACACCGGGCGTCACGCTGTCGCCGATCGTCGACATGACAACAGCCCACTCGTTCAACGAAACCCACTTCGACAACGTGCGCCTGCACGAGAAGTACCGAGTGGGTGCCGAGGGCGACGGTTGGCGTCTGGCCAAGGTCACCCTCGCCAACGAGCGCGTGTCGTTGTCGTCGTCTGGGTCGCTGTGGGGCACCGGTCCGTCGATGTCGCACCTGCTCGACCTGGTCCGCGCCAACGGCGGGCTCACCGACGCCAACGAACGCCAACGCGCGGCGCAGTTGTACATGGAATCCGAAGTGCTGCGGCTCGGCCGACTGCGCACGCTCAGCGCCCGCCTGCAGGGCAAGACGCCGGGGCCCGAAGCCTCGTTCCAGAAGATCCAAGGCGACGAACACGGCCAAGAGGTGATGGCATTCGGCAAAGAGCTTGCGGGCGCGCACGGCATGCTCGAAGGTTCGGGGCCGAGTGGGCCGATTCCCATCAACGCACAGGCGGGTGCCACCGAAGTGCGCTTTCCCCGAGGTGCCGCCAGCCAGTACCCCGACGTCGACCCGATCTGGCACTACGGCTACCTGTTCTCCCCCGCGCTCACGGTGGGCGGCGGAACGTTCGCCGTGCAGCGCAACATCATCGCCGAGCAGGTGCTCGGTCTGCCACGCGAGATGAACGTCGAACAAGGGCTCACCTGGGCTGAGACTCGCGCCACCCGGAGATAGCGTCGAAGTATGGCTTTCGGCAACTCAGACGACCGCTCCCCCCAGGTGCTGGTTGGCATCTCCTTCGCGGATCAGTTCCGGGCGCAGGAGTTCATGACGGCGATCGCACGCCTGCGGTCCCACGAGTCGTTCAAACTGCACGACGCGGTGATCGTCCGCAAGAACGCCGAGGGCGGCACGAAGGTCGTCGAGACCACCGACCCGTCGCCTGCTCGCGCCGCTACCAGCGGTGCGCTCTGGTCGGCGTTGCTGGGGTCACTCATTGCCGGGCCGATCGGGTTCGTCGCCGGCGGTGTTTTGGGAGCCAGCACCGGAGCGGTCACCGCGAAGATCGTCGACATCGGTGTGCCCGACGAGTGGGTCGGCTGGTTCAGAGAGGCCGTCGCCACCGATACCACCACGGTGGTGCTGTTGTTGAGCGACGTGAGGATCGACGACCTGGTGGAAGAAGCCAAGCGGTTCGCTGGCGCTCACCTCATCTATTCCAACCTCGATGCCACCAGTTTCGAGCGCATTGCCAACGCCCTCGGCGACAGCGCAGCAACCCAAGACTTCAACGACACTCACACCGAACCGGTCGACACAGATCCGGTCGACACCGATCCGGTCGACTCAGATCCGGTCGACAGGCCCTGATCGGGCGAACCCGGACCGCTACGTCGCGGGACGTGCGGCACCGATCCGGCCATCGCTCTATCGTTCGGTGATGCCAAGCCTTCATGATCGGGACGACGCCCAACTGAACCTTGCGGTCTCCGACGTTCGTCCGTTCGTCCCATCACGCGAGTTCGACGTGTCGCGACGCTTTTACGCCGCTATCGGTTTCACCACCATCTGGACCGACGACGAAACGCTTGCCCTCCTCGAACTCGGTGATTCTCGGATCATGCTGCAGAACTACTTCGTGCGCGACTGGGCTCACAACTTCATGATCGTCATCGAGGTTGCGGACGCCGCCGATTGGCATCAGCACCTTCACGAGGTCCTCGGCCACGGTGAATTCGGAGATGCTCGCGTCAGCGAGCCCGTCGACGAAGAATGGGGCGCACGCGTCACGTACGCATGGGACCCGTGCGGCGTGCTCCTCCACTTCACCCAATGGCTCACGTCGCCCGAGCGGTGAGAACGGCTGCCGCGGAGGGCGGCCGCCGCAGCCCCGCAGGCCCGGCGACCGCCCTCCGGGCGGGAAGTTCACCGTGTCATGTTGCCGTGCCGCATTGACCCGGGTTGGTGCGTCCGCACCATTCGCCCGGCTGCTGCTGGAACGGCTCCAACTCGATGTCGAGCTCGATGAAGATGGTCTCACCGAAGTTCTCGTCGACACCGTCGTTGTCGGTGACCATGAAGAACCGCCCGTCGGCCGATACCGCCGTGCCCTCCAACTTGTCGGGGATCGAGATGCTGGCTTCGTCGAGCTCGTCGAGCACGTCGGCCAACAGGGTTTTGACCACCACGTTCAGACCCTGGTCCCACTTCATGAACTTGGTCGCTTCGAGATCGACCTCGTAGATCCGCTTCACGCTGGCCTGCGGGCCGAGCTGGTTGTCGCGCTCGACGATCGCGAAGTTTCCGTTGGGAAGTGGCGTGATCTCCGACAGTCCGATCCAACCGCCGGCCGGCGACTCGACAGCGTCGAGCGGGTAGAGCGCGAAGGTCCACGTGTCCTTGGCCACTTCGTACTTGCCGATCTTGACGAAACCCTTCGCATCATCGGCCCACTCGCGTTGTACGACGACGTGGACGACTTCCTTGCCCTTCTCGAACGTGACGCTGACACCCTCGAACCCGCTGGACGTGGCCCCGGCGGCGAGGCCTGCCGGCAACTCGACGGTGTCGAGCACCGTGCCGTCGCCGGCAACACGCACGATCTTGTTCGGACGATCACCGACGCGCCCTTCGCTGGCCAGCCAGAAGCCGCCATCGGGATGGACCGCAATGCCTTCCAGGTCGAGCATTCCGTCCGCAGGGCCGACCGGGATCCGATCGACGATCAGCGCCGGGTGCCCGGATGTGTCGATCTCGTAGATGAAACTCTGAGCGAGGTACGAGTCACTGACGGCGTACAGGGTGTCGGCTGCCACCGGATCGGCCGCCAGGCCCGACATTGCGACCCACGGGATCGGCTTTCCGTCGACGTCGTCGATGCTTTCGATGTATGGGTACGCGGGAACCTCGTTGTCGAGCTGGAACAGCGTGATGATCGGGCGGATCGCGAAACCGTCGTCGACGCCATCGGTTTCGGCCGTCACCACCAAGAGGTCACGACTCGGAATCGCCTTGATGCCCTCCGGGCCGATGCCGGTGGGAAGGATCTGCAGGAATTCGGGTGCCGACGGATCGCTGATGTCGTAGACGCCCACGACGTTGGCGCGCTCGGCACCGACGAACAGGAGTGGCGTGCCGTCGAACTCTCCGAACTCGAGACCCTCGGGCTCGACACCCTTGTTGGCGGCGCGGGACTCCGGGAAGTGCCCGGCGTGCACCACTTCGTACTCGAAGGTGTTGCCGGCCTCGAAGACCACGTCACCGGTGAAGGCGTTGAACACCGTGAAGCTGCGGCTGCCGCCCTCGACACCGTCGGCGTCCTCGTAGTCGCCTTCGTTGGCGGTGACGACGTGGGTCTCGTCGATCCACACGATCGAGTCGGGCTCGCGGCGGCGCAACCCAAGGTCGTCGGTCAACTCGATCAGACCGCTCTTCTGGGGACCGAGCTTCTCCTCGGTGCCATCGACGCCGCTGATCGCAGCCGAGCCGGCGCTGAAGTCACCGGTCACCGTGGCCGTCGGCAGGTCGACGATGACGATGTGGTTGTTCTCCTGCAGCGTGACGGCCGCCACGTTGTTGGCGTTGATCGTCACGTACTCGGTTTCGGGGTCGCTCGGCGCCACGTCGGCCAAGCCGGTCAGCTCGACGATCTCCGGGGTCCACGTGGCGGTGTCGATCACCTGCAGGAAGCCTGCCGGCAGCTGGGGGATCAGACCGTCGTCCAGGTCTTCGTCGCGCTCGTTCTCGATCGCGATCGCGACCCACGCTCCATCTGGTGACACGGCGATCGAGTCGGGCTGCCCGCCCAGATCGATCGTGTCGACGAGCGTGCCGTCGAACTCGAACACTCTCAGTTCGCCCGTGGGGTTGACGAAGTCTCCGCCGCTCGTCTTCACTGCGGCCAGGAGATAGTCGCCGACGACCGCGACGCTGGTGGGGTCTGCGCCAAGCTCGATCCGCCCGAGCGCCGCTGGCGAGGCCGGATCGGTGATGTCGACGAGACCGATCGACAGGGTGAACGCGTCGCTGTACACGATCGTGTGGCCGTCAGCGCTGACGTCGATGATCTCCGCTGACGTGGCGTGCTCGAACGGCAGCGCGCCGAGATTGTCGGTGACCTCGAACGATCCGACGTGGTTGAACGATTGGTGATCGTCGGCCGCGACGCCGCTGGAGGTGGCGACCGTCGCAGCGGTGGCCGCGACCGCGAGCGCAGCGGCGATTGCTGTCGCGCCGCGCCGCGCCGAATGGAGTGGTCTGTGGTACATGGTGCTCCTTGAAGTTGGGACGCACCTTCTCTATTCGGTGGACATGTCGCCGAACTGACGGAGAGATGTTCTCGCGGTTACCGGCACGCGAACAGTTCGAAGCCGAGGCGGCCGCCATGCGACCTCGATCAGCCGTACTCGGCCGCCCACGCCACCGACTCTTCGTCAGTGACACCGCGCCATTCACCGGACTCGGGGTCTCTGATCACGGCGGGTTGATAGAGGTCACCGTCCAACCAGCGCTCAAGCCATCGCGCGAGATCGAGCTCGTGGCGGTAGAGAGCGTGCTCGAGTTGGCCACCGTTGGGGTCGAAGCCCCACATCCATCCCGCGTTAGGCGCGACCTCGACCAGCGAATAGATCCCGCACCCCCAGTGGCACAGCGGTACCAGGAGCGGTGGCTCCAAGCGACTCGATCTGAAGTACGAGTGTGCCTCCACAGCATTCTGCTTCAGATCGTCGGTGTACCCGTCGGCTACACCGAGAACGCCGCCACCCGGGCCAAACCCTCCGTTGCCCACCTCGAGGTACAGCCGTCTCAACAGACTCGGCAGCGGGTGCCCGATCTCCGACTCGGCCGCGGCAATGGCCGCCCGTGTGGCCGGCACCAGCGGGGGAAGCGGGTCGATGAGGCCGTTGGTCCTAGCCGCCTCGAAGTCAGCTGTCCCGCGTGTGTAGCAGCGACGACCGTTCGACTTGTTCAGCGGGGACGACACCGCACCGCCGTCGAGGCGAACCGCCGTGGCACCGGCGAGATTCTCTCCTGGCCG
>DATKCX010000353.1:0-3970 GCA_035512975.1 Ilumatobacter sp.
TACTCGGCATCGTCATGGAGTTCGTGGCCCGGCGGTTGTCACAACAACGCACCAACATGAAGATCGTGGGCACGGTCGGCCTGGTCGTGATGGTCCCGGCGCTCTGCCTGCTGTTCTACCCCGCATCGAACAATGGGCTCACGGTCGAGCGCTTCCTCCCGTTCAGCGATCGCGGCCGCTACAAGTGGCGCATCCTCGACGTGAACGTCTTCGGTGATCAGTTGCTCACGGCCGGCATTGCGATCGTCGCCGTCGCCGGGCTGTACGTCCTCTTCCGATTCAGCCGGCTCGGTGCAGCCATGCGCGCCGCGGTGGACGACCCCGACCTTCTCGATCTGCAGGGCACGAGCCCAATCCGCGTCCGACGCCTCGCCTGGATGCTCGGGTGCACGTTCGCATCGCTGTCCGGTGTGTTGATCGTTCCACTCGTGGGTCTACAGCCGTACACGTTGACGTTCCTCGCCACATATGCCTTCGGTGCCGCGGCGATCGGCGGCTTCAGCAGCATCCCGATCACGTTCGTCGGAGGCCTCCTCGTCGGCGTCGCTCAGGACGTCATCGGCTACATCGTCAGCGATCAGCAGTGGACGAGGCTCGATGGTCTTCCCGACGCGCTGCCGTTCGTGATCCTCTTTGTCGTTCTCCTCGTCCTCCCCAAGAGCAAGTTGGCCCCCAAGTCCGCCGCCGAGGCTCGGCCGCCGCTGCAATGGAAGGGCCCGCCCGAACTTCGGCTCGCAGTCGGGGTCATCGTGCTCGGCGGCTTGGCGCTGATTCCGACCTTCGCCGGGAGCAAGCTGTCGTACTTCAACTTCGGCCTGTGCCAGGCGATCCTGATGCTGTCGCTCGGTCTCCTCGTCAAGACCAGCGGCCAGGTCTCCCTGTGCCAGGCGACGTTCGCCGGAATCAGTGCTGTGGCGTTCTCGCAGTTCACCGTCGGTCTGGGAATCCCGTGGTTGCCAGCCCTCATTCTCGCTGCACTCGTCTCGGTGCCGGTGGGTGCACTGGTCGCGCTCCCGGCGATCCGACTGCACGGCGTCTACCTCGCCCTCGCCACATTCGGGTTCGGCATCCTCATGACCCGCTTGGTGTTTCCCCAGACATGGATGTTCTTCACCTTCAGCGGGTCGCGTCAGATGCCATCACCGTTCGGCACCACCAGCCCAACTGCTCGCTACTACGTCGTGCTGGCAGCACTCGTCGCGACATCGGCCATCGTCGTGCTCATCTCGCAATCACGACTCGGGCGCGTGCTCCGCGGCATGTCGGACTCACAGACAGCGATGTCCACTCTCGGGCTCTCCACCAACGTCACGAAGATCATCGTCTTCTGCATCTCCGCGTTCATCGCGGGCATCGGCGGCGTGATGTACGGCATGACATTGACCAACATCGACGGCTCGACGGCGGTGTTCCAACCGTTCAACTCGCTCGTCCTCGTCGCCATCCTGACGCTCGCCGCCTTCCGCGAGCCCTGGTACGCCGTGATGGCCGGCGTCACCGCGGTGATCCCCGGATTCTTCGAGGGTTCACGCTCGCCGCACGTGCTCCACTTCCTGTTCGGCTTCTTCGCGGTCATCGTGGCCATGCAAGGCGGCCACCCGCCGATGCCCCCAGCCCTGCAGACGTTCTTCGGTCGCTTCGGACGCCACCGCAGCCAAGCAGCAGATGTACCGCTCGATCTCCTGCCGGCGGTACGGTCGACCCCCACCGGCACACTCGGTCTCGAGGCGCGCGATCTACGCGTGAGGTTCGGAGGTCTGATGGCCGTCGACGACGTCAGCCTGTCTGCTCCGCTCGGCAGCATCACCGGCCTGATCGGCCCGAACGGCGCCGGCAAGACCACGACGTTCAACGCGTGCAGCGGCATCAACCGCGATGTCGACGGGCAGATCTTCTTCAAGGGCGACGACGTGTCGAGCACGTCCGCACCGATGCGGGCCCGCATGGGTTTGGGCCGCACCTTTCAGCTGATGGAACTGTGCGACTCACTCAGCGTCTTCGACAACGTCGCCCTCGGCAGCGAGTGCGCCTTCGCAGGTCGTCGCCTGCTGGGCCAGATCGCGGCCCCGCCCTCCGAAAAGCAGGCGATGCACGCGGCGACGCTCGGTGCCCTCGAGTTGTGCGGCATCAGCCACCTCGTCGACCAGCAGGCAGGTGCCCTGTCCACGGGACAACGGCGGCTCGTCGAACTGGCGCGGTGTTTGGCCGGGCCGTTCGACCTGCTCCTCCTGGATGAACCGTCCTCTGGCCTCGACCGATCCGAGACGGCATTCTTCGCCCAGACCCTCGAGCGAGTGGTGGCCGAGCGCGGCTGCGGAATCCTGCTCGTCGAACACGACATGTCGCTCGTGCTCGGGGTGTGCAAGAACATCTACGTGCTCGACTTCGGGCGGTTGATCTTCGAGGGCAACCCGGCCGAGGTCGCGGCAAGCCCACTCGTCAGAGCCGCATACCTCGGCTCGGAGTCCGAAGAGATGCACGAGTTCGAGGAGGACTTCGCATGATTACCATCGCACCCGACGTCACGATCGAGCGTCGCACCGACACACACGCGCTCGAGCTACGCAACGTCAGCGCCGGCTACGGCCACACAACGATCCTGCGCGACGTGAACCTGACCGTGCCGGCCGGTTCGGTGACGGCGCTGCTCGGGCCGAATGGCGCCGGGAAGAGCACCCTGTTGAAGACGGTGTCGGGTTTGATCAAGCCATCCAGTGGCTCGGTCCACATGGATGGCGTCAACGTGTCGAAGCTCGCCCCACACAAGCGAGCCGGCCTCGGCCTGTGCCACATCCCCGAAGGTCGCGGCGTGTTCCGGTCTCTCACCGTTCGCGACAACCTACGGCTGCAGGCCGAGCCGGGCGACGAGGACGCGGCGGCCGAGCGGTGCATCGCGGCCTTCCCGATTCTCGGGGAACGAATCAACCAGACGGCGGGCACCATGAGCGGTGGCCAGCAGCAAATGCTCGCGATGGCTCGCGCGTACGCCCGATCACCGCGACTGGTACTGGTGGATGAGGCTTCGCTCGGACTGGCGCCGATCATCGTCGATGAGATCTTCGGCTTCCTGTCGACCATCACTTCCGAAGGCTCGTCGCTGCTCATCGTCGACCAGTTCGTCGCACGAGCATTGGCGATGGCCACGAAGGCCTACGTGCTCACTCGCGGCGAGATCGTGTTCTCAGGCAGTCCTGAGGAGCTCCAGGAAGGCGATGTCTTCAAGCGCTACCTCGGCGACTCCTGACCCGCCCGTGATCGAGCAGACACCGCGCGTCCCGCTGAGCACCACCGACCGCCTCGCGTTGCACGAACTGGCCCACCGGTACGGCAACGCCGTCGACGCTCGCGACTGGGAGGCGCTCGCCGCCGTGTTCACTCCAAATGCGCGTTTCGTCGTGGGTGCCGATGATCCGTCGCCCATCGTGCACGTGGGCATCGATGCGATCACCGAGATGATGCGAGTTGGCCCCCACCCGGTGACGCACCATGTCACCAACGTCGTCGTCGACGACTCGGGCGACGAGGTGCGCCTGTTCTTCAAGGTTCTGGGTACAGGGCCACGCGGTCGGGTCGGCTCAGCCGACTACCACGACACCGTGCAGCGGTCAACGGACGGTTGGCGGATCCACGAGCATCTCGTCACGTTCCGACGCGCCGAGCGATCCGACGAGTCATCCACCCGAATTGAGTAGATCAGTACACTCATGTAATCTGACGGTGATGAAGGTGACGATCGACTCAGCGCTGTGCAACGGCCACGGCCGGTGCTACAGCCTCTCCCCCACCGTGTTCGATTCCGATGACGACGGCACGAGTCACGTCATCGTCGAAGAGGTCGAAGGCGATCTGCTCGCTGCGGCGCGCATCGCAGTGGCGAACTGCCCGGAGCGAGCGATCACGATCACCGACTGACGGCCGCCTCAGCGGGAGGGCCGCCAATCCGTGGCAGTGTGGAGATCCCAGGTTCCTG
>DATKCX010000354.1:0-2205 GCA_035512975.1 Ilumatobacter sp.
GTGCTGGTGAACCATCCGCTGCCATGGTCGCTCGTCGAGCGGATCTACACCGAGTGGGCTGCACTGTTCGACTCCGACGCCGTCGAGCAGTACCTCATGGACCCCACCGGGCAGGTGGGCTGGTTCCCGCCCGACCGCTCCGAAACCGCCAAAGGCCACACGGTGCGAGATCTCAAGGAGTTCTTCCACGTCTACGACTGGTCGGTGTATCCCGCCGAGGTGAGCGATGCTGCGTTGCAGTATCGCGAGATCGCGACCAACCTCGCCCGCACGTTGTTGGGATGGGTGGAAGCCAACACCCCGCCCGAGATCGCAGCGAAGTTCTCTCAGTCGTTGTCGTCGATGATGGATGGCAGCACGCGCACGCTGTTGCGAGTGTTGCGATACCCGCCGCTGCCACCTGAGGTGCCCGACGGTGCCGTTCGTGCGGCGGCGCACGAAGACATCAATCTGCTCACCGTGTTGCCGGCCAGCAACGAGGCGGGGCTCGAGTTGCTCGACGTGAACGGCAACTGGTTTCCCGTGCCGTGCGACCCAGGGTCTCTGGCCGTGAACGGCGGGGAGATGCTCGATCTGGCAAGCGGCGGTTACTTCCCCGCCACGACGCATCGAGTGGTCAACCCCACCGGGCCGGCCGCTCAGCGCCCACGCATGTCGTTGCCGTTGTTCCTCCATCCGGCCGACGATGTGGTACTGGCCGAGGGAAGAACGGCCTACGAGTTCCTCCAACAGCGAATCGCCGAGTTGCGCAGCAACGGCTGAGCGCGACGGGGCGGAGTCTGAACCCCTTCCGTCAGGCGCGGAGGTAACGGAGGACTGCGAGCACCCTTCGGTGGGCACCGTCGCCGGGCTCGAGGTCGAGCTTCATGAACACGTTCGAGATGTGTTTCTCGACCGCGCCACCAGACACCACGAGACGTTCCGCGATACCGCCGTTCGACAGGCCTTCTGCCATGAGGTTGAGTACCTCCCGTTCGCGGGGCGTCAGCCGGTCGAGTTCCGACGTTCTCCGACTGCGACCCAGGATCTGGCTGATCACTTCGGCATCGACGGCACTGCCACCGGCGGCCACCCGCCTGAGCGACACGAGAAAGTCTTCGACGTTGATGACGCGGTCTTTCAGCAGATAGCCGAGCCCGGCAACATCACCATCGAGCAGCTCACCCGCGTACCGCTCCTCCACGTATTGCGACAGCACCAACACCGCAATGTTCGGTGAGCGACGCCGAATCTCGATCGCGGCGCGTAGCCCCTCGTCGGTGTGCGTGGGTGGCATGCGGACGTCGACCACGCAGAGGTCGGGCGCGAACTCTGTGACGGCATCGAGCAGCGCGTCGGCGTTGCCAACAGCGGCAACCACGTCGAAGCCGGAGTCGGTGAGCAGACGCACGATGCCGTCGCGCAACAGCACAGAGTCGTCCGCCACGACGGTTCGGATCGGTGACGTCGTCGAAGCATCGTTCACGAGTACGTCGTTCATCGGAGCGGAATCTCGGCGTTGAGGGTCGTCGGCCCACCTGTGGGCGACGTGATCGAGAACGTGCCGTCCACGGCGTGAACCCGTGCGCGCATGCCCGCGAGACCGGTGCCCGAGCCAGCGGTTGCGCCGCCCACACCGTTGTCGTTGACGATCACTCGCACCATCTTGCCCATCTTCATCACATGCACCGAGGCGACCGTGGCCTTGGCGTGCTTCAAGATGTTGGCGATTGCCTCGTTGGCCATGAAGTAGATCGTCTCTTCGATGTCGCGCGACAACTGGAGGTTCGAGTCGACGTGCACGCTGATCGGCATCGACGAACCGCTGACGATCGCCGAGAGCGCCGCGTCGATGCCGCGGTCTTCGAGGATCGCGGGGTGCAATCCGCGGCCGAGTTGGCGGAGTTCTCCGATGGAGCCCTGAACCTTTTCCCGGGCACTGACGATGAGTTCGCGCGCCCGAGCTGGGTTGGCGTCGAGGTGTGATTCTGCCATGCCGAGGTCGAGTCCAATCGCTACGAGTTGCTGCTGCACACCGTCGTGGAGATTGCGTTCGATGCGTCGCCGCTCGCTCGCCACCGCGTCGAGAATGTCGTCGCGCTGACCCGACAACACCGACACACGTTCCTGCGCGAGCGCGAGCTGATCGGTGCCGACGAACCAGGCATCGACTCGAGCTTTCACGTCGGCGACCGGCACCGACACGCGAGGAATGAGACCGATCAT
>DATKCX010000355.1:0-4466 GCA_035512975.1 Ilumatobacter sp.
GAGGCCTGCGCGAACACATTCAACGCACCAGCGGTCGCACCGATCACCCGTGGGCCGCTCCGCGGGGTGACAGTGCGGCGACGTCGCATCTGATGTCGGCGTCAAAGGAACCATCGTCCTAATGTCGGTGTGATGGGAACCATCGTCGATTTCGCCAGCACTGATCAAGACACCAGCAAGGCCGTCGCCACCGGGCCGCGCGGCTACCTCAGTGTGCCCACCGGCGGCTCTGGGCCTGGCGTGCTGGTGATCCAGGAATGGTGGGGGCTCGATTCGGGCATCAAGGAGATGGCCGACCGCCTCGCCGTGGCCGGGTTCGTCGCGTTGGCACCCGACCTGTACCGAGGTGAACTCGCCGGCCACACGGAGATGGACAAGGCCGGGGAGCTGATGAATTCCATGCCGTTCGACCGGGCGGCTGCCGACATGAGCGCAGCGGTCGATTTCCTCGTCGCCCACGACGCCACGGCCGGTGATTCGATCGGCGTCGTGGGGTTCTGCATGGGCGGCATGCTCAGCTTTCACATCGCCGCGAACCGGCCCGACGTCGTCGGCGCACTGGTGCCGTTCTACGGCTTTCCCAGCGGCGATGGCCAACCCGACTACAGCCAGATCACCGCCGCCATCCAGGGCCACATGGCCGAGCACGACGACTTCTTCCCGCCCGAGGGAGCGCGCGCCCTGGAACAACGCCTGCAGGGCATGGGGCTCGACGTCACACTCACCGTGCATCCGGGAACCGGCCACGCGTTCATGGCACCGCACAACGCACTCGGCACGCAGGACAACGAGCTGTATCAGCAGATCTGGCCACAAACGGTGGCGTTCCTGCAGTCCCATCTCGCATGACGACTCAACGCGATGTCGTCATCCTGATGACCGATCAGGAACGGGCCATCCCGCCGTACGAGACCGACGAACTGGCTGCATGGCGCGCCTCCGCGTTGCCCGGGCACCGATGGTTCGACGAGCACGGCGTGTCGTTCGCGAACCACTACACCGGCTCCCTCGCGTGCGTGCCGAGTCGGCCCACGTTGTTCACGGGGCAGTATCCGGATGTCCACGGGGTCACGCAGACCGACGGGTTGGGGAAAGACCCCGACGATCCTGGCATGCGGTGGCTGCGGCGCGGAGAGGTGCCCACGCTCGGGCACTGGTTCCTGGCGGCCGGATTCGACACCCACTACATCGGAAAGTGGCACCTCAGCCACGCCGACCTGCACAGCGACGATGGGTCGATCCTGGCAACCAACGACGACGACGGCGTCGTGGACCAGGCGGCAGTCGATGTGTACGAGCGAGCCGACGTGCTCGCCGACTTCGGGTTCAGGGGATGGATCGGCCCCGAACCGCACGGCGGCACACTCGCCAACAGCGGGCTCCGCCGAGACGGCCTGTACGCAGATCGTGCCACCGCGTGGCTCGCCGACCGGTACACGCGGCGTGCCGCCGGCGAAACAGCCGCACAACGACCGTTCCTGCTCGTGGTCAGTTTCGTGAACCCACACGACATCGTGCTGTTCCCGGCGTGGAGCCGCAACAACCCGCTTCCACCCGACAGCCACGACACTCCAACAATTCCTCCGCCGCCCACCGCCGACGAGGATCTGCTCGACAAGCCGGCGTCGCAGCGCGCGTACCGTGACGCCTACACATCGGGGTACGCCCCGATCGCCGACGACGTGTACGACACTCGCGCCGACGAGTACCGACAGCTGTACTACCGGTTGCACGCTCTCGTCGACGAACCGATCGATCGCGTTCGACGCGCCGTCATCACCGGCTCGGGTTCGCAGCCCACCGTGCTGGTGCGCACCAGCGACCACGGCGAGTTGCTCGGTGCCCATGGAGGACTGCATCAGAAGTGGTTCAACCTGTACGACGAGGCCACCAGGGTGCCATTCGTCGTGGTCGTCAGCGGCGGCGAGGGTGACGATCATCGTGACGGGAATCGTGCCTGGAATCGTGCCTGGAATCGTGCCTGGAATCGTGAGGGCGCTGACGGTGCCACCAACCCGGCGCGCTGTGTCGACTCGATGCTCACTTCACATGTCGATGTGGTGCCGACGTTGCTGAGCCTCGCCGGCATCGACCGCGCTGCCGTCGGCAACGACCTCCAACCTGCGTTCAGCGAGTTCCATCCCTTGCCCGGTCGCGATCTCACCGACGTGGTGCTGGGCACGCGTGAACCTGACCCCGAACGAGCGGTGTACCTGATGACTCGAGATCACATCCTCGACGGCGAATCAGGTGCTTCGGTCGTGGCACGCGCGCTCGGGCTGACAGCCGAGCCGCCCGACAACATGCGGGTCCGCGTGCCGCATGGTGTCGCCAGCAACTTCGAGGCCGTGGTGGCGTGGCACGACGGGCATCGATGGAAGCTGACGCGCACCTTCGACGACCCCGCAAGTTGGGTGTCGTCGGTGATCCGAGCAGAACGGGCGGTGCCGCTTGACGACGAATGGGAGTTGTACGACCTCACCGCCGATCCCATCGAACGCGTCAACCGGTGGGCTGATCCGGAAGCTGCGCGGGCACGCGACCACCTGCACGACCGTCTCGCCCATGAACGGTCTGCCTGCGTCCCGACGCGAAACGTGCCATGGCCGTACGCCACTCGCCGCGACTCGAACCTCGTCTGACCGGCTGTCAGGCAGGACGCGCGATCGAGGCGGCCGCTTGCAGCCGCGCGCGTTGGGCGGCGGGGCGTGCGGCGCATCCGTCGAGGTGATCGTTCACCAAGCCCATGGCTTGCATGAACGCGTACATGGTCGTCGGCCCGACGAACGACCAGCCCAGCTTCTTCAGCTCTCTCGACAACCGAGTCGACACATCGGTCGTCGCGAGGATCTCGGCGGGCGGTTCGTCGGACAGATCGGCGTTCGCCCAAAAGTACGAAGCGATCGAGCCGTGCGATTCGATCATCTCGATCGCCCGTTGTGCGTTGTTGATCGTCGAACGAATCTTTCCGCCGTGGCGGACGATGCCGGCATCGGCGAGCAGTCGGTCGACGTCGCGCTCGGTGAATGCCGCGACCTCATACGGGTCGAACCCGGCGAACGCCGATCGGAAGTTGTCGCGTTTGCGCAGGATCGTGAGCCACGACAAGCCCGATTGAAAGCCCTCGAGGCAGAGCTTTTCGAACAATCGCTCGTTCGACGTCACGCCGAAACCCCACTCGGTGTCGTGGTACGCGATGTAGTCGGGAGTGGAGGTCCCCCACCAGCAGCGGGCCACCCCGTCGTCACCAATCTCTACGTGCACGTCACTAACGCCCAACGGTTTGTCATCCGGTCGATCATGCCACTCCGCGGGCGATCGCGAGTCGCCGCTCGACACCGAGCACGGCCGCGAGCAGTGTGTCGTTGATGGGCGTGGGCACACCCACGTCGCGACCGCCTCGACACACTGCGCCGTGAATGACGTCCACCTCGGTGCGCGTTCCCTTTTCGACGCTCTGCAACATCGAGGCTTTGAAGCCGTAGGGCAGGCCCTCCCACGCCAGCCGCCACGGAACTTCCGGGTCAGCCTCAGTGATCGGGATCCCCATCGCCAGAGCGACGTCCATCGCCTCGGCGACCGTTGCGATGGCTGCCCGCTCCACGTGCGGCTCGATCGAGAGTTCGCCGTAGGGCAGGCCGGTCAGAGCGCTCCATGCGCCAGTCGCAACGTTGACGAGCAACTTGTCCCACATGGTCACGCGTATGTCGTCACTCACCGTCGTCGACAGACCGGCGTCGTTGAACGCTGCCGCGAGCTGCTCGATTCGAAGGCTGAGTGCACCGTCGAGTTCTCCGATGACGGTGTGGCGGCCCACGACGCCGTATTCCACGACGCCCGGCTCGGTCAACCGACCACCCACAAAGGTACGGCCGGCGACCACTCGCTCGGCACCCACGACCTCGGCGATCTGTGCCTCGCAGCCAACACCGTTCTGCAGCGAGAGCACGACCGTGTCGTCACCCACCGCCGCCATGGCCGCGGCGACCGCGTTCGTGGTGTCGAACGACTTCACCAACACGATGGCGAGATCCACGACGCCGACCGCGTCGTAGTCGGCCGCTGCTCGAACTGGAGCCAGCACCGTCGTGGCACCGTCGTGGAGGCGCAACCCTCCTCGTGCGACGATGGCAGCGACGTGCGCCTCGTTTCGGGTGACCAGCGTCACGTCGTGGCCGGCCAACCCGAGCAGGCCTCCGATGGCTGACCCGAGCGACCCGGCACCGACGATCACGATCCGCATCGCGAGAACGTACCCGACCCGCCGTGGCCGCGCGACGACACGACACGACATGGCGTGTTATGACACGTCTTTTTGCCTGGACAATGAGATTTGTGTGTCGTATAGTGGACGCATGGGGTCGTCAGCAATCACCGCGTCAGCGAACACCGGGCCGACAGCTACCCAGTCCGATGTTGGTTCCGATGTTGGGTCCGATGTCGAGTCCGGCCCGAGTCTGTTCGAT
>DATKCX010000356.1:0-10807 GCA_035512975.1 Ilumatobacter sp.
CAACGATCCGGCCAGCGCGCTGACAGCCCGCACCGATGCGACCACCCCGGCCGCAGTGGCCGGGTGGCCGTGGTCGACGGCCGCGCTAGCGAGCGCGATCGTGAGTGCGCCTACCCCGACATGGTCGATCGTCGTCGCAACGGTCACGGCGCGCACCCCGCGCTCGCGCCACATCGTGCGGAGGGCCCGAAGGATCGCGACGCCTTGGTCGGGTTCTGGATCGGTTGGTCGAGCGTCGCGACCTGGTGCGCCGATCACGAATCCGGCGGTGACGACTCCGGTGGCAGCGAGCGCCACCAATGACCAGTTCGGCGAGGCCGCCACAGCTATTGCGGTAACCACAACGGGCGAAATCACCCCCGCAATGTTGTAGGCGACCCCGTCCCAAGCTGACACCACGTGCGTATCGCCAGCTGCCACCCAGGCGGTGAAGGTGGCGCTCAAACCGCCGGTGAGAATTGGCGCTGTCGCGGCGATGGCCAGCGCGGCCACGAACTGGATCGCCCATGGGTCGGCAGTGAGGAGGACGAACGCCGCCGCGGTAGCGATCGCAGCAAGGGCGATCAGCTGATCCGGGCGTTGCGATCGGTCGAGCAGGTGGCCACCGATCGGCCCGGTGATCATCTGGGGAAACGTCGCGGCACCGATGAGCATCCCGGCGAATGCCACGTCGGTCTGCGCGAGCACGATGGCGAGGGCAAGTCCTTCGCTCGGCACGCGAGCGAAGGTGCCAGCACCCAAGACCCGCAGTCGAGTTCCCACGCCGAAGATTCTGCCCCGCCCACCAGCCGCGTCGCGTTCTGTAGCGAATGGCACCCGGAATCGCGACGCGGCTGTTCGGGCGTGGTTTGGGAGGCTTCAGCACGTGGGGAATAGGGTGACTCCGGCAAAACGATCTGGAAGGGATTCATCCGTGGACCTGTTCGAATACCAGGGCAAGCAGTACTTCGCCCGATACGACATTCCCGTCAGCGCTGGCGACAAAGCCGACACCGTCGACGAAGCCGTTGCTGCGGCCGACGCCGCTGGTTACCCGGTGGTCGTGAAGGCTCAGGTGCAAGTGGGTGGCCGCGGCAAAGCCGGTGGCATCAAACTCGCCAACGACGCCGATGAGGTGCGCCTGCATGCCGGGAACATCCTGGGCATGGACATCAAGGGCCACACGGTGAACCGGGTGTGGGTGGAGAACGCCTCCGATATCGCCGAGGAGTACTACGCCAGCTTCACCCTCGACCGCGGTGCCAAGATGCACCTGCTGATGCTGTCTCGTGAGGGCGGCGTGGAGATCGAGACCGTTGCCGAAGAGAACCCCGACGCGATTCTCATGCTCCACATCGACCCCACCGTGGGTATCGATCGAGCGACCGCCCGTCAGGCTGCCGTCGACGCACAGCTCCCCGACGAGGCACTCGACGGCACGGCCGACATTCTCGTGAAGCTGTATCGCTGCTTCACCGAAGGTGACTGCGACCTCGCCGAGATCAACCCGCTGATCCTCAAGCCGACCGGTGAGATCCACGCGCTCGATGCCAAGGTCAGCCTCGACAACAACGCCGAGTTCCGCCATCCCGAGTGGGCCGAGTACTCGGCCACCGAAGTGCTCGATGAGCGCGAGCAGATGGCCAAGGCCAACGACCTGCAGTACATCGGTCTCGAAGGCACCGTCGGCATCATCGCCAACGGTGCCGGTCTCGCCATGTCAACCCTCGACGTCGTCAACCAGGTCGGTGGCACCGCGGCGAACTTCCTCGACATCGGCGGCGGCGCGAACGCCGACGTCATGGCGGCGGCGCTCGAAGTGATCAACTTCGACGACAACGTCAAGTCGATCTTCATCAACATCTTCGGTGGCATCACCCGCGGCGAAGAAGTCGCCAAGGGAATCGTCGAGGCCATGGGCCGCGTGGAGCTGAAGGCCCCGATCGTCATCCGCCTCGACGGCACCAACGCCGAAGAGGGCCGCCAGATCCTCCTCGACGCCGGCATCCCCGCCGACAAGCTGCGCTCCGAGCCCACCATGCTCGAAGCCGCCCGAACTGCCGTCGCCCTCGCGAACGCCTGAAACGGAAAGAACGCAACTCATGTCAATCTTCGTGAACGCAGACACCAAGGTCATCGTCCAGGGCCTCACCGGCGGGCAGGGCAAGTACCACGGCCTCCGCAACCAGGCGTACGGCACCCAGATCGTGGGTGGCGTCACCCCCGGTAAGGGCGGCCAAGACGTGGAAGGCATCCCGATCTTCAACACGGTCGCCGAAGCCGTAGCCGCCACCGGAGCCACAGCGTCGTTCATCGCCGTGCCACCGAAGGCTGCCGGGGCAGCCATCCTCGAGGCCGCCGCTGCTGGCGTGGCGTTCGTGGTGTGCATCACCGAGGGCATCCCCGCCCAGGACGAAGCGAAGGTCTACAACACGCTCGTCAACGACTTCCCCGGCACGCGCCTGTTGGGCCCGAACTGCCCGGGCATCATCAGCCCCGGGAAGTGCAACATCGGCATCACCGCTGGCGAGATCGCCCAGGTTCCGTCTGCCGACGGCCCCAACGTGGGCATCGTCAGCCGGTCGGGCACGCTCACCTACCAGGCTTTGTACGAACTGAAGCAGAAGGGCATCGGTGTGTCGACGTGTGTCGGCATCGGCGGCGATCCGGTTCCTGGCACCAACTTCATCGACTGCTTGGCCGAGTTCCAGAACGACCCGGAAACCCACGCCATCATGATGATCGGTGAAATCGGCGGGTCGGCCGAGGAAGAGGCGGCCGAGTTCATCAAGGCCAACGTCACGAAGCCGATGAGCGCGTACATCGCCGGCGTCACCGCCCCGGCCGGCAAGAAGATGGGCCACGCCGGTGCCATCGTGTCGGGCGGCAAGGGCACGGCCCAAGGCAAGATGGACGCTCTCGCGGCCGCCGGGGTGAAGGTTGGTCTCAACCCCACCGAAGCCGGCGACCTGATGGCTGAAATCGTCGCCAGCCTGTAGCACATCAGCCGTCGCATGGGGGATGCTGTCACTCCTTCGAGCTCGCAGCATCCTCCTACCTGGAAGTTCGACTACCCGATCTACCACGCCGAGTCGCGTGCGCAGTGGGCGGGCGTGGCTTCACGCGAATCATGAGAGGGCACCCGGCGTGTGGTTGGGTTCGTCCTTGTCGAGCCCCGGGAGTTAGCCGAAGCGCTCGACGAGCAACCCGAGGCCCGGACGAACTGGGATCGCTTCCCGCCCAGTGCTCGCAAGATGATGTTGTGGTGGATCATCAGCGCGATGAAGTCGGAAACTCGTACTTCGCGAATCGATCGCGTCGTCGAACAAGCCGCGCTGAACCAGCGAGCACAGGGCTGACGAGCGCCGAACGAAGCGCCCTGCTGTTCAACTTGTGACATCATCTGACGCGGTGGACCGCAGGGAACGACAGCCGTGTTGAAGTCGCTTGGTGCCACGATGGCTCAGGTGACGCAGCGTCTCGGTGGACGCGCGGCAGCCCCGACGTTCGGCGGTTCGACCGACCCGTTCACGTCGACGACGACCACTCGGGCGCAGCGTCGCCGCCAACTCCGTACGGTCATCGTGCTGTTCGTGGTGTTCGCGGCGATGGTGTTCCTCTTCAGCACACTGTTCCACGAACTCATGGCTCGCGAGGACCGCAAGTACTCCTGGGCAACCAGCGTCTACTGGACGTTGACCACCATGACCACGCTCGGATTCGGCGACATCACCTTCACGTCTGACGCGGGCAGGTTGTTCTCGGTGGTCGTGTTGTTGGCCGGCAGCACCTTCTTGTTGGTGATGCTGCCGTTCGTCTTCATCCAGTTCGTGTTCATGCCATGGATGGCCGACCGCGAGCGCCGGCGGGCACCCAGGTCGGTACACGCTTCCGTCGAAGGGCACATCATCCTCGTGGAGTGGGGTCCCGTCGAAGTGGCGTTGGTGGAGCGAGCCAACCAGGTCGGCGTGCCCTATGTGTTGATCGTCGACGATGTGGAACAGGCGGGTCGCCTGCACGACGAAGGCCACGAAGTGATGGTGGGCGCGCTCGACGCTCCATCGACATACGAATTGGCGCGGGTCGGCTCGGCCGCGATGGTGGTGGCGACTCGCAACGACCAGGCCAACACCAACGTCGCCTTCACCGTCCGTGAAATCGCACCGGCGGTCGACATCGTGGCCAGCGCGAACTCGCCTGCGTCGGTCGACATCCTGGAGATCGCCGGTGCCACGCGAGTGGTCGAGCTCGGCGAGATCCTCGGTGCGGCGATGGCATCGCGAACCCTCGGCCAGTCCGGGCGGGCCCACATCATCGGCGACTTCGCCGGTCTACTCATCGCAGAAGCTGGGGTGGTGGGCACCGACCTGGTGGGGTTGACACTGAACGACGCCAAACTCCGCGCCCGATTCGGCGTGGGCATCATCGGAGTGTGGAATCGTGGCACGTTCGAGATCGCGGCCGCGAGCACCATGCTGCAGGAAACAACGATCCTTCTGCTCGCCGCGACCTCCGAGCAACTCGCCGAGTTCGAGGCAACGTTCGCGAAGGCGACCGAAGCAAACCTGCACACCGTGATCATCGGTGGCGGACGCGTCGGCCGGGCGGTGGGCCGAGCGTGCGCAGCCGATGGCAACTCGTTCACCATCGTGGAGCAGCTCGAGCAACGTCGTCGCGATGGTGCCACCTACGTAATTGGCGACGCCGCCGATCGTGCCGTGTTGGACGAAGCAGGCATCGCCGAAGCGGCGGCGGTGGTGATCACCACACACGATGACGACATGAACGTGTATCTCACCCGGTACTGCCGCGGCCTTCGCCCCGACGTGCGAATCGTGTCGCGCTCGCGCCTCGATCGGAACGTCTCCACGCTCTATCGGGCCGGAGCTGATGCGGTGCTGTCGTATGCGGCTACCGGGTCGGCAGCGATCTGGAATCACTTCCGGGGTGACGAGACGATTCTCGTCTCCGACGGGCTCAGCGTGTTCCGTACCCCGATCCCGCATGGCTTGGCAGGCAAATCGCTGGCCGACGCTCACGTTCGTCGGCGCACCGAGTGCAACGTGGTGGCCGTCGAGCGCAACGGGCGACTGGTCGGCAATCCCGACCCGGAACTGCCGCTGCCTGCTGATGGGGAACTGATACTGGTGGGCTCTGACGACGCGGCCAGCAAGTTCGCGGCAGAGTTTCCCGACCACCGACGCAGCGTTTGGCTCCGCCGCGGCAACGTCTCCTAGAGACCTTGATAGACGAAGGGGATGTCGGTCACCGCGGCGATCGAGGTCCACAGCAACAGCAGCGCGATGGCCAACCCGATGCCTGCTTCGACGATGTACTGACGGGTGTGTTTCATGCGCACGCGTCTCCGGGGAAGGCGGCGCTCCACTGAGCGCACAGTTTGGGGGCGAGCACCCCGGCGAAAGGTGCAGTGTCGTACATGTGCACCACGTCGATGAAGCCGCCGTTCACCAGACCCTCGCCCTCGGCGAACTCGGCGGTCATCGACGCGATCTCGAAGTGCACCAGCGGTGAATCCACTCCGGCCGCGATGTCGGTCCAGAACGCCTGGAGCTTGGCGAACGATGTCGCGAAGTGCTCGTTGTCGAAACTGTCAGGCGACGTGGGCGCCGGATACAAGAACACCGGAATGCCGGCGGACTCGACCTTGTCGGCGATCTGCGCGGCCAACTGTCGGGCGACGCTGTCGTCACCCACCAGCCCGTCGAGCATCAGCGCCACTCGCTCGGTGGAGTCTTCGATGCGTTCGGCACCGTACTCCTGCACCAACCAGAAGTAGCTGGGGTCACCCACTGGCAGCCGAGGGTCACCCTCTGGCGGCGGTGGCGGGCCGGCCACGGTGCTGGGCGGAGCAGGATGCTCCACCACGTCGAGGGCGTCGACGATGTCTTGCACCTCGCCATTCAGGCGCGATTGGGCCTCGACCACCGGCGACAGTCCTCGGGTGAGCGTCCAGGCCACGTCTTCCGGCGAGGTCAACGCTGCGGCCCACGGCCACAACATCGGATCGGCGAACAGCGTGGCGAACTCGGCGACGTCGAGGTTGGGCCATTCACGCGCCGACCACTCGTCGCTCACCCACACCGGGTTCATCGACACGACCAATGCGTCGGGCTGGTCGTCGAGTGCTGCGTCGATGGCGCGCAGCGCGTCGATCTGGCGTGGTGCGATGATCGTGTACGCATGGTGCGTGATGGGTGCCCCGCCAAAGGTCGACACGAACTGCGTCATCTGTCCCGGAACCGAGCGCGATTCCCACTTCGTTTCAGAACCTCCCACCCATGCCACCCGGAACGCATCGCCTGAGTTGGTTGTGTCGCCGGGGATGGCCGCTGTGGCGGGCAGGAAACCCGAATAGTCCTGACGGGACACCGGCCCCAGATACTCGACCGGTGACACCGGAGAGGCCGGAACGTCGGCGTCGATGTCGCGATCAGCCGGAGTGGTGGCTCGCGGTGACACCACCAGACCGATCACGAACACCCACACGGCCGTGAAGGCGGCGATGCGACCGATGCTGCCCCAGGTGCCGCCCACACCGAGCCGCTCGATCAGCAGTGCGCGTGCACGTTTCATCAGCGCACCCCCACGAGCGCGCCGTAGAACTCGACCGCTTCACCCAGGTCGAGCTGCAGCAGCGGCAGGCTGAGCGCGTACCACAGGAACACGAACACCGGCTTGGCGAACCTCCACGGAGGAGCAGCCGACGCCGGGCGACGACGCTCGGCCAGTCGATGCAGGATCAGCGACACACCGTGATACACGCCGAACAGCAACGACGCCCACGTGATCGCATGCCACAAGCCGATCGAGACCATCAGCACCATGGTGGCAAAGAACTGCCGCTGCGGCTTGCCAGCTGCGATGGGAGTGAACAGGTTGACGCGCAGGAACCGGGTGAGGCTGATGTGCCAGCTGTTCCAGAACGACGACGGGTTGGTCTTCGCGTACGGCCAGTCGAAGTTCGGCCTGAGGTTCGCTCCCAACAGGTGTCCCGTGCCGATGGCCAGGTCGGAGTACCCGGCGAAGTTGAGGTAGAAGAACCAACCGAACGCGATGAGACTCACCCACACGCGCCACGTGTCGTTCACGTCGTGCAGGGCGAAGATGTCGCCCGACCAGCTCAGCAGGTACGACAGCACGAACACCTTGAACAGCCCGCTCAGGATGAGGCCGAAGCCGTCGAAGGCTCGATCCGACGTCAGGGGCACCGGCCGGTCGAGGGTCGTTGCGACCTCGTCGAACGAAGCGATCGGACCCACCACCAGCAGCGATGGAAACAGCCCGTACGCCAGCACGCCGCCAGGCGACGGGCTGACGAGCCCGAGGTTCGACTTCACGATGAGATCGGCCGCCCGGAACGTGCTGAACGACAGCCCGATCGGGGCGATGATCGGCGCGGTGAACTCGATCGCAGCCGTCAGGTCGAGTAGACGGAACGGGCGGTTGGCCCACACGTTCATGTCGATGACGAAGTCGATCGGCCACAGCTTCCAGGCGATCATCGGTGCCAGCACCAGCACGAGTGCGCCGGTCAGCACGTAGGGTCCGCTGCGGCGCTCACCGGTGCGTGCGACGATCGGTACCAGCGCGGCCACGACCAGCCAGATCACCAGGTGTACGAGCGCCAGGCGCGGAGCGACCAGCGCCAGCAGATACAACCCAGACAGCGCGATGATCGCCCGTCGCCACCCGCCAACTCGCACCACGAGCAGCAGCGGAACCAGCACCACCAGCAGCGGCAGCAGGCTGCCGAACCAGTCGAACGAGTCGTACTGAGGGATCATGCGGCGTGGCTACCCAGCCACATGATCCCTCAGCACCGTGAGCGAGAGGTGCGACGGTGCGTCGAGCGTGCGGTCAGCCGGGAGCACGAACGCGTCGCCGCCGGTGGAAGTCGTCTCGGTGAAACCGTGACGGGGGAGCAGGTCTGCGACCAGGGCGTTGCGGTCGGTGGCGACGTACCTCCCGGTGATCGGGCCGGCGCGGCGATTGCGCAGTTCGGCTATCGCTCCAGCCAACATGGCAGTCTCCACGCCCCGGCCGAGCACCCGACAGCTCATGAGCACCGTGTCGAGTTGCCACCCGCCGGCAGGATCGGCAACGGCGATGACCACACCGACCAGCCCGTACTCGCCGAAGCGGTCGTCAACCGTGACCGCGAAGACCGCTGCATCGTCGCGTGCGATCAGTGCGCCGACATCGGCTTGGTCTCTGCGAATGGTCGTGAGGTTGAACTGGTTCGTCTTGTTGATCAGCTGCGTCACACGCCCCAGATCTGAAGCGCCGACTTCCGTGATCGTGACCTGCAGCTCGAGGGATGCGAGGAACTCCTCATGCGACATCGTCGTGGATGTTGCGGTGCGACCCGACTCGGCGAGCATCCGCTCGGTGCGCTCTCGGTCGTCGGCGGTGACGCGTAGCGCTCGGAACAGCCCAGACTCCGCCAACAGATCGGGTAGTGCTTCGATGTCTTCTGGCACCTGCAACGCAATCACGCCTGCCAGCTGCGTGCGCACAGCGCCGATCTCGTAGTCGCTGTCGTCGACGAACACGAACGAGTCGATGCCCAGGTTGAAGTCGTTGGCCAGTTCGGCGATGGCCTGGGGTTTCGGGCCCCACGACACCTTCCATCCGGCGATGTCGGCCGGGCTGAGCACCATTCCGTCGACCTCGGCGAACGCTTGGTCGACGACCTGCTGGTCGTTCTTGCTGGCCACCGCCAAGAGCACGCCACGGCTCCGCAATCGGCGGACTGCCATCTGGAACTCGCGGTGCGCACTACCCGGGAAGGCGTCGCTGCACTTCAGGTTGCCGACGCCGTCGTTGGCGGCGATGCCCGACCACAACGTGTCGTCGGCGTCGAGCACGATGACTTTCGGAGGCACCCGAACGCGACCGGTCAGCGACGACACGATAGCCGCAGCCAGCAGTTGCGTGAACGCTTCGGCGTGGGGTTGGCGGTACATCAGCCACGTCCGCCGATCGAACGCGTTGAGCGTGCCGTGAGCGTGGTGCAGCGCGGCCACGCGAAGACGTTCCACCACACTCGACGCCGCGCCGAGCCCTTCGTCGAATGCCGCATTCATCGCCGTTTGCAGCACGACCAGGTCGGTGAACGCAGCGCCGTCATGGTGATCGAGCCCGAAACCCACGGGTACCGGCGCGTCGGCTGCGGTGACGGTGCCCGACACGCTTTCCGCCAGTCCTGCCACGGCTTGGCCGAGCGCCTGGGCACCCGCGACCAGCCGACCGAACGCCGCTTCGTCGAGATTTGCCCATGCGTGGAAGTCGCGCTCGAACACGTCCTCGATTCTCCACAGCACCACGATGTCGTCGGCTCGGTCGGCCCCGTGGTGGGCCGGATCGAGGCACACTTGGAACACCTGGTTGTAGTCGGCGAACGACACCACCGGCGTGTGTGGGTCGGCGTTTGCTAGGCCCACCCCAACCGCTGCTTCAAGGGGATTCGCCGTGTACGACGCCACGATCAGCACGGCCCGACCTTGCGGTGCAGCGGGCGCTGCGTTGAGTTCGCGCCAACGCGCGATCTGGGCGCGAGCGGCAGTTCTGGCCGAACGATCGGTCATGGTGAGCCGATCGGTCAGAGCCCGACGACGCCCTTGCCGGTGAGCACCGCGCGGGCGAGCCCGACGGTCTGCATTTTCATGATCTCGCGGGTGGAGAGTTCGACGTCGTACTGGTCCTCGATCAGCGACACCAACGTCATCGCGGCCAGGCTGTCCCATTGCGGCGTGTTGTCGGGCGAGGTGTCGTCAGACAACGAATCAGCCGACACACCGAGGCCGTCGGCAAACAGGGCGATGAGCGAATCAGACACGCCCGCAGCCTATCCACGGTGCTGTCAGCGCTCTCGGAGGGTCGCCCGGAGCGCGGCCAGGATCTCGATCGCCGTGTCGCCGAACTCCACGGGCACGAACGATGTGCTCTGATCGGTGAGCAAGCGCGGCAGTCGTGGCGCCGCAATGTGCAGAGGTGGATATGAGCGCTCGAGTTCTCGGCAGCGCAACTCGCCCAGACGCTTCGCGTCGGCATACTCGGCGAGACCCGGCACGTCGGTGTCCACGGCCTCCGACGAAGGCCACAACGCCGCCATGAGACCACGTGGTACCAGGTGCTCGATCGCGGTGCTGAAGGCATCGACATACGCGCTGCGGAAGCGGTCGAACAGCGGCTTGGAGTACGTACCGCGAGCGCCGACGAAGATCGGCGGTGAAGCGAACCACCCCAGATGAGTCGGTGCCCAGTCGGGTCCCAGCGCCGCAAGCAACGAGTCGGGAAGGGCTTGGTTGAACACGTCGAGACGGGCTGCAGCGGCACCCGTGCCGGCGTGGATCGCTGCCGCATCGTCGGCGCCACGGTGATAGGTGAAGCGCACCTCGGCACCGCCAGCGGTGAGGAGCCGCACGGCGGCCGCTCCCAAACCGCGAGACCCTCCCACGATCAGCCAGCGATGTCCCGCGAACTCGCCGTTGTTCACTGCACCGGTATCGACGTGCTGTTCCACGGGGGAGGGCCTGACGAAGGCGACGACCGTGCCCGTGAGCGAACTCGCGGTGACGGCGATCGTCGCACGCGAGAACCGCCGATCGACCAAGGTGACCTCGTACGCGAGGTCATCAGGGCTTCCGGTGATGCTGCCGTTGCCGCCGAACTCGACCGACAGCGACGAGAACATCGAGTGCAGCCCGGGCACGTGCATGCCGACCAACGCGGTCAACGCAACGAGCTCGCGTGCTGCCGCCATCCCGGTGACAGCGACCAGAGCGGGAAACATGGCAACCAGGGC
>DATKCX010000357.1:0-3290 GCA_035512975.1 Ilumatobacter sp.
GACCGGATTCCGCGAAGCTGCCTGCTCCGAGCCAGAGCTCGCCCGCCCGCAGCGCTGCGGCGACGTATCGAGAACGAATGGCCGTGCGGACTGGATCCGCCCAAGCCGAGTACGAAACGTCGCACATGGCCTCGCCTCGCCAGAGGGGAAGCGCAGCGGCGTAGTGATGCAACGCCAGATTGACGTCGGTTGCACGCTCGGCCTCTTCGGCACGATCGAGGTGGTGCTCCAGCTGCCAGAAGTCGACGGTGATCGACCCTTCGGACACGAGCGACAACCAATCCTTCGTCGCGAGCACGTACCGCGATGTTTGACCCGATGTTCGCTGTGGATCGAGCATCTGATTGAGGTAGTTCAAGGTGACTCGCAGGTTGTGCCCTGGGTCGTCTGCGTCGGGCCACAGGTCATCGGAGATGACTTCTCGTCGCGAGCGCCGGGAGACCGCGAGGTACGTCAGCAGTTCGCGAACTCTCGCTCGCCGTAGCAGCGGCGAGACGATGTCGTTGCCGCCGAGTTGTATCGACAACGGGCCGAGCACCGACACCGAGAGCACAGGCACCGGATCGAGGCCCGACGAGTTCAGCAACCGCGAGTTCGACGGCTCTGGGTTTGCCATCAGGTCTTCTGGAGGCGCGTTCCCGGCGGCCCCAACCGCTGCCACGAGTTCGCCGACCCAGCGTCTCGGCAGGTGGGCGCGGACCACACCAGACGACGGCCACTCGAACTCGGTCAGCAACTTGTGATCGTTCGCCCGAACGGCGGCGAACGCCGCCGCCAGCCGGCGAGCCACCGCGTGGGAGCCGTTCAACGGCTCTGCCTCCCATGCGGAGATGACGTCAGGTACCAACACCCGCAACATCACCATCGTCGCCCTGTCGCGCCAGTACCACCCTCCGGGAGTTCCCAACGCCGCTGGGCCTGATGCGGCCACCTCACGAAGTGCCTGCGACGCCAGCCCCTCATCGCCTTCCTCGATCGCAATGGCCGCGCGTGCAATCGCCGCCAACACCGATGCGAGGGGGTTCGGGAGCCCATCGACCGATGGTGCTCGGTCGAGCAGCGATCGCGCCCCATCGACATCGCCAAGCCACGCCACTCGGGCCGCAGCTTCCAGAGCGGCCTCGCGCACGAGGAAGTCGTCTTCTGTTGCGGCGACCCTGTCGTAGTGCCCACGTAGGTGCTCGGCAACTCGATCGACATCGCCATCGAGCCATGCGATGCGAAGCCGCGCAATGTGCATTTGCGGATCCGAGAGCCCGAGGCCGACCTCGACTCGATCGAGTTCTCGATGTGCCTTGGCGAGTTCACCCTCGCGGCGGTATGCGACGCTGCGCAGCCAGAACACCGTCGGCAGCCAGCCGCGATCGGCGCGGGTGGCTTCGACGTTCGCCAACGCCGCCAACACCCCAGCCGAGTCACCGCCCAGGTGGGCGACCGCGGCAAGACCGACCGCAGCCAGCGTTTCCGCCCGCTCGGCACCGTCCGCCAACAGCTCGACGACGCGGCCGTACAGCACCATCAACGACTCCATGTCGTTGCTCCACCAGTGGATCACCCCTTCGCGAGAGATCGCCGCCAGCTCCCCGTTTGCGTCGCCGACGCTTCGGAAACCTGCGGCCGCACGCCGGAACACGTCGGCAGCTGATACGGGATCTCGCGCCTGGAGTTCGATTGCTCGGGCCAGCAAGGCTCCGGGCTCATCCCGCCGTGCTGGCGGAAGTAGCCGATACCAGCGGCCGAACTCGTGCGGCATGGGCACCGCTTCGCGTCCGTGCGATGCAACCAACGTCAGCGCGTTGACCGATCGATGCTCGGCTTCTGCGATGACTTCGAACAACTCGTCCCAGGCTTCGGCCTCGGCGAAGAGATGCATTGCCGACGAAAAGCGTCCTCGTCGACGATGCACCGAGGCCGCGCTCACCTGGGACCGGCGCGTCTCACTCGGCGACACGAGTCGGCGAAGCGCTGGTTGCCAGAGCGGGTGCACTGCGGCCCACCCATCCGACGTTCGGCTCACCAGCGGCACGCGACGAACCAGCGCATCGATCGAAGTCTCGTGTCCGGCCAATGCGCTGGCGATCTCGTCGTCGCCTCCTCCACACAAGCCAAACCGAGCGAACAAACCGCTCTGAGCGTCTCCCATGCGGTGGAGCACCTCCTCCCAGAGGAACTCGAGCGGCACGCTGCCACCGGTCGTCGCGGTGAGTTCCACGAGCGCGGGCCAGCCACCAGCCTCGTCGAGCAGTGACTTCGAAACGCCGCGGCGGATTGCAAACTCGGTGACCTCCTCGTCGGAGAACACGAGATCCGACTCGACCACTCTCACCACATCGCCGGTTGCGGTGAGTCGGGCGAGCGGTACCGGAAGTGTGTCCCGCGACGCCAGCACCACATGGACGTTCGATGACATGTTGGCCACGAAGGTCGACAGCCACTCAGCACCTGGCGAACCCGCTGCGATCTCGTGAACATCGTCGAACACCATGCAGACCTGCGACGGGGTTCGAGACCACAGGTCATCGAGGATGGCCCGCAGGTCGAGTGTCGCTGGAAGATCCAACGCGCTGGCGACGCTGGTGCAGAGCTCTGCCGCCGACTCGTCAGCCGGTTCGCAAGCCAGCCACGCCTGAGTCGCGTTGGGCGGCACGTCGCGATGCCACTCTGTCGCAAGGAGCGACGTCTTGCCGAAACCCGGACCTGCCACGACGGACACGACACGAACATCCCAGCGACGAGCCACGGTGCTGACCAGGCGCGCACGCTCGAGGAATCCCACCGACGGCGACGGCGGCTCAGAGCGAAACGGACGTGGCACTGCGGCGAAGCTACACCCACCGCTGTTGCTGCCCGAGAGGGTGGGCCAATCGGCAAGCCGACCCATCTACGCGAGTCCTGATCGTTGACGTACCGCTGACGCTCGAACGCCACGATTCACACGTGTCTTGGAGATCATCGTCGTGGAGATCGTCACCGTGCCCCGCTACCTGATCATCACGCGCCGCTGTACCCCCGAACTGTGGCGCACCGCTGTCGGAGCACTGACGTTGCGATTTCCGGAGGTCTCGGTCGAATCGCTCACCACCGGCGCTGATGGCACATCTCGCGTGCTGTGCAGCGCTCCAAGCGACGAACACGCTAGAAGATGGCTGATGTCGGCTGACATCGGGTTCGACTCGATTCTCCCGCACTCCCACCCCGACTACTCCGAGCCCGGCGACGAACCTCACTGACGATTGATGATCGTGGAAGCACCGGCGATGATCCGCGAGATTCTCTTGCTGCTCAACGAC
>DATKCX010000358.1:0-6736 GCA_035512975.1 Ilumatobacter sp.
GGCCATGACCATCCGCCTCGGACTGCTCGCCGCCTCCCGCATCGCCAAGTCGGCGATCATCGACCCACTGCCCGACGTCGACGGCGTCGAGGTCACCGCGATCGGGGCCCGCGATCTCGGCCGTGCACGGGCGACCGCTGACGAGTGGGGGATCGAGAAGGCGTACGGCTCGTACGAGGAGTTGCTGGCCGACGCCGACATCGATGCGATCTACATCGGCACGCCCGCAGCGTTGCACCGGGAATGGTCGATCGCCACGATCGCCGCTGGCAAACACCTCCTGGTCGAAAAGCCGCTCGCATCGAACGCTGCCGACGCACAACTCATCGCCGACGCTGCAGCGGCCGCGCCACACGTCGTGGTGATGGAGGCCTTTCATTGGCGCTACCACCCCTGCGCACAACAGATCCGCGACATCGTCGATTCCGGGGTGCTCGGCCAGCTGCAACGAATCGAGTCGATCTTCGACATCCCCGTGGGAGCGATTCCTCAAACCGACATCCGTTGGGATCTTCCGCTGGGTGGAGGAGCAACGATGGACTTGGGTTGCTATTCGATCCAATGGGCCAGATGGGCAGCATCGGCTGACCCCACCGAACTTCCCACCGTGGTCTCTGCCACTACGGTCAGCCCGGTTCCTGGAATCGATGGCTCACTCGGTGCCGAACTGGTGTGGCCGTCGGGCTTGTCGGGATTCATCCACTCCTCGATGATCGCCAACGGTGACAAGGTCGATGCTCGACTGGTGGTCCGCGGTAGCGCAGGTGAAATGGTGGTGGTGAACCCGCTCGCCCCGCAGGGTGGCGCGTCGATCAAGGTCACGACCGACGACGGCACGGCGCTGCACGAGGTGTCGAACTCGTCGACGTACATGCATCAACTCGTCGCGTTCCGTGACGCGATCAACGAGGGCTCGCCATTCCCCAGCACGATGGAAGACGGCGTGCGCAACATGGCGATCATCGACGCCTGTTACGTGGCAGCGGGTCTCGAACCGCGCCCCGCCGCCTCGTGAGCGAGCCCTACGAGAGTTCTTCGACGAAGCGCCGATGATCGTCGGAACGCTGCTCGATCTCCCCGATGACCTGCTTCGGACGCTGTTGACCTCGTAGGAATGCCAGCGGGTCGAGTTGATCGCCGACGTACCCGAGCGCGAAAGCCCCTTCCTGGTACCCCATCATCTTCAGCAGGTCGTCGTCGAGTTCGCGTGCGATGTCGGGCGGGCACGCGAGGTACTGGTTCTCCTCCTGTCGCACCCAACCGACCGAGTAGGTGATGTTGACGCCCTTGCGGTAGCCATCGCTCGTGTTGCCACTGCCACCGTGGAACACCTTGCCGTCGTAGAACAGCACGCTGCCGCGCCTCATCTCGACCTGTGTGCCCGGCATGGCGAGCCCTTCCGAATCGCTCACGCTTGAACTGCCAGGGATCACGAAGGTTCCGCCGTTCTCTGCGGTGAAATCGGTGAGCGCCCACATCGTGTTGCACTGCACGTGATAGTCGGCCGGAAACGGGAAGAAGTCGAACGCCATCTGATCGCGGTGAACCTTTTGAGCCGTTTCGCCAGGAGCGATCGAGATGATCTGTGTGAGGTGCAGTTGGACCGAGGTGACATGGTCGAGAAACGTTCGCACCGCGCCGACCACCAGCGGATCCATGACGAGCTTGCGTGCGGTGGGGCACCGAGCGATGAGCATGCCGGTGCGCCGGGTGTGGCGGCCGTCGTACTCGTCGCGCCCAACGTTGGACGCCTCGATGTACGGATGCGATTCGGCATCGAGTTGGTCCATCGTTGCCGAGTCGGCCAGGTCGTCGACGATCGCATAGCCCCACGTGCGCAAATGAGCTGCCACCTCGGCAGCCGAGCTGGTGGGAGGCAGGTGGTTGAGCTTCATTGTCAGGACATTACGACATGATCTAGCCTCTGGCGATGGGGGAACAGCAGGAAATCGTCATTCATGCCGACGACGTCGGCATGTGCCACGGTGCCAACGCAGCGTTCGTCGAACTGTCGAAGCTCGGGTCGATCAGCGCCGGCTCGGTGATGGTGCCGTGCCCGTGGTTCTCGGAAATGGCGCAGATCGCGGCTGATGACCCGATGCTCGATCTGGGTGTTCACCTCACCCTCAACAGCGAGCAGCAGGGGTATCGCTGGGGCCCTGTCAGCCAACCGTCGAAGGCAGCAGGGCTCACCGATGAGCACGGGTTCTTCTGGGCCACGGTTGCCGACGTCCAGCGCAACGCCGCACCAGACGCCGTGGAAACCGAGTGGCGCGCTCAGATCGACCGAGCACTGGCGGCTGGTATCGACGTGACCCACCTCGACGCTCACATGGGTTCGGCGATGGCACCGGAGTTCTGTGATCGGTACGTGGCGGTCGGTGTCGACTACGACCTGCCGGTGCTGCTCACCTCCACGTTCGCCGCGTACGACCCGGGCCCGCACATCCTCGGAGCCACCGAAGAGTCGTTCAGCGCGTTCACCGAGGCCGCCAGCGCTGCGGGCATGCCGTTGTTCGGACGGTGTCTGGAAACCAACTTCGGTCGCCCGCGCGGCGAGGCGGTCGACTATGAGTCACTGCTGTACTCAGACCCGTCTGGCCTGGTGTATTGCGCGTTCCATCCGTGCGCACCCGGGCCGGGAGAGGTCGAGGTGATCGAACCGGGCAGTCATCACGTGCGGGTCGAGGAATACGAACTCTTCCGAACCGAGGCATGGAACGAATGGCTGGCCGCCCAGGAATTCAGTGTGATCGGTATGCGTGAGATACGGGATCGGTATCGCTCACAGTCCGACCGCTAGCGTCTCCCCAATGATCGACGCCGGTCCGCCACCAGCCACCCAATACTCGATCTCCATCGCAGTCACGCTCGACAACAGCCCTGGCGTACTGGGGCGGCTCGCACTCAACATCGGCGATGCCGGCGGGAACATCTTCGCCGTCGAGGGATTCGTGGCCAAGGGGCCGATCGTCGAACGATCGATCGTGGTGAACTGCAAAAGCGTGGAGCATCAAGCCGAAGTGGTCGCCGCGATCGAAGCGACGCCTGGCATCACCCTGAACAGCTGGCACGACCGCACGTTCCGAATGCACGAGGGTGGCAAGGTCGAGGTTCGCTCGCTGTGCGCTGTCGGCGACATCGACGATCTCTCCATGGCGTACACCCCAGGTGTTGCCCGGGTGTGCAAGGCGATCGCAGCAGATCCACGCGAAGCCGATGAGTACACGATCCGCAAGAACACCGTCGCCATCGTCACCGACGGAACGGCCGTGCTCGGTTTGGGCAACATCGGCCCGAAGGCCGCCTTGCCAGTGATGGAAGGCAAGGCACTCTTGTTCAAGGAGTTCGGCGGTGTCGACGCGTTCCCCATCTGTCTCGACGTGTCGTCGGCCGACGAGATCATCGACACGGTCGTGCGCATCGCCCCGACGTTCGGTGGCATCAACTTGGAAGACATCGCCGCGCCCAACGCGTTCTATGTCGAGGAAGCACTCAAAGAACGCCTCGACATCCCGGTGTTCCACGACGACCAACACGGCACCGCTGTCGTCACACTGGCAGCGCTCGAGAACGCACTGCGAATCACGGGCAAGAAGATGGGTGACCTCGAAGTCGTGCTGAGCGGCGTGGGTGCCGCAGGGGTCGCGATCGGGAAAATGCTCATGGTCGCGGGGGTGGGCAACCTCGTTGGCGTCGACATCAACGGTGTGGTGTGGGACGGTCGCGAAGAGTTCGATCGCTGGCGCCAATGGTTCGCCGAGCACACCAATCGCGAGAACCGCCGGGGAGATCTCTCGGTGGCGATGCGCGGTGCCGACGTGTTCATCGGCGTCTCGGCGGGCAACGTGCTCAGCGTTGATCACGTCAAGTCGATGGCCGTCGATCCGGTGGTCTTCGCCATGGCGAACCCTGATCCAGAGATCCGGCCTGACTTGGTGGACGGGTTGGTCCGAGTGATGGGCACCGGGCGGAGCGACTACCCGAACCAGATCAACAACGTATTGGCGTTCCCCGGCATCTTTCGGGGTGCCCTCGACGCCCGTGCCACCGACATCACCGAAGGCATGAAGCGAGCCGCCGCAACGGCGATTGCCAGGTCGGTCACCGACGATCTGCTCAGCGAGACCTACATCATGCCGTCGGTGTTCGATCGTTCGGTGTCGGTCGCAGTAGCGGCAGCGGTGGAAGCCGCCGCCATCGCCGACGGCGTCGCTCGCTGAGCGAGTGCAAGCTTCAACTCATGGAGGAGTCGCGGTGCGGGTGACGCGATCGCGGAAACGAGCCAGCCCTGACCGGATTCCGGCAGGAAGCGCAGCGAGGAACTGCCTCCGGGCGTTGCGGTACACCGCGACTCCACGAGTCAGCGCGACCGGCGGAGCGGCAGGCGGTTCCGGCGGAGCGGTGACGAACGTGAATTCGTCGGGTGCGAGACCGGGGTTGGCGGCGATCTCGTGCAACAACCGATTCCGCAGCCGGCCGGGAGGAGCGTCGGTGAGCATGTCGTGGGCCATGCGCAGCACGTTGATGTTGACGAACATGTTGACCGGGTTGGTTGCCATGCCGTGGGCCGCGAGCGCGCCGGCCGCTTCCCAACACTCGATGCGCTCGTTGTCGGTGAGGCCTTCGAGGTGGCCGCGCCAGAACACGTAGGCGGGTAGGCAGAACGGCATCGTGTCTCCGACGTCGAAAATTGTCTCGGTCATGCAGAGTCGCTGCACCAGTTGCGGGAGTTTGGACAGGTCGCTCAGATCGATGCCGAACAGACGGCCAAGCGCAAGATCGACAGCTGCGATCGTGTCGGGTGCGATCGACATCCCGACATTCATCGACGTGGTGATCGCGAGCATCTGGTCGACGAGACGGGCGCGTTCCGACCCCGACGGGTTCGCTGCACGCGCTGCGTAGTACACCTGCAGACGCGGGTGGAACTCCACCGGTTCACCGACGTCCAGCGGTTCGTCGGCCAGCACGGCGTTCGTGGTGAAGCCAGGAGACTCGACGTGTGCCCAACTGAACCCGGCTTGCTTGGCGATGTTGCGGAGCCGCTGTTCGGAGAAGAGGAACCGGTGAGCGCCGGGGGACAGCGACGGGTACAGCGCTTCGACCGGTGCCTCTGGTGCAACTTTCGAAGCGGCCGGGGTGGTGAGCAACGCGCATCCGCCTGGGGCGACGAACGATCTGATCTCCCGCAAGAACTGCACGGGGTCGGGCACGTGCTCGATCACCTCGGTCGCGTAGACCAGGTCGAACGATCGCCCGGCCAACTCGGCTGCTTCGGCCATGTACGTGTGCAGGATGGGAAGCTCGAGGGCCTGTTTGCCCGCCCTGCCGTAGATGCTCGGCTCGAGACCGATCACGTCGACGTCCCACACGCGTCGGCAGTAATCCAACGCAGCCCCCACGTTGCAACCGATCTCCAGCACCGAGCCGAAGCGTTCGAACGGCAGCCGCTCGAGCAACTGGATCTTCCAGTCGAGTCCATTGGTCAGTTCGATGTAGTGCCGGACGAGCAGGTGAAAGTCGGGCTCCTCGAGGAAACCGAGATCTTCGGGATAGTTGGTCGCGAACTGATCGAAGTCGGGAAACCAGACGCTCTCGCAAGCACCGCACCGGGCGGCCACGCACATCAGCCCAGGGATCTCGCTGTGTTCGGCTTCGAGGAACGCCACGTTGCGATCGGTGTTCCCACACAGCGCACACGCCGCATCGACCGGGCGGTCTGGAATCCAGTTCAGGCGTGGCGCCGACATCGGGCCAGAGTAGGTGGCCGAGCCTAGGATTCTGGGATTGCGTCGGGTGGGAGCTTCTTGATGCGCTGGCGGCGCTTGCGGCGGCTGGGGATCATCGATCGCATTTCCTCGAGCTTGCCGAAGCACAACAGCCGATCACCAGCTTCGAGATGGCGGTTGGTTCGGGGGTTGGGAATCACCGATGTGCCGCGGTGAACGGTGAGCACGGTGATGTCTTTGTCTCGTAGCCCCGCTTCCGCAATCGTCTTGCCGACGATCTCCGCGCCGTCGTGCACCACGAGTTCTGCGACGCCGTATCCCGTCGACACCGTCAGACGCTGGCGTACGTCGATCTCGGGGAAGTCGACCTGGTTGGCGATGTAGTCGACGATCGCACCGGCGACGTCGAGGCCGGTGGCTGCTTCGATGCCTTCGAGGCCCGGCGACGAGTTGACTTCCATCACCGAAGGGCCGTCGTTGCTCTCGAGCATGTCGACGCCGGCGACTCGCAGACCCATGATCTGGGCCGCTCGAACAGCGGTCTCTTCGAACTCAGGCTTGAGCTTGACCGCCTCGACCGAGCCGCCACGGTGCACATTCGATCGGAACTCGTCGCCGACAGCAACGCGTCGCATGGCGGCGACGACGCGGTCGCCCACGACGAGCGCGCGAATGTCGCGGCCCTTGCTCTCCGCGACGAACTCCTGGATGAGCACGTTCTGTTTGGTGCTCTGCAGCGTCTCGATGATCGCTTCGGCCACGCGCATGTCGGGGGCGAGAATCACCCCGATGCCCTGGGTTCCTTCGAGCAGCTTGATCACGACGGGAGCGCCGCCCACTCGTTCGATGGCGGGAATCACATCGGCCCGGTTCCGCACGAACGTCGTGCGGGGCATGGCGATGTTGTGTTTCGACAGAATCTGGATGGCCCGGAGCTTGTCGCGCGAGTTCGAGATGCCGTTGGCGGTGTTGGGCGTGTACACGTCCATCTGCTCGAACTGACG
>DATKCX010000359.1:0-4770 GCA_035512975.1 Ilumatobacter sp.
CGACCAACTTCGCATTCCAGACCGCGTCGCAACGCGAAATGTCTCGCAGCGACATCTTGATGCCGACGAACATGCGCGCAACTACGATCGAGTGTTAGAGCTGAATCGCATCGATTTCGAGCTGTACAGCTACGCCCGTGAACTCCGTCATGGGATAGAGCGCTCAGATCCCGCCGGCGTCATCGACTAGGACGCGTGTGTGGCGATCGGAGCCTCCCAATAGCGTCACCCCATCGGTTTTGATAGATTCTCGATGAACCCTGCATCGCGATGGTGTTGTCGCCACACTCCCTGTCGACGCCTTCGCCCCGATCTCGAGCGCTGCTCGCCGTAGGAACATGAACAGATGACGTCGCAACTCCCGAGTCAGCCACCGCCGCCGGCCCACCGCACGCGGCCGTTTCGCTTTGGTGTGACGATGAAGAACGCACGGTCGATCGAGGATTGGCGTCAGCGCACCCGCAAGGCCGAGGATCTCGGATATTCGACGCTGTTCCTCGGCGATCACATTCGCAATCAGTGGGGCCCCCTGGTCAGCCTCACGGCCGCCGCAGATGCGACGAAGACATTGCGGGTTGCTACGAATGTCCTGAACAACGACTTTCGTAACCCTGTCGTGTTGGCGCAAGAGATCGCCACGCTCGACGTCGTTTCGCAGGGCCGTCTCGAGTTCGGCCTAGGGGCTGGTTACAGCGCAGCCGACTACGAGGCCACAGGCATCACGCTCGATTCTGCGGGCGCGCGCATCGAGCGCATGCACGAGGCGCTCAAGATCATGAAGATGTATTGGCGCGATGGCGTGGCGAACTTCGAAGGTGAGCATTTCCACGTCGCCGGCGCCGTAGGTTCCCCTCGCCCGTTCTCACCGCCGTGGCCCCCGATTTGCATCGGTGGTGGCGGCAAGCGCGTCCTGACGGTCGCGGGCGCCGAAGCCGACATCGTGAGCTTGAGCCCCCGCCTCCCCCCGGGGGGAATGGGCCCCGCGGCCATCGCGAGCGCTCGCCCCGCAGCGTTCGCGGAACGCCTCGAATGGGTCCGCGAGGCGGCGGGCACGCGCTTCAGTCAGATCGAGTTGCACCTGAGTGTCCTGTGGGGCGCCGTCGGAAAACCGGCTGCTGACGAACTGACGCAGCGCCTTGCGCGCGAGTTCGGACTGACCGAGCGCGAGGTCAAGGCCTTGCCCGTTGTGCTCGCCGGTTCGGTGAATGAGGTGTGCGAGTCGCTCACGGAACTGCGTGAGGTCTTCGGGATCAACTACTTCTCTTTCGCCAACGCTGACATGTTTGCTCCGGTCGTCGCCAAGCTCGCGGGTCGTCCAACCACGGTGCGCAACTTCGTTGCCGATGTCAAAAAGCCGGTCCGCGCAACATTGCGAACGGTCAAACGACGCGTTGTTCAGCGTGGTAGGGGAGTCGACGAGGGTCCACAGCCTCGTCACTCGGTGCTGATGATCGGTGCGGGTGGCATGGGCGAGAAGTGGATACGTAAGTATCTCCCGCGTTTCGATGCGCGCTGTTCGATCGATGCCCTCGTGGATGTCTTGCCCATGCCGCTGAAACAACAGGGCGACCTCCTCGGAGTGCCGATCGAGCGGAGGTTTGATTCGATCGAGGCGGCGTTCCGTGCCGTACAGGACGGCAATCTCGAAGGCGTCGATGCCTGCTTCGTCGTCGTGCCGCCGGCCTTTCACCACGAGGCCGTCGAAGGTGCCGTCGCGTGCGGCCTCGATGTGCTGTGTGAAAAGCCAATGGCCGACACGTGGGAGGACTGCGTTGCCACCTATAAGGCGGTGCGCAGCGCGGGCGTGAAGATGCAGGTCGTCCAGAACTACCGCTACGCGCGGCACATCCAGGCGGCCATGTCCGTTGTCGGCTCGGGTGTGATCGGTCCGATGAACTACGTGATGTGCCGGTTCGCCAGCGACTATCGAGTCCGCAATAGCTGGGGCGCACCGTTTCGACACCAGATGCGGCACGCGCTGCTGTTGGAGGCCGCATCCCACCACCTCGACCAGGCCCGCTACCTCGTCGGCTCGGACTTCGCAATGGTCCACGCCATGGACTGGAAACCGGCCTCGAGCACTGGCTTCGACGGGGAGTGTTGTGCGCTCGTGATGGGCCGATTCGAAAACGACGTCCGCTACTGCTTCGAGGGCAGTGTGGTTGGCGCGTCACAACAGAATTCCTGGGGTGACGAGCTTTATCGACTCGAGTGTGCCGATGGTGCCGTCGTCGTCGGCGACAAGGGTGTGGCGATCGCCCGGCAGGGCAACCGTGGCCTCTATACCGAGGACGTCCCGCTGCCCCTTGTACCGTTCCCCGGTCACGCTGGGGTTATCAAGCAGTTCTTCGACTGGCTCGACGGTGGTGTCGAGGCCGACGCGTCACTCGACGACAACATCGCGACTGCGGCCGCAGTATTCGCATCGATCGAGTCGGCTCGCAGCGGCTGTGGCGTCGACGTTCGTCAGCTCGTGTCGCCGTTGCGTTCGTGACGCGGCGCTCGGATGAACAGAATGAATATTCTCGCCGTTGTCGAGGAGTTCCCCGGGGCGTCGGATGTCTTCGTCGTCGAGCAAGGATCAGCGCTGGTACACGCGGGCTACCACGTCACCGTGGCGGCCGGCAAACGAGGTAACACTCAGACGATCTATCGGCAAGATGCGACGCCGCGCGCGAACCTCACCGTGCGGTCTCTCGCGCCGCTTGACTCGAGCGGTGTGCGTCCGCTCGCCACCATGCTCGCGCGCGCGGTGATCGCCATCGCACGATCGATGGTCCGTTCCCCGTTCGGGACGTGGCGATTCGCTCGCCGGTGTCGCGCAGGAGGCCGCTCAGCTCTTCGCTCGAACCTGCTGAAGTACACGCAGTTCCTGGCGTTTCCCGCCGATGTCGTGCACTTCGAGTCCCCCGCGATGGCGGCTCGCTATCCGAAGCTGGGGTCGTTGCTCGGCCTTCCATCGGTCGTCACCTTCCGCGCCAACGACGTCAGGGCGCTCGAAGTGGCCAGCGATCACAAGCGCCAGGCCACGATCGAGCAACTGCGCGACGTGCGGGCGATCCAATGCGCATCGAACGGCCTCGCACGGCGGACGCATGACGCCCTTTCCGCAACGAGCGACAAAATTCGCATCGTCCGGCCCGGGGTCGCCATCGCGCGGGAGTCAGTCGATGCCTCACCGGCGGAGCTACCGGTGATCGCGATGATCGCACCGCTGCGGTATCCGGCGGGTCTCGAGTATCTGCTGCTGGCGCTGGCTCGACTTCGAGACGACGGCATCGCCTTCGAAGCGCGGATTGCGGGCGGAGGCCCTCTGCGCGCGTACGGGAAGTACACGGCAAGCGTCCTTGGATTGAGCGAGAACGTGAAATGGCTCGGTCCGCTGACAACCGACAGTATGGCCGACCTACTCGACACCGCTCAGATCTATGTGACCTCGGCGCTCGAGGAGGACGTCACGCGCCATTCGGTACAAGCCATGGCGCATGGGTTGGCGATGGTGACCGCCGACGTGTTCGGTTGCGGGTACACGGAGCTCGTGCGCGATGGCGACAACGGCTTCGTTGTGCCGAGCCGCGATGTCGCCGCACTCGCGGACCGTCTGCGTCGGCTGATCGTTGATCCCTCGGAGTCGCGCGCGATGGGACGATCGGCACGCGAACGCGTCGCCGCCGAATTTTCCATCGAGAGCCAGAACCGACAGATCGATGAGCTGTACGCGAAGGTACGAGCATGAGTGCCTCGCCTCGTGTAGGCGTCTACGCACTCGGATTCCCGAAGACGTCCCAGACTTGGGCAGTCAACAAAGTCGTAGGGCTGATCGATGCGGGGATGGATGTGCAGGTCTTCTGCCGCTGGGAAGGCCAATGGGATCGTTTTCAAGTCTTCCGTGACCGACCCGAGCTTCGCGAACGCGTTCATTTCCTGCCCGCCGAACCGGGCCGCCCGTGGTCTGCGCGGTCGGCGGCACGCGTGACGATGCGCTTCGCTACGACGATCAGGCGTCATCCGCGATCGTTCGTGCGCTTTGTCGTGCACAACTGGAAGTGGCGCCATCGCAACGTACTCGGGTTCTGGAGCGGTCTGTACGATCGGTTGCCATTTGTCGGCCAGTCGATCGACATCCTTCATCTCGAGCTCGACACGATGGCGCCGCGCGTCGCCGACATCAAAGAGTTCTTGGGTTGCCAATTGGTTCTGAGCGGACGATCGACGCTCCAGTACACGGGCAAGCCTGACGAATGGCCAGGCGGTTATGACTCCTTGTTCAAGATGGCCGACCTCTACCATGTCGAGTGCGACTACACCCGAAAAAACCTGCGACATCTGGGGCTCGACAATTCCGTTCCGATCGCGCTGATCCCGTCGGCGGTCGCGGCAACCGAGCTCTTCGCTCCCGACGGTGACCGCCCGCTACGCGAACCCGACGAGATCTTTCGAATCCTCTCGGTGGGGCGGCTGGCCGTCGAAAAGGGTCACGAGTTCGCGCTCGACGCGGTCGCCCGGCTGCACCGAGCGGGCCTCCCCGTGACCTACACGATCGTGGGCCAGGGCGCGTATGAGGAAGCCATTCGCTTTGCCGCTCACCAACTGGGTCTCGTCGAGGCCGGCGTCGTCCGTTTCGCCGGCACCGTCGCACGGGAGTCGGTTGCCGATTTCTACCGGGAGGCCGACGTTCTGCTGCATGCTTCGACCGATGAAGGAGTGTCCAATGTGCTGATCGAAGCTCAGGCGATGGAGCTTGCCGTGGTTGCCAGCGCAGCCGCGGGG
>DATKCX010000360.1:0-6593 GCA_035512975.1 Ilumatobacter sp.
GGGGACCGAGCCGTGGTCGTGCTCCGCCGCCCCTTGGGCGGTACCCGCCACCCCAGCCTCCGAGGCGTCCTGTGAAGCATGACGGTAGGGGTCAGACCCCTACCGACACGCGTGACGGTAGGGGTCAGACCCCTACCATCACGCTGATGGGGGGCAGGCCATGAAGGTGTTGTTCGCCACGGCTGAGTTGGCACCGCTGGCGCGTGTGGGCGGGCTGGCCGAAGCGGCCGCCGGGCTGGTCGCGCAACTGCGTGCCGATGGCGTGGAGTTGGAGCTCATCCTGCCCGACTACGAACGGATTCCGCTGGCCGACGAAACGACCACGGTGCTCGACGTGCCGGGATGGGCGTCGCCCGCCACCGCCCGCCGAGGGGTGCACCCGATGGTGGGGCCGATCACCCTCGTCGCAGTGCCCGGCGTTCAGCGGCCGCACCCGTATGTCGACGCCGACGGCAACGGTTGGCCCGACAACGACCTCAGATTCTTTTCGTTCTCGGCTGCGGTTGCTGCGATCGCCGACTCAACCGCGCCCGACGTCGTTCACCTGAACGACTGGCACACCGCGCCCACCCTGGCGTTCATGCAGACACGGCGGCCATCGATGCTCACCATTCACACGCTTGGCTATCAGGGCATCTGCAGTCCGTGGTGGCTGGGAAAGCTGAGCAACCATGCCGAGGCGTACCAGTGGTACGACGTGTGCAACCCCTTGGTCGGTGGCATACGGCTCGCCGACTCCATCGTTGCCGTCAGCCCCACCTACTCCCGTGAGATCGTCACGGCAGCTGAGGGGCAGGGTCACGAACAGGAACTCGCAGCACGTGGCGACGCCCTGGTGGGCATCCTCAACGGCATCGACGTGGCCCAGTGGAACCCGGCCACCGACCGCCTCATCGCATCGAGGTATCACGTGGGCACCGTGGCCCGGGGAAAGAAGGCGTGTCGCTCTGTGTTGCTCGAACGGGTCGCTCTGCCAGATGTCGACGGCGAGCCAGTGATCGGCGTGGTGTCCCGCCTCGTCGATCAAAAGGGCATCGATCTGCTGGTGGAGTGCCTGCCGTTCGTCGAGCACCTTCGGGCGCGAGTGGTGGTGTTGGGTTCGGGCGACCGATGGCTCGCCGACGCGCTCCGCGGTGCTGCGGCCACCTGGCCCGACAGGGTGGCCTTCGTCGACGGATACGACGGTGAACTCGCCCATCAGATCTTCGCGGGTGCCGACCTGTTCGTCATGCCCAGCAGATTCGAACCATGCGGCCTCGCACAAATGCAAGCAATGGCGTACGGCACGCTGCCCGTCGTCACCGATGTGGGCGGCCTGCACGACACCGTGATCGATGCCGACGATCACCCCGCGACGGGTACCGGCATCGTGATGACCTCGGTCAGTTCTGCAGCGCTCGCCGATGCGCTGCATCGCGGCGTCGCTCTGTGGCGCGATCGTTCTCGCCGCGTCACGGCGCGCACGAACGGCATGACCAAAGACTGGAGTTGGAAGGTCCCCGCCGCGCAACACATCGACCTCTACCGCCAACTCGCGGAAGCGTGACGGTTGGGGTCTGACCCCAAGCGTGACGCTTGCGGCGTAGGTTGGTTCGCATGGGAATCATTGGTTGGATCGTCGTTGGGTTGCTCGCTGGAGGCGTTGCCCGATGGATCGTCAAGGACGACCGCAGCGGCTGCATCTACACGATGATCGTGGGGGTCATCGGTGCGGTGATCGGTGGCTGGTTGATGTCGTTGATCGACGAGTCGGGCGTGGATGAGTTCTCGTTCAGAACCATCGGCGTCGCGGTGATCGGCGCAGTGCTCTTGCTGCTCATCTTGCAGGCGATTGCCGGGCGCGGCCGGTCGAGGGTTCGCCGCTGATGACACGCGAGCAGGCGACCGGCCTGTCGGTGGTCGTGCCGCTCTGGCAAGACCGACCGGCCGCCGAGAACGTCGAGGTCGGCCGCAACGCCGACGAACTGGGCTTCGACGAACTCTGGGTCGGCGAAATGGCCACCTACGACGCGTTTGCGTTGGCCACCACGATCGGGCTGTCGACGAACCAAATCCGCCTGAACATCGGGCCGTTGGCAGTGGCGGTTCGCACACCGATGACGGTAGCCATGGGCGCCGCGTCGGTGGCCGACCTCACTGGGCGCAGCGTTGGGGTGGCCCTCGGCACATCGAGTGATGTCGTCGTTGGCGAATGGCACGGCCGCCCACGGAATCCGGCCGCCCGATTCCTCGGTCAACACGCCGAGGCGACGCGCGCGTTGCTGTCCGGGCACAAGGCTGACGTCGCCGGCGATCTGGCCAGCACCAAGGGTTACCGATTGCGTCTCGCGCCGGTCGACGGCCATCTCACGGTGGCCGCGTTCGGCCCGGCAGCCGTACGGGTGGCGGCGCGGTGGGCGGACCGAATGCTGCTCAACATGGTCACCGCACCAGCGGCCGCTCGATTGTCGGCCGACCTCGCGGCCGCCGCTCGCGACGCCGGACGACCAACGCCGCGGCTCGCCGCATGGCTGGCGGTGGCCGTCGATCCTCCCGACGAGGCGATCAAACAAATGATGCGGGGTTTCGTCGCGTATCTGGCGGCACCGGGCTACGCCGAGATGTTCGAGCAAGCAGGGTTTGGTGAGTTGGTGGCGTTTGCGCGCACCCGACCGCACCCGCGCGATCTGCTCTCGGCAGTTCCCAGCGAACTGGCGGAATCGGTCGCCCTCGTGGGCTCGGTCGCCGACGTGCGGCGACGCATCGCCGACTACCGCGCCGCAGGCGTCGACGACATCTGCCTGGTGCCTGCAACGGCGAGCGACAACGGCGGTCGCCGAACCCTCGAGGCGCTGTCAGAGCGCTAGCCGGACCGAAGTGCCCTGACGAACAATTGCGGCTCGGCGCGCTGTGCCGACGCTTGCAACGAATCGATCAGTTCAGCTGTTCACCTTTGCCGATCACGACCAACCCGCTCTCGGTGATGTCGCAGCCGGGGCGATCACCGAACCGCGCTTGGTCGTGTTCCCGGTTGATACCGATCTGATAGCCGGGGGGCACCACCACGTTCTTGTCGATGATGACGTTGCGCAGTGTGGCCCCAGAGCCAACGGTGACGCCGTCGAGCAGCACAGCTCGTTCGATCGTCGCTCCGGAGTCGACCCGCACCCCTGGCGACAGCATCGCTTGGAACACCGCCGCGCCCGACACGATCGCACCGCTGCACACCATGGCGTTCGCCACCGAGGCCGGCCGCCCGTGATCCGCAGCGACCTTGGCTGGTGGAAACGAGCGACCGCCTGAATGGATCGGCCAGTCGAAGTTGTACAGGTTGAACTCGGGGATCGGTGCGACGAGGTCCATGTGGGCGTCGAAGTACGCGTCGAGCGTTCCTACATCACGCCAATACGCATGGTCGCGATCGGTCTCGCCCGGCACGATGTTGGTGGAGAAGTCGTACACGTGAGCCTCCCCGGCGGTGACCATGGCAGGAACGATGTCGCCTCCCATGTCGTGGCTGCTGCTGATGTCGTCGGCATCATCGGTGACGAGTTGGCGGAGCAGGTCGGTGTTGAACAGGTAGTTACCCATCGACACCAACGTCTCGTCTGGTGAATCGGGGAGCCCGGGCGGATCACTCGGCTTCTCGAGAAACCCCTTGATCTTGGTGCCGCCCGTGTTGTCGGTGCCGATGTCGATCACCCCGAATTGGTGAGCTTCGGATCGGGGGACGCGCAGTGCGGCCACGGTCAGACCTGCACCCGATTCGATGTGCTGATTCACCATCGGCCGCGGGTCCATTCGGTAGATGTGGTCGGCACCGAACACCAGCACGTGCGTGGGTTTCTCGTCGTCGATGAGGTTGAGGTTCTGGAAGATCGCGTCGGCGGAACCCGAGTACCAGTGGGGACCGCGCCGCATTTGAGCGGGAATCCCGACCACGTAGTTGCCGAGCAACGGTGCCAATGCCCAGGTGCGCGAGAGGTGCACGTCGAGGCTGTGGCTCTTGTACTGGGTGAGCACGACGATGCGGCGATACCCACCGTTCACCAGGTTCGAGAGTACGAAGTCGATGAGTCGGTAGTGCCCGCCGAATGGAACGGCGGGTTTGGCGCGGTCGCGCGTGAGCGGGGCGAGACGCTTGCCTTCGCCGCCGGCCAAAACCATTGCCAGAACATTGGCCTCTGAGTGATGCGTGATGATCATCGTTCGTTGGATCCTTTGTTGGTTCACATGGGCGTGAGGAACGTGATGGCGAGTGGTGGCAACCGTAGGACGAGCCGGGAAGGCTGACCGTGCACGGGGTCGTCCCAAGCCGTGTGCATGCCATCGGTGACGCCGCTACCGCCGAAAGCGATGTCGTCGCTGCTGCAGATCTCGCGCCACTCGCCACCGGTGGGGACACCGATCGCGTACCCGTCGCGGACGACCGGTGTGAAGTTGGCAACCACCAGCACGGGCGGTGCAGCGCCGCGTGGGTCGTGGCGCAGGAAGACGCACACACTCGCGTGATGGTCGTTGCCGACGAGCCACTCGAATCCTCTGTGGTCGCAGTCGCCAGCATGCAAGGCGGCATGTGAGCGGTACAGCTCGTTGAGCGCCGCGACCCAGCGCGTCGTCTCTTCGGCGTGCGGCGAGCGGCGTGGGTCATCTGAATGGCGGGGCACGTCGCTCTCGTGGTGCCACTCGGTGGACTGCGCAACCTCCGCGCCCATGAACAGCAATTTCTTGCCGGGCTGTGCCCACTGCCAGCCCAGCAACAGCCGAAGGTTGGCGTGGCGTTGCCAGTCGTCGCCGGGCATCTTGCCCACGAGGGAGCCCTTGCCGTGGACGACCTCGTCGTGGCTGATCGGAAGCGTGTAGTTCTCGGTGTACGCCCAGTTCGAACGGAACGTGATCTCGCGGTGGTGATGCGCTCGATGGATCGGCTCGTGTTGGAGGTACTCGAGCGTGTCGTGCATCCAGCCCATGTCCCACTTCATGCCGAATCCGAGACCGCCGTGATGCACCGGCTTGGTGACTCCTGGCCACGCCGTTGACTCCTCGGCGATCATCTGGATGTCGGGGTGATGGTGATAGAGCGACCCGTTCAGTTGCTGCAAGAACTGCACCGCCTCCAGGTTCTCGCGACCTCCATACCGGTTCGGCAACCACTCACCGGCCTCACGGCTGTAGTCGAGGTACAGCATCGACGCCACGGCGTCGACCCGAATGCCGTCGGCGTGGAACTGATCCACCCAGAACTTCGCCGAACTCACCAGGAACGACCGCACTTCGCTGCGGCCGTAGTTGAAGATCAGGCTCTTCCAATCAGGGTGGAACCCGAGCCGCTTGTCGGCGTGTTCGAACAAGTGGGTGCCGTCGAACTTGGCCAGTGCGAATGCGTCTTCCGGGAAGTGGCTCGGCACCCAGTCGAGAATGACCCCGATGCCCTGCTGATGGAGGTAGTCGACGAGGTAGCGGAAGTCGTCTGGCGACCCGTAGCGGCAGGTGGGCGCGAAGTACCCAGTGGTCTGGTAGCCCCACGAACCAAAGTACGGATGCTCCATCACCGGTAGCAGTTCGACGTGAGTGAAGCCGCACGCTTGCACGTGCGCCACCAGCTTGGAGGCGATCGATCGGTAGGTGATCGGTTCACGCCGATCCCAGCTGCCAAGGTGAACTTCGTACACCGACATCGGTTGGTCCAACGCCTGCAGCTCGCCGCGCCGTTCCATCCACTCACCGTCGTGCCAGGTGTGGTTCATGTCCCACAGCACCGAGCTCGTGTGGGGCGGTTCCTCACAGTGGAATGCGAACGGGTCGGCCTTGTCGAACGTGGCACCGCCTGCGGTGATGCGGAACTTGTATCTCATTCCGGCGGCAGCTGCACACGTGGCAGTCCACACGCCGACGTCACTCGGCATCATCGTGGTGGCGGCACCGTCCCAGTGGTTCCAGTCGCCGACGACTGACACCGACGCGGCGTTTGGCGCCCACACGCGGAACTCCCACGTTCCGTCGCCGACGGGGTGAGCTCCCATGACCTCGTACGCCGAGTCGTGGGAACCGTCGGACCATCCCGCCCAATCGTCGCTCGTCACCGGCCTCGACTGCACGCTCTGGAACCTAGCCCACCAGCCCCACCTCACCCGGCGTCGCGCTTCTGTTCGTCGTCGCGCTTCTGTTCGTCATGGCGCGCAAGAACGCGACAGGCGGATCCGACTGGAGATCGGAGCGGATGAGGCCCTGGTCGAAGGTCAGACCCGTGCTGTACTCGTGGCGGGTCCAGAGCCCACCGACTCGCCACGCAACTCGATGCAGTGAGCACTCAGGGCGAGATCGACGGGCCCGGTCATCGGATCGCGAGTTCGACCGTCTTCGGCTGTTGAGCGTTGCGGCCGATGAACCGTCGCCGCAATCGGCGGACGCGTTCGCGTCGCACCGCCCGGGCATGGTCCATGGCGACGAAGTACTGCTTGAGCCGATTGCGGCGGTCCTCGTCGGCGTTCCTCAGGTGGAGCAGGGCGTAGATGTGCATGGGTTCCATGGGATGTTCCTCGTGTCGGGGTGTCTCGGGGTCGAGATGCGGGGCCGCTGTCTGCGGCGGTTTCCATCTCAGTGATCCCGATGTC
>DATKCX010000361.1:0-6754 GCA_035512975.1 Ilumatobacter sp.
TGATCGCGAGCTCGAAGTGCTCGTCGTCTCTCACCGTCACCGGAATCTCGCCAAACCGCAACTCCACCCATCCGGCGGACCGGTCGGAGTCAGCATCCGCGGCGACTTCGCAGTACGCCTCAACGCAGATTCGTGCGGCAGCAGCTCGTGATTGCGAGCCAAGGTCGACTGCAACGGTCGCTCCCCGACAGTCGAGATCACCGCACGAGCAAGCCGATCCGGACAGAGGGGCGATCGCCGCAAGGATCGCCGATACGACGAGCAATCTCGACGGTCGCCGCATCACGTCAAAATAGCCGTCAGTCGGTGCGTCGTGCCGACGAGAACGCCTCGTCAGGTGGCTTGGCCGGCGAACTGGGCGTTGTACAAGCGGGCGTAAGCGCCGTTCGCCTCGATCAGCTGGTCGTGACTGCCTTGTTCGACGATGCGACCCGACTCCATCACCATGATCACGTCGGCGCCGCGGATGGTCGACAAACGGTGAGCGATGACGAAGCTGGTGCGACTGGCTCGCAGCGCGTTCATCGCTTCCTGGATCATCACTTCGGTGCGGGTGTCGACCGAGCTGGTCGCCTCGTCGAGGATGAGGATCGACGGGTCGGCGAGGAACGCGCGAGCGATCGTCATCAGCTGCTTCTCGCCGGCCGAGATGTTGTCGCCCTCGTCGTTGATCACCGTGTCGTAGCCGTCGGGCAGACGGCGCACGAACCGGTCGACGTAGGTGGCTCGCGCCGCTTCGATGATCTGCTCGTCGGTGGCGTCGGGATTGCCGTAGGCCAGGTTCTCGCGGATGGTGCCACCGAACAGCCAGGTGTCTTGCAGCACCATGCCGATTTTCTTGCGGAGTTCTGCTCGCGGCATCGACGCGATGTCGCGGCCGTCGATGGAGATCGAACCGGAGTCGAGTTCGTAGAACCGCATGAGCAGGTTCACGATGGTGGTCTTGCCGGCACCGGTGGGGCCGACGATGGCAATGGTCTGCCCCGGCTCGGCAACAACGCTGAGGTCGTTGATGAGCGGCTGATCGGGCAGGTACGAGAACGAGACATGGTCGAACGCGATGCGACCCTGCACCGGCTGCGGGTCGACGGTGTCGGCCTGCTCGTCGGACAGTTCTTCGGCGTCGAGCAACTCGAGCACTCGCTCGAGCGACGCGATGCCCGACTGGAACGTCGACGCCATCGACGCCAGCTGCGTCATCGGCTGGGAGAACTGGCGGACGTACTGGATCATCGCCTGCATGTCGCCAATGGTGATCGCGCCCGACGAGATGCGCAGCCCGCCGACCACCGCCATCATCACGAACTGGAGGTTGCCGACGAACACCGTGAGCGGCTGGATGAGACCCGACACGAACGCCGCGCCGAACGTGGCTTCGTACAGCTGGTCGTTGTCCCCTTCGAACTTCTCCTCGGCTTGACGCTGGCGACCGAAGCTCTTCACGATCGCGTGCCCGGTGAACACCTCTTCGGCCTGGCCGTTGACCACACCGGTGTAGCGCCACTGCGAGAGATATCTCGGTCGCGCCTTGGCACCGATGTACTTCACCAGACCCAGCGACACCGGCACCATGACAAGCGCGACCAAGGCGAGCAGCGGCGAAACCAGGAACATCATGATGGCGACGCCGATCAGGACGAGAATGCCCTGCACGATCGTGCTGACCGTTTGCGACAGGCTTTGCGACAGGTTGTCGATGTCGTTGGTGACACGGCTGAGCAGGTCGCCACGCGAGTGCCGATCGATGTAGCTGAGTGGCAACCGGTTGATCTTGTGCTCGACCGATTCGCGGAGCCCATACATGGAACGCTGGACGACACCAGCGAGCAGCCACGACTGGGCAGCCGACAGAGCCCAGGCCGCGAAGTACAACGCGGCGACCCAGCCCAGTTGGCGATGCAACTGCCCGAAGTCGATGCCACCGCTGGTGACGCCGTTCACGATCACATCGGTGGCCTTGCCCAACAGGCGCGGGCCCACCACGACACACACGACGCTGGCGAGCGTGAGGCCGAACACGACCATCAGCAGCCACGCTTCGCGCCCGAGGATTTCGCCGAGTCGCTTCAGCGTGGCGACGAAGTTGTCGCTCTTCTCGACCGGCATTCCGATCTTGTTTCCGTGTCCGACGCCGCCCCGGCGAGCCTCCACGGCAGCCTGGGCGATCAGCAGGTCTTCGTCGTCGGCACCCACGAGGTCACTCCCGAGTTCCCCGGTCGTCGTGTCGTCGCTCATGCTGCCACCTCCCGCACGTCCTGCGATTGGACGATCTCCGCGTAGGTGGGGCAGGTCTCGATCAGCTCGTCGTGTGTGCCGACGCCAACGAGTTGGCCGCGCTCGAGCACCAGGACTTGGTTGGCGTGACGAATCGTGGAGACGCGTTGGGCCACGATCAACATGGCCGACTCGGTGGTGTGCGGAGCCAGCGCGGCTCGCAGTCGCGCGTCGGTGGTGAGGTCGAGCGCCGAGAACGAGTCGTCGAACACGTAGATCTCGGGACGCACCACCAGTGCACGGGCGATTGCCAGGCGCTGACGTTGGCCGCCTGAGACGTTGGTTCCTCCCTGCGCGATTTCGCTGTTCAGCCCGTCGGGCATCGCTTGCACGAAGTCGCTCGCCTGGGCGATGTCGAGCGCTTCCCACAGCTCGGCATCGGTGGCGTCGGGTTTGCCGAACCGCAAGTTGGAGGCGACCGTGCCCGAGAAGAGATACGACTTTTGTGGGGCGTACCCGATCTTGCCCCACAACAGATCAGGATCGAGTTGGCGAACGTCGACGCCGTCGACGAGCACGGTGCCTTCGGTTGCGTCCATCAGCCGCGACACCAAGCTCACGAGGGTCGACTTGCCCGACCCGGTTGCGCCGATGATCGCCGTGGTCTGACCGGGCTCGATGCGGAACGAGATGTTGGCCAGCACCGGCTGCTCGGCACCGGGATACCGAAAGCCGACGTTGCGGAACTCGAGGGTGCCGCGCTCGGTGAGTGCGGTGACCGGGTTGGTGGGGGCGACCACGGTGGTGTCGGTGTCGATCACTTCCATGATGCGGTCGGAACTCACCGACGCACGGGGAATCATGGAGATCATGAACGTCACCATCACGACCGAGAACAGCACCTGCACGGCGTAACTGAGGTATGCGATCAGGGATCCGACTTCGATGTCACCCGATGCGATGCGATCTGCTCCCACCCACAACACGCCGATGCTCGCCAGGTTGACGACGAGGCCGACGGTGGGGAACATCAGCGACATCAGGCGTCCGGCGCGCAGCGCCACCACGGTGAGGTCTTCGTTCGCATCGGCGAAACGTTTCGTTTCCTGCGGTTCACGCACGAATGCACGCACCACCCGGATGCCCGTGAGTTGTTCGCGGAGCACCGTGTTGAGATGGTCGATGCGAATCTGCATCTTCTGGAACGACGGCACCATCGACAGCACGATCGCACCGAGCGAGACGACGATGGCGGGGATCGCCACGGCGAGCACGATCGACAGGCCAACGTCCTCGCGCACGGCCATCACCGTGCCGACGACCATGGTGATGGGAGCGGCGATCATCATGGTCACGCCCATCACCACCAACATCTGCACTTGCTGCACGTCGTTGGTGATTCGTGTGATCAACGACGGCGCACCGAAGTGCCCCACTTCTCGGGCGGAGAAGTCGGTCACCTGATGGAATAGGTCTCGGCGAATGTCGCGGGCAAATCCCATTGCCACGCGCGAGCCGAAGTACATGGCGGCGACGGCAAGGAGCACTTGCACCGCCGAGAACAGCAGCATGATGCCGCCCGTGCGCCAGATGAAGTCGTTGTCGCCGACGAGCACGCCGTCGTTGATGAGATCTGCGCTGAGCGTGGGGATCATCAGGTTCGCGATCGTCTGCAACGCCTGGAACAAGATGACGATCTCGATCGTTCGCCGATACGGGTGCAGGTGCCGCTTGAGCAGCCGAGAGAGATTCATTCGGTGACTCCATGGAGAAACAAGTCGGCGATGGCCGCGGCCGCGACAGGTCCGTTGGACATGAGCGGGTGAGTGAGTGCCAACGTGATGGCCCGCAGCATCTCCGCAGCCTGTTCGGGCGGAAACTTCAGAGCGACGTCGGAGTTCGAGAGCAATGACACGATCGCCGGGCTGCCCGCCCAACGTTTGGCCTCGAGCGGTTCGTGGGGCACGATCGACAACACTCGCCACACATCGACCACTCGCCGTTGGATCTCAGCGATCGCCACCTCGAGCTGCACGGCGAAGTGTTGCTCGCGCGAGATGCCGTCGATGACCTGCTCGAACGCGGTGGGGTCGAGCACCGCCGCCACCACCGACTCCAGCAGGTCCGCCTTGTCGGCGAACACGTTGAAGATCGTCCCTTCGGACACTTCTGCAGCGGCAGCGATCTGGCGGCTGGTGGGCATTTCCCCGTTGGCCAGCACCAACGGAATCACCGCGTCGACAATGGCCGCGCGACGCTCAGACGCTGGCAACGGCGCGGCCCGACCGCCGCGTGTGATGATGCTTTCCGAGCTGTCCACCCCTGCAGACTATCGGACTGAGTGAGCACCCACTCAGTCGCCACCGGATCACCCGTCAAATGGGTTTCTGACCCTTCTTGACGGGGTGAACGTCACGGGGAGATGCTTGATGCCGGTGACCAGCGGGACGCCTTCCGACTGAAGCGGCACCACGTCGCCCGACACCGTGAGGTCGGGAAGGCGGCGATGCAGTTCGCGGAACACCACAGCCAGCTCGCGCTTCGCCAGGTGCGCACCCAGACAGAAGTGCGGGCCGGGCCCGCCGAAGCCGACGTGCGGGTTCGGGTTGCGGCGAACGTCGAAACGCTCAGGGTCGGCGAACACCCGCGGGTCGCGGTTGGCCGCGCCATAGAACATGACGAGCTTGTCGCCGGCGTGGAAATCGTGATCGCCGAGCGGGACATCGGTGGTGGCGGTGCGCCGCATGAACGTCACGGGTGACGCGGCACGCACGATCTCCTCCACCGCAGTGTTCGACACCCCCTCGATGTCGGCCTGCCAAATCGCCCGTTGATCGGGATGGGCCGACAACAGGTTGACGCCGTGGCTGATCGCCGTGCGCGTGGTGTCGTTGCCGGCCACCGCGAGCAGGATGAAGAACGACGTGATCTCGGCCGGGGTGAGCAGGTCTTCGTCGTGCATGTGGTTGACAAGCCGCGACGTGAGGTCGTTGGTGGGATTGAGCCGTCGCTCTTCGATGAGTTCCTTCATCAACGTGTCGAGCTGAATGCCCGCCGCGATCAAAGCGCCGATCCCGCCTTCGCCCATGTACTCCGGGTCGCCGCCGCTCAGAATGACGTTGGTGGCGTGCAGCACGGTGTCGAACTCGCTGCGCGGAATGCCCATCATGTCGCAGATGACCAGCAACGGGAATGGCTGGGACAGCACCTCGACCAGGTCGGCCTCACCGTGCTCGCAGAAGGCGTCGATGGTCTCGGTGCAGATGGTCTCGACCGACTCGAGCACACCCTGCAGCTGCGTGGGCGTGAACGCTTGAGCGACGATGCGGCGCTGATGAGCGTGGCGCGGGTTGTCCATGTTGATGAAGCCGCCGAAGAACTCGAGCATCTCGAGGGGCATGTCGAACATCGACGTGGCACCCTCACCCGAACAGAACTCGGCGGGCCGCTTGCTCACCTCCACCACTTCGGCGTAGCGGGTGAGCGCGTAGTAGGTCTCGGGAAGCTCGGTCAGCGGGCTGACCGAATCAACCTGCAGCACCGCTCCGAGCTCGCGGATCTGTGCCGTCTCGGCCATTCGGACATCGAGCGGTTGGTGCCAGAAAGTCGACTCGGCAAGGCGGGGTACGGCGATGCTCATAGCCGCCTTCTCTAGCACGAAGCCGCCCCCACCGCCCATCCCGACCGTGCCGTCCCGACCGTGCCGTCCCGACCCTGCCTATCCAGACCGGGCGTCGCGATTCTGCGCGCCATGGCGCGCAAGAACGCGACGTCGGGTGCCCTCTATTGGCTCAGGGCTTTCCGGAGGACCAACCGTTCGGGAGTTCGGCTGACACGTCGACGTTGGTGAGGTCGAAGCTCAGGAAGCCCGCGATGCTGGCGCTCTCGGCGAGCGGCGCGTCATAGCTCCATGCGATGTCGTCGACGACGGTGTCTCGAACGTGCGCAGCCCAGTAGGTGGCGACACCTTTGTAGTTGCACCAACTGGTGGTGTCGGTTCGACGCAACAAGTCGGTTCGCACGTGCCGCGGATGAACGTACAGTCGCGGTTCCAACGTGGTCTCGAACACGATGGTGGTGTCGTCGGTGTCGACCAACGTGGTGCCGGCCGTTTCCACGCGCAGACGACGCTTGGTGGGGTGGCAGTCCACTCGGTGATACGGATTCGGCGGGTAGTGGACCAAGCGCCGCCCTTCCTCGTACCACTCGTCGGCGGCCGCCCAGAGCACCTGCGTAGGCCAGCCGGTGGTTCGGGCGGTGGACCATGAGCGCCCGTTCGGTGTCGATCACCACGAGTCCCGCGCGGATCGCAACGATGCGTCGAGGGTGAGGCTCGACGTACGCGATGTCGTCGGGCACGGAAGACAACTGTGTCGAAGACCAGCCTGCTCGATCGGGACCCAGCGGCCCACGCGGCGTGGTGAGTGACATCAGCTCGGTACCGGTACTCGAGTTGGTCGCGACCGGGCGACGAATTCACGAATCTCCACGATCGCGAGCACCACGAAGAACTGCGCAACGGCGATGCCGGCAACCGTGG
>DATKCX010000362.1:0-20173 GCA_035512975.1 Ilumatobacter sp.
TCGCAGCACAGTTCGGGTGTACGCGTTTCCCCATTTCGACAAGAACCGGCGGCGGTACGGCCAGTCTGGCGCTCCCCCACCGTCGACGTACCGAGAGCCGATGACGACCGATGCGCCCCCAGCGATGCGTTCCAGCATCACGGGAATCACCGCCGGGTCGTGTGAAAGGTCGCCATCCATCGACACGATGACGTCGTAGCCCTCGGCGAGGACCTGTTTGAACCCGGCGCGGTATGCCGACCCGAGTCCATCCTTCTCGGCGCGCATCAGCACGCTGATCCCACCCAACTCCTCGCCGAGCGAACGCGCCAATTCTGCGGTGCCGTCGGGGCTGTTGTCGTCGACGACGAGCACCTGGATCTCGGCGTTCGCACCCCGTATGGCACGCAGCAGGTCGTCGAGGTTGTCGCGTTCGTTATATGTAGGCAACACGACGATGGAACGCACGGATCGCAACGCTATCGGCGATCGTTTGCCAGCAGCCGGCGTTCGGCGACCACTCGATGCAGCGCAGTGGTCATACCCAGGGCCGACGCGTCCCAGGTGAGCGTGTTGGCCCGAGCCAGGGCAGCGGCACCCAGCGCTTCGCGGTGGGCATGATCGGTGAGCAGATCGGCCAGTGTGCTGCCGAGCATCTCGGGTGCCACCAGCACACCTGTCGAGTCGGCCACGACGCTGCTGCGGTGCCCCCGAATGTCGGTTGCCACACAGGGGGTTCCGCATGCCGCACCCTCGGTGAGACTGAGGCCCCACCCTTCCGCCAGCGAGCCGCTCGTGACCAACCAGGCCCGCTGGTAATGGGCAATGAGATCTTCACGGGTCACGTGACCAGCCAACGTCATCCAAGCCGAAGCTCCCGCGGCGTCGATGCGGGCTTGCAAGTCGGGCCGCAACGGACCCTCGCCGACGATCGTCACCTGCAGGTCGGGCACCGAGCGACGTGCTTCGATCGCCGCGTCGATCACCAATTCGAATCGCTTCACCGGGGCGAGCCGGCCGACCGACACCACCGACGGGTACGCCGTCTTCGCGGAACCCGGCACGAAGAACTCATCGACCCCGTTCGGGTACGCAACCACACGGTCGGGACGAAAGCCGATCTCGATCAACTCGTCGCGAGTGGCGTCACTCGGTGTCACCGTGAGACCGCGGCGATAGATGGGCGGCGAAATCCGGGTTTCCAACGTTCGCCCTACACGCGCCAGCGGCGGTGGGAACAACTGGTCCCACATCGGGCCATGCACGTGATGCAGCAGCATCAATCGCGGCTGGCGACACCACACCGGCGACAACCACGGCACCCCGTTCCAGATCTCTACCAGCGCATCGAACTTGCCCATTCGACCGGTGATCTCGGACGCGACCGCCCGCGGAAACACGCTGTACCGACTCCCTCGGCGAACGACCGTATAGCCGTTGCGCGTGGCGGTTGCCGGGAGACCCGCCGCTGCCGAGGTGCGGTGGAGCACGTCGAGTCCGCGATCTGCCCAGCGCCGCATGAAGTGGTCGGCGTGAACCTCCGAGCCACCAGCGTCGATGTCGTCGAGGTCGCGCCACGCGAGCACGTGCACACGCCGAATCCCCTGCTCGATGAGTTCCGCCACCAGGTCGTCGGTCCGGGCAACCGTGTCGTCAACCGTGTCGTCAGCCAAGTGGCAGCCGCCGGAAGATGGGGCGCGGCACGTGACGCAACGTCATGAACACATAGCGCAGGATGCCCGGTGCCCACACCGTGTGACGGCCCGCGCGCATACCTTTCACCGTCAGCGCGGCAACCACCTCGGGCTGCGTGGCGAACGGTGCGGCGGCGAGACCCTCGGTCATGCGTGAATGGACGAAACCCGGCCGCACGACGGTGACGCGCACGCCGGTTCCCGCCAACGAGTCGCCCAGCCCCTGAGCGAACGCGTCGACGCCCGCCTTGGTCGATCCGTACACGAAGTTCGACGCACGGGCCCGCTCCCCTGCCACGCTCGACAGCACCACGATGTGGCCGTGCCGTTGGGCACGCATTCGCGCCGCCAACGTGAGGCAGATACTCACCGCACCGGTGTAGTTGGTGGTGGCCGCAGCGACCGCCGCTGCGGGGTTCGCGTCGAACTCGTCCTGCGAGCCCAACACGCCGAACGCGGCGATGGCGACGTCGATGTCGCCGACATTCTTGGCGAGATCGTCGACGAACTGCTGGTGGGTCACGGTATCCGCCGCATCGAAGGCGACGACCGACACGTCCACTCCTGCCTGTTGGAACGGGGTGGTGTCGACGCCTTCGGGGTTGCGACACGCCAACACCACAGCGCGCGTCGACGGGCTGAGCAATTCGTGCGCGATGGCCCTCCCGATCTCACTGGTACCACCGAGTACCACGATGGTCTGGGGCTGCTTGAGGGCGTTGTTCATCGGTTCTCCAGTTGAGCGTTCGGGTTCGATCCCACGAGTTCCAGCCGGCGGCTCTGGTCGCTGGCCCAACGGTGGAACGGGTCGACCCTCCGTTGCACCGCTTGCCATTCGGCAAGTCGAGGGTACCCGCGACGAATGGCCTCGGGGTTCGTGTGGAAGTCCTTGGCCAAGTAGTGCCTGCCGCCCGCTTCCAACACCATCGAGTCGAGTTGGACCAGCACCGCCGGCAACTGTGGGTGTGCCGCTGGGACATCGATGGCGAGAGTCCACCCGGCGGTGGGGAAACTCAGCGGCGCGGCGTTACCCGGGCCGAACCGCTTCAGCACGGTGAGAAAGCTCGGAAGTGCCGCCGAGTTGATCCGTTCCATGACGCGGCGCAACGTGTCTTCGGCACCATACGGCACCACGAACTGATACTGCAGCAACCCATGGCGGCCGTACACGCGGTTCCAACGGCCCACCATGTCGAGCGGGTGGAAGTACGCCGCGATGGTCTGCAATTCGTCGTGACGCTCGCGCGGTGCCTTTCGGAACCACATCTCGTTGAACGCCGCGACCGACAGACGATTGATGACGCCGGGCGAGGGAACGAGGGGTGGAAGCGTCGCCAACACCTTCTCGGAGTACGCGAGTGGCCGGGACGCGTGCTTCGACGTGAGTTGATCGGCGCCGGCGTGTTCGCCATTGGTGAGCACGCCGCGACCGAGCTTGGATCCTTTTGCCAACAGGTCGATCCAGGCAACCGAGTAGCGCACGTCGTCGTCGCTGGCAGCCATGCGTGCCATGAGTTCGTCGAGATCGTCGATGCGGCGCGTCTCGACCGACATCAAGCTCGACTCGATCGGGATCACGCTGAACGTGGCCGCGACCATGGCACCGGTGAGCCCCATGCCCCCCACCGTGGCCCAGAACAGCTCGTGGTCGTTGCCCGGTTGTTCGTCTGGGCCGACGTGGACGATCGACCCGTCGGCCAGCATCAACTCGATGTCGCGCACGTGGTTGCCGAACGAACCGTCTTGATGGTGGTTCTTGCCGTGGATGTCGCTGGCGATCGCTCCACCGATGGTGATGAACCGGGTACCCGCGGTGACTGGCACGAAGTAACCCTGGGGCACGATCACGTTCAGCAGTTCGTCGACGCTGACGCCGGCTCCGCAGGTGACCGTGGCTTGCTCGTTCGTGTCGTTCACGGAGTCGATCATGGAGTCGATCGTGATCGACGCTGGGTCGGACTGCAGCCGAACCGTGCGTCCGCCCGAGTTCTGTGCCGGGTCGCCGTACGACCGGCCCAGCCCACGCATGATCACCCCGCGTTCACCCGCTCCGAGGATTGCGGCCGGGAGCCCACGCTCGCCGGCGATCACCAACTCGCCCCAGCTGGCACCGTTGTTCCCCCAGCCGGCGAGTTCACACCCAGCCATCAGTAGGGCCAGTCGGGAACTTGCCTACCGAAACGGCGCAGCGCCTTGCCCAGCCCGAGAGTGAGGCCAACCTTCAGCAGCACGTTCTTGACGAACCACGGAAGCTGAGCGAGCTGCCGGAAGGCGTTCGCTACGCGACCATCGCTGAGGTCGGCGCGGTACACGGTTTGTGACCGTGACCGGCCGACATACCTGAACTTCGAGCCGAAGGCCAGTTCACGCAGAATCGCAAGGGTGACACCGATGGATGAAAACGAATCGTGGATGAGCATCGTGCCGCCCGGCGCAACGCGATCACCCCAGGCTGCGATGTCGGCCCGAGCGGGCCCGTACCGGTGAGCTCCGTCGATGTACAACACGTCGATGTCGCCCGACACCGCCTGCAGCGCCTTGTCGGAGAAGTCACGAACATGCGTGACTCGTTCGGCGATCCCGGCGGATGCGAGGTTTGCGTTGAACGCATCGTGGTCGGCGCTGGCAGCCTCGGCGTACCCACTGATCTCCTGCGGCCCACGATCGTTGCCGGCATGAGGGTCGATCGCGATCACGCGGGCCCCGTCGGGCGCGCCCAACGCCAGCACCACCGTGGAGCGACCCTGAAAGCTCCCGATCTCGACGATCTGACCGTCGGCGGGGCAACCTGCGGCTGCTTCGAACAACTGGTCGGATTGGCCGCGCGTCATCCACCCCTCGATGTCGGCCACCGCGTTCCAAGCTGTTGATGCGTTCATGTCGCTCACGTGTATACCGCCAGAGCGAAGATCACGACCCACACCAGGCCAAGAACTTGCAACACCCGATCCGACGCGAACACGTCTTCAGGTGCCGCCCCGTGACCGTTTTCGAGGACGAGTGCGTACCGCAGGAACGCGGCGATGATCGGCACGATCGACAACTCGTAGTACGGCAGGTCGGTGCCGGACAGCTCTTTTGTCTCGAATGCCCACATGCAGTAGCTCAACAACGCGCCGCCAACCGTGACCGCAAGCACGAACCGCAGGTACCCCTCGCTGTACGCCTCGAGTGTGGCTCGCAACTTTCCGGCATCGGCACCGAGTTCGCGCGACTCGGCAAACCGCTTGCCCGTGACGATGAACAACGACCCGAACGTGGTGACGAGGATGAACCAACTCGACACCGGAACAGCCGTCACCGCCGCACCGGTGATGGCGCGCAACACGAAACCGGATGAAATGGCGATGAGGTCGATCACCGCGATGTGCTTCCAGATCGCGCTGTACGTCAGCGTCACCACGATGTAGGCGGCCACCGCGGCCACCGCCTTCCACTCGCCGGTGAGCGCGGCCAGGCCCAGAGCAAGCAGCGGCAGCACCGAGCCGATCACGAGCGCCGGACCGATGCCGAGCTGGCCGGCAGCGATCGGCCGATTGCACTTCGTGGGATGCTCTCGGTCGGATTCGACGTCGAGCACGTCGTTCCAGAAGTAGATACCGCTGGCCGCAAGGCACAAGGCGACGAAACCCAGCAGGGTCTTGCCGAGAGCGTCGGGTTCGTTGAGCACCCCAGCCGCACCGGGAGCGGCAAACACCAGTACGTTCTTCAGCCATTGTTTGGGGCGAGCGGTTCGGATGACGGCGTTCATGAGATCTGGTCGCCCCGCGCGACACCGGGCGTCGGCGGAGACGCGGCAACGCTACCGAGCGACGCCTGTACCCAGACGGGATGGTCGGCGTCGGCCAGCAGCTCGGTATCACCCTTCGAGTCGCCGTACGCCCACACGGTCACGTCCCGACGCTGGAGACGCTGTTCGGTCAGCCACCCATGCAGCCGACTCACCTTCTCGACGCCGCGACAGTTGGCACCGTGCAGCCGGCCCGTGCAGAGGCCGTTCGCATCGATCTGCACGCTGGTGGACAAGACTGCTTCCACGCCCAGCCGCTCGGCGACGGGAATCAGATACGAGTCGTACGACGCCGACACGAACACCACGCGATGTCCTTGCGCGCGATGCCAGGCGAGCCGCGCGGACGTGTCTGTCCGCAGGCGGGACGCAAGGATCACCTCGGCGTATCCGGCACCCTGCTGTGCGATCTCGTCCGCCGGCACACCGGTGAGCAACGCCGCGGTGGCAGCCATCCGCAGCGCGTCGCGGTCTCGTTGGGCCACGGCGCGGAAGCCAGCGGGCGCATGCCTCAAGATCCCGATCACCGAACGCCACCGGAACAGGAAGCGCCGCAGGAACGGAACGACGGAGTCGCGGCGCGACAGGGTGCCGTCGAAGTCGAACGCGGCGATCGTCACCGTGTGAGTATTCACGGGCGTAGCTCGTCGATCATCGCCCAGAACTCGGGCCAGCTCTTCGACACGACCGACGGCGACTCGACGGTGATGCCATCCTCGACCGTGCCCAGCACGCCGAATGCCATGGCGAGCCGGTGATCGTGGTGCGTCGCCAGCCGAGCGGGCCGCAGGGTTGCCAGTGACGGTCGGATCAGCAGCCCGTCGTCGAGTTCGTCGATCGACACGCCGGCTTTTCGGAGTTCGGCAGACAGGTCACCGAGTCGGTCGCTCTCCTTGCCGCGGATGAATCCGACGCCGCTGATCGTGGACGGGGTCGATGCACACGCGGCGACCACGGCCAGCGTGGGCACGAGATCGGAGATGTCGGCCATGTCGATGTCGACACCGCGCAGCGGCGTGTGGAGGTCTCTGCTGACGGTGACCGCATGATCGTCTCGGTCGATCGTGCAGCCCATGTCGGCCAGCACGTCGGCAAATCGAGCGTCGCCGTGCATGGCCCCATTGCCAAGTCCCGGCACGGTGACCGAGCCACCGGCAACTGCTGCGATCGCCAACGGGTAGCTCGCCGACGACGCATCGGGCTCGACGAACATCGTGGTCGGCAGATACGTCCCTGGGTCGACCGTGATGTGTCGGTCACCGACGTCGACGCCATCGCAGCCGAACTGCGCCATCGTGGCTGTCGTGAGTTCCACGTACGGCCGCGAGACGAGTGGGGTGGTCAACTCGATGCGCATTCCACCGTCGACGTGGGGTGCCACCAGCATCAACGCCGTGATGAACTGGCTCGACACATCGCCCGACACGGTGACCGCACCATGCGTGGGCGGACCGACCACGGTGACCGGCAGGCCTTCGGCGCGTTCGCCGGTGATCACGGCGACCCCCATTTGCCGGAGCGCATCGAACAGCGGGCCGAACGGGCGCGCCCGTAGCGGCGCTTCGCCGTCGACCACGAGAGCCACTCCCGTGAGAGCGGCGAGCGCCGTGACAAACCGAGACGTGGTGCCAGCGAGACCGGCGAACAGCCGGGTGGCGGGTGGTGGGCTGAGGGTCGGGCGGCCGACGACGGTGATCGTGGTGCCTGCGGTACTGGGATCGGCCGTCTCGGACGTCGTCACGCCGAGCGCCGTCAAGCACGCCAGCATCGCAACCGTGTCGTCTCCCCCTGGAACGTTGCGGAGTACCGACGTTCCATCCGCGAGAGCGGCACAGATGAGTGCCCTGTTGGCGATCGACTTGGACCCAGCGATGTTCACCGTCGCCGAAACCGGGCCGGAGAACGCCCGCACCGTGAGCAGATCGGGTGAACCGCTGGTCATGCGAGCGGAGTGACAGCTGGTTTGAACCCGCGGGCGAGCAAGCCACCACGGAACAGATCGCTCGTGGCGGCATCGACCAGCACCACGGCCACGCCACGATTGCTCTCGGCCATGTGGACCACCTCGAAGTTGGCGATGTTGACGCCGAGTTCCGCAGCGAGTGTGAACACTTCCGCAGCTGCGCCGGCTCGGTCTGGAATGGGGATGCGTACCTCGGCGAGCGCCTCGGGGTGCACGACTCGGCCAGGCAGATTGGTCCGTGCGTCGCGGGCCTCCGTGAGCACACGTTCCAGGCCGGCCCGATCGCCGGCGTCGACGATCGTTCGAATGTCGGAAAGGCGATCGATCAAACCGTCGAGCCCCACCACGATGGCTGACCGATTCTCGGCACAGATGTCGAGCCAGATGCTCGGATGCCCACTGGCGATGCGGGTCATGTCGCGGAACCCACCAGCCGCGAGGCGCAGCAGAGCGGCATGCTCTTCAGCTCGATCAGACGCCAGTTGCATCAGCATGGCGGCGGTGAGGTGCGGCACGTGGCTGACGACGGCAACGACCTGATCATGCCGTTCCGGGGAGAGCGCAACCGTCTCTGCGCCGAGCTCGCGAACCACCGACGACACCAGCGCCAATGTGGCGTCGCGCGTGGTCGCGACAGGGGTCAACACCCACACCGCCCCGCTGAACATGTCGCCGTCGGCACCGTGCAGCCCGTGGAGTTCGCTGCCCGCCATGGGATGACCGCCGATGAATCGCGGGTCGTCGAATGCGGCGCACACGGCCGACTTCACCGATCCGACATCGGTCACTGCGCCACTGGTCTCGGCCAGTGCTCGCTTGACCTGATCGGCGACCGCCAACACGGGTACCGCGACGAACGTGATCTCGGCTTGCGCGTGGAGGCCGGCTGCGTGGATGACATCGAGTTCCAGTGCTTCGTCGACCGTTTCCGCTCGGAAGTCGTCGCCGTGCACCGTCCAACCGCGTGCTCGCAGGCCCAGTGCCACCGAACCGCCGACCAATCCCAACCCGATGACGTTCGCGATGCGGACGTTGGAATGCTCGTCGTTCACGTCGAACGATCGTACCGGTGCGGGTCGTCGGCGACCGCTTCCACCAAGGCCTTTCGCTCCCCCGTGGACAACTCTCGCCAGTCGCCCGGACGCAACGAACGGTCCACCAGTGGGCCGATTCGAGTCCGCACCAGTCGCAGCACCGGATGCCCGATGGCGTCGCACATGCGACGCACTTGACGATTGCGTCCTTCGTGAATCGTGATGCGCAGCACGCCGGGGCTCGGTTGGGACGCATCGGCTGGTGATGTGACGCCATCGTCGAGTTCGATTCCGTCACGCAGCCGCCGGAGCGATCCGTTGCTGACGTGCCCCTTCACGTGCACCAGGTATTCCTTTTCCACCCCGTGGCTGGGATGCGTGATGCGATGTGCCAGTTCACCGTCGTTGGTGAGGAGCAAGAGCCCTTCGGTCTCACGATCGAGTCGCCCCACCGGAAACACCCGAGGTTCGGAGGGAACGAGTTCCACGACGGTGCGGCGGTCGTGGGTGTCTTTCGCCGTGGTGACCACGCCGGGGGGCTTGTTCAGCAAGTAGTACACGAGCCCGGGTTTCACACCCACGGGCGCGCCGTCGACGGCGATCAGGTCGGTTGCCGGGTCGACGCGACGACCGAGCTCGGCGACCACGCCGTTGACCGTGACACGACCCTCGGCGATCAGCTCCTCACAGGCGCGACGGCTTCCCCAGCCGGTCGTGGCGAGAACTTTCTGCAAGCGTTCGCCGCCGGGCAGCTGCCGGCGTTGCTCGGTCCACTGTTGCCACAGCGGTGGTTCGAGCCCGAACTCGTCAACGTCCTTGCTCATCACTGCCCTGTTCACGGTCGCCCTGTTCACGGTCGCCCAGTTCATCGTCTCCGGCTGGCAGGTCGACCGGCGTGACCCGCAAACCATGCTCGAGCGCCTCGACGATGTCGGCAGCAGGGATGAACTCGGCGATCGGCGGCAGGTCATCGACGGTGTCGATGCCGAGTTTTTCCAGGAACATGGCGGTCGTGCCGAACAGCACCGCCTGGCCGGGACCGTTGTCGCGTCCCACTTCGTCGATGTAACCCCGCGCTTGCAGCGTGCGAATGACGCCGTCGGGGTCGACACCGCGAATCGATGCCACCTGCGCGCGCGAGATGGGCTGTTTGTACGCGATGATCGCCAGCGTCTCGAGTGCCGCGCCCGACAGGCGCGCCTTCTGGTCGTGCAGCACGAATCGCTCGACGTACGGGGTCTGTGCAGAGTGCGTTTGGTAGCGGTAGCCGCCAGCGACGCGACGCAGTTCGAAACCCCTGCGCTGCGAGGTGTACTCGTCGCGCAGTTCCTCGCACCACTGCTCGACCAAGACCACCGGTTGTTCGATGAGCTGCGCGAGCAAGTCGGGAGCGACGGGATCGTGTGCCACCAAGATCACTGCCTCGATCGCACGTTTGAACTCGGCGATCTGTTCGTCGACAGGGAGCATCTCGTCGTTCATGGTGGAACGAGGCTACCCGCGGAGGCTGATTGCCTCTCGCTCTCAGCCGTCGTAGGCGTCGACGAGAATGCTGGTCACATTGGCATCGTTACCGCCCGACCAGACGATCTCGATATCGCCGAAGCGTTCCGCCTGGTCGAGGTCGACGAAGCCCTGCTTGAACAGCTCCAGCACGGCGAGGAACTGGACGATGACTTCCAACCGCTCGCCCAGGTCGGCGGTGAGCCGCCGAAACGAGATCTGACCGATGCGCGGCAACTCGTCGCACAGTTCGGCGACGGCTTCGGCCACGGTGAACCGGATGGGGTTGACGTGGAAGAGGTCGACGATCGGTTCCGGTCGGGGCGTGAGCGCCCGAATGGCCGCGCTCTGGAACCGTCGCAGACTGGTTCCCTCGAGCAGATCGGGCATGAGGCTGGCGAAGCGGTCGTCGGGGCCCACGGTGCGGGGAAACGACAAGTCGGCATCGTCGGCGAGGCGACTGAACACCTGTGCCACGTCTTTGAACGTCTTGCACTCGATGAGGCGGGCGAGCAGCAAGTCGCGCTCTTCCCACATGGCGAACTCTTCGTCGAGGTCCCCGTCGGACGTACCGGGAAGCAGGCGGCGGGTCTTGAGTTCCACCAAGGTGGCTGCGATGAGCAGGAACTCGGTGGCGATGTCGAGATCGAGCGATGCGATCGCTTCCATCTCGACCAGATAGGAGTCGACGATGCGGGACAGGTCGACTTCGTAGATGTCGACCTGTTCTTTGAGGATCAGTTGCAACAACAGATCGAAGGGGCCCTCGTAGACGGGTGTGGTGACATCGATCGACATGGCTCCGTCAGGTTATCGCGTCGAATGACACGCGTGTAACCAGATCGCCGGGAGGAACAGCTGATGCCGCGGCGTAGGAGGAGAGCTTGATGGCGAACTTCGGGATCATCCACTGGGCGAGCGGGCCGATCAGGAGCGCGTAGGCGATGGTGCCCACACCCGCCACCCCTCCGAGAGCCAGCCCGGCGGCGATGACCATCAGCTCGAGGACGGTGCGGACCGAGCGGATCGACCAGTCGGTGCGGCGGGCGATTCCGGTCATGAGGCCGTCGCGAGGACCGCGACCGAGTTGGGCACCGACGTACACAGCGGTCGCGAACGCGTTGACCGTGATCCCGGCGAGCAGCAGGGCGATCCGCCAGACGACGCTGGTTGGCGTGTCGATCAGGGCCAGAAACACGTCGGCCGAGGCACCCACGATCACGGCGTTGCCAATCGTGCCCACGCCCATGCGCTCGCCGAGCGCCAACCACACCAGCAAGATCACGAAGCTCACTGCGATGGTGACCTGACCGATGCTGAGCGGCACGTAGTTCGTCAGACCGGTGTGGAACACGTCCCATGGCGCGGCACCGAGGTCGCTGCTGATCATGAGCGCGATCGACAACCCGAACACGACCAAACCGGTCACGAGTTGCAGCAGTCGCCTCCCGAGTTGGCCCGCCTGGAGTTGGGCGCGAAAGCCGAGGTCGGTGAGCCCGGCGACGACGGATGTCTTCATGCCGGGCAGTCTGGCGAAAAGTGGTATTGCCCACAAGGTCCACTTCTGAGAGAGTGGATTGCATGAGGCAGTCCATTTCGGCGCAACGTCTGGTGCCACTCGTCGGTGCGTTCAGTCGCGAGCCCGCGTACGCGGGCCTTGCCACGGCGATCCAGCTCCTCATCGGGGACGGGCGTCTCGCACCGGGCATCAAGCTGCCCAGCGAGCGCGAGCTCACCGACCTTCTGGGAGTGTCGCGCACGACGGTGAGCGCCGCCTACGCCCAACTTCGCGACGACGGCTACGCGTTGGCGCGGCATGGTTCGGGAACCTTCACCGCACTGCCGGCCCACATCGACCGGGCGCTCGACCGGGCGCTGATGCCCGGCGGCCGGCTGTCGACAGCACACGTCGACGGCACCATCGGCGGCGCTTTCGACGGCACGGTCATCGACCTCAATTGTGCGGCGACATCGGCAGCTGCGGGGTTGGCCAACGCGTACGCCAGAGCGGCAACCGAGATTCCCGGATACCTGAGTGGACACGGCTACTTCCCAGGCGGTCTGCCTGCCCTGCAAGACGGCGTCGCCCGTTCGTTCTCAAGTCGCGGGCTGCCCACCATCGCCGAACAGATCATCATCACCCCCGGTGCCCTCAGCGCGGTGGCGATCGCCGCGCACGCACTGTGTGCGCGGGGCGACAAGGTGCTCGTCGAGAATCCGGTGTATCCCAACGCCGCCAACGTGATGCGGCGGCTGGGAGCACGATTCCTCGAGGCGCCTGTTGTGGCCGGCAACGACGAAGGGTGGGACATCGACGCGCTCGCCGACACCATCGCGACCGAACGCCCGAAGCTCGCGTACCTGGTGCCGGAGTTCCAGAACCCCACCGGTCACCTGATGACCGACGCGCAGCGACGAGCGTTGGCCGAAGCGTTCGCCCGCGGCGGCACCACACCGATCATCGACGAAGCCCATCACGCGCTGTTGCTCGACGGCGACGCGATGCCAGCCCCCTTCGCGAGCTACGCGCCCAACGCCATCACGGTGGGAAGTGCGAGCAAGTCGGTGTGGGGCGGACTTCGGGTCGGCTGGATTCGCGCCCCACTCCAGGTGGTGCCCCGCCTGATCGAAGCTCGGCTTGCCCTCGATCTGGGCGTGCCCGTGTTCGAGCAGCTCGTCATGACGCACGTTCTCGATGATTTCGAGGCGATCATCTCTGATCAGCACGATCGGTTGCGGGTGCAGCGTGACGCGCTGGTCGACGCCGTGACCACCGAATTGCCCGACTGGTCGTTCCGGGTGCCGGCGGGCGGACTGTGTCTGTGGTGTGAGCTTCCGCGACCCGTTGCCACCCACGTCGTCGCAGCAGCCGAAAGCCGCGGAGTGATCGTGGCTCCGGGACCGGTGTTCGCCACCTCTGGCGGGCTCAATCGCTTCATCCGGATTCCGTGGACGCGCCCCGCCGAGGAACTGGCGTCAGCGGTGAGCATCCTCGCCGACGCATGGCGGACCACCCTCCGGCAATCCTCGACCGACCGACCGGCTGCCAGCGACCCGGACCAACGCGTGATGGTCGCATGACGCAAGATGTCAGACAAGATGTCAGACAAAGTGTCAGACAAGGCTTCAGACAAGGTGTCAGACAGACCGCGTGATGTCTCTGCGACGTGCTACACAGAGGTGATGTCGGATGAGCAGTTCGAATCGCCGGAAGAACCCACCGAGGTGCTCCCGCCCGGATCTGCGCAAGCGTTCATCGATGCTGCGTCGATGAGCGGACTGATCGAAGATTTCGTCCGGCAAGGGCTTGCGGCCCTGAACGGGATCGCGGCGATCGCAAGTGCGATCACCAAGACGATCGCGGTCGTCGGTGCCGTCGTGGTGGGTGTGGCGATGCTGATCGGTGTTGCTGCCCTGAGCGGCACTGCGCAAACGGTGCTGTTGGTAGCTGGCGTGGTGCTGCTGTTCGCCGCAGTGGTCGCACCTCTCGTGGCCACCATGCGACTCAACGCGATACCGAAGCAGGCCAGCGGATTGGTGAGCGACCTCAAGGTGCTCGCAGCGAGGTTGATCGACACACACAAGAACACCGGCGATCTCTTCGCCGGTGCCGGTCGGCCGACCGAGGGCGGCGTGTTCAGTCAAGTCGGTGCCTATCGACAGCAGTACTCGTCGATCACCAGCTTGCCCAGCATGTTCAAGGACCTCACGAGTTTGGCACCCACGATCAGCAAGATCACGTCGCTGCCGACCCTGTTCGGAATCGGGTTCGGTGCGATCGCGCTTGCCGGGCTGTCGATCCCGGTGCTCGCGCTGGTCTGGCTCTTCTGACCCGATACTGAGCGCCGACACGGAACGCCGACACGGAGCGTGGCTACTGAGGCTGGTGACCCGCCCGGTGACGCGCTGCCTCGAACACCAGCACGGTGGCGGCCATCGCGACGTTGAGGCTTTCTGCGCGGCCTTGATGTTCGATCCTCACCCAACTGTCGACCGGTGAGTCTTCGGGCAGACCATGGGCTTCGTTCCCCATCACGAGCGCGACGCGGCCCGACCAGTCGGCCTCAGAGTGCGAATCCCCGAGATGGGACGACGAACCGATGGTCCGCAAACCCGCAGCACGCACATCGGCAAACGTCGCGGTGACGACGGGTAAATGAAAGATCGCCCCGGCGGAGGCCCGGACCACTTTCGGGTTGAACGGATCGACCGAACCGGGAGTCAACACCACAGCGTCCACGCCGGCCGCTTCGCTGGAACGCAGGATCGTTCCCAGGTTGCCTGGGTCGGCCAGCGCGTCGGCCACGAGCACGAACTGTGCGTGGGGCAGGACCAGTCGTTCAGCCTGCATCACAACCACCGCGAGGTTCGGCTGCGGGCGCTCGGTCGACGCGACGCGTTCGAGCACGCCATCGGCGAACTCGAACACCGGCGCGCCAGACACAGCCGGTGCACCGGGTGCCACATACTCGCCTTCGATCGTCCAACCGGCAGCGGCTGCTTCGGCGATGAGCACCGCTCCCTCGACCACGAACGCGCTCTCGTCGGTACGCGAACTGCGGCGCCCCAAGAGGCGCCGCAGTCGTTGGACCTTCGGATTGGTGAAGGCGAGAGGCTCGATCAGAGAGCGGCCTTTGCCTGCGCCACAAGTGCCGAGAACGCAGCTGCGTCGGTGACAGCGAGGTCGGCGAGGATCTTGCGATCGACGTCGATCTCGGCGGCATTCAGACCTGCGATGAAGCGGCTGTAGCTCATGTCGTTCAAGCGGCACGCAGCGTTGATGCGCTGAATCCACAGACGACGGAACTCGCCCTTCTTGGCGCGCCGGTCACGGAACGCGTACTGACCACTGTGGAGCAACTGCTCGTTCGCGGCCCGGAATGAACGGCTTTTGTTGCCGTAATACCCTTTGGCCTGTTTGAGGACCTTCTTGTGGCGCTTTTTGGCTGCCACACCGCGCTTGACGCGTGCCATGGTGTATCTCCTTCTTTACGAATTCAGGGTCAGCGCTCGGCGAGCAGACGCTTGATCTTGGGCAGGTCGGACGAGTGCACGGCCCGGTCGCCTTCGAGGCGACGCGTGCGAGTGGACGACTTCTTTTCGAACAGGTGCTGACGCATGGCCTGCTCGCGACGGATCTTGCCCGTACCGGTCTTCCTGAACCGCTTGGCCGCGGTTTTGGATGTCTTCATCTTCGGCATCATTCATCTCCTGATGTCTCGTCGGTCGCCATGTCACTGGCGGCTGGCGCCGCTTCTTCGGCGGATTCCGTCTCATCGTCGACCGACGTCGCCTCTGCAGGTGCTGCAGTGGCTTCCTCGACGACCTGAGCGGCGTCTGCTTCTACCGGAACTTCCGGCACGACTTCTGTTGTGGTTGCTGGGTTTGCTTCGGCTTGTGCCGCCTTTTGAGCGGCTTCGGCTTCGGCTTTCTTGATGGCGGCCTGTGCCACCTTGTCTGGAGCGATCACGAGCGACATCGTGCGACCCTCCATGCGAGCTTGGTTTTCGACCTTGGCGATCGGTCCGGCGGCTGCGATGACGTCGTCGAGGATCTTGCGTCCGAGTTCCGGGTGCGCCATCTCGCGACCTCTGAACTGCAACGTGACCTTGACCTTGTGACCGTCACCGATGAACTCGAGGAGATGTCGCATCTTCGTGTCGAAGTCGCCCTTGCCGATCTTGGGCCGGAATTTCACTTCTTTGATGGTGACGTTGGTCGACTTGCGACGGGCCTCTTTGGCCTTTTGTGCTTCCTCGTACCGGAACTTGCCGTAGTCCATGATCCGGCACACCGGCGGTTTGGCCGCTGGAGCTACCTCGACGAGATCTAGCTCGAGGCCACGCGCCATACGGAGCGCATCGGGAACTGCTTTGATGCCCAGTTGGTCGCCGTCTGGTCCGATGAGGCGTACCTCACGTGCCCGGATGCGGTCGTTGACTCGGTGCTGGATAGCAACTATGGCTGATCACTCCTGTGCAATGGGTTCTGCCTCCCATGTTGGTCGTCTGGATGCTGCTCGACGCGAGGTCAAAGGCGGAGCAGACCAGCCGACGAGGGGTGAACCCCACGCACGACGTGCCGTTTCGTCAGTGACCTGACGCACTCGGTTGAACTGGCGGCAAGGCTGGTTCGGTTGGTGGCCAGGTGGGAGTTTGGTGGACAAGTCCTCCAACCCCACTTCGCTTCGGTTGTATTGCTGGTTGTCTTGCTGTCGGTCGACGCGACTCGCATGAATCGAGACGAACGACCTCGGTAGGCTACCCCGCGTGAGTGACGATTACGACACAACCGACGAACGCGACGACTTGGCCGGCCTCGACGACGACCAACTGGCCGAGATCGAGGCACAGATCAACGATTCGAACGCCCGCATCGCCGCCGCACCCGCTGAAGTCGTCGTGACCAATCACGTGATGGGGTTGTTCCAACTCGGCGCGATTCACCTGGGAAGCAACCCGCCCGACCTCCGTTCGGCGTCGCTGGCGATCGATGCCATGGGCTTCCTGGTGGATGGGCTGGGCGATCGCATCGGTGACGAGATCGACACGATGCGCGATGCCCTGGCCAACATCCGCATGGCGTACGTCAGCGTGTCGGCACCGGCTACCGGTCGATCCGACGGCGACTGAACCGACCGGTCGGCGCGTTCCACACGCGCCCGTCGCGCACGGTCACGCCCTCGGCGGCGAGCAGCGTGGTCTGTTCCACTTCGTTGCCGGGCACCAGGCGCCCGACCACGTTCACCACCCGCCACCACGGCACATCGACATCGGTGGTGGCGAGGATCCTGCCCACCAGCCGCGACTGCTTCGGATAGCCCGCCACCTCGGCGATGTCACCGTACGTGGTCACCTCGCCCGGTGCCAGCGCCATCAACACATCCATGATGCGACGCTCGCGATCCGCACCAGCATTCATACGGTGCTCGTCACGCGGGCGTGATGTCCGCGGCTTGCCACGTTCCAAACCGAGGCAGCACGCTGTACGTGACGGCACTGCCGACCTCGATCGTGCGAGTGCCGTCGGCGATCTCGATGCAATGGAAGCCGTACTCGGTGCCGTCAGCCGCAACCACGGTGCCGAGGCCGACGGTGTCGTCGAAGGCGCGCACCGTGCCCGACCGTCTCGACGGCGACCGGCTCACGGGACGATCTTGATGATCGGCAGTTCCAACATGTCGGTGGCACCGGCTTCCTGCAGGTCGGGGATCAGCACGTTGATGCCCGCCTTCTCCACCACGGTTTCGATCGCAAAGTCTCCGTTGGCGAGCTGGTTGACCGTGGGCGACTTGGCCGATGGAAGTGCTGCCAACACTGCATCTTTGTGAGCCGCCGCGACGTTGACCTTCAACAGCACCTTGCCGCGTGCGTCGAGCGCGCCGTTGAGAAGCGTCATGATCTGCTCCATCGCCTTGCGCTTCGCCGGGTCGGCGTAGCTGGCCGGGTTGGCGACCACTTCGGTGTAGCTGGTGAGGATGACGTCGATGATCTTCAAACCCGCTGCACGCAACGCACGCCCGGTCTCGGTGATGTCGACGACGCAGTCGGCGATGTCGGGGATCTTCGCCTCGCTGGCACCGTACGACAGGCGCACATCGGCGTCGACGCCGCGGTGGGTGAAGAAGCGCTTCGTCATCTCCGGGTACTCGGACGTCACGCGAACGCCAGCGGGCAGGTCGGCAACGGACTCGAACGGCGAGTCGCCGGCGACCGCTACCACCACTCTGACGGGGTTCGACGTGGCCTTCGAATATTTCAGCTCGCCCAAGCTCTCGACGACGCTGCCGGTCTCTTCCACCCAGTCGCGACCGGTGATCCCGAAGTCGAACAATCCCTCGGCCACGTAGGTGGGGATCTCTTGCGGGCGGAGAATCCGAACCTCAGCCACGCGTGGGTCTTCGATCGACGCCTTGTAGTCCACAGCCGAGGATCGAACGACGCTGAGGTCGGCCGCCTCGAACAATTCGAGGGTGGCCCGTTCGAGAGAACCCTTGGGAAGCACGAGGCGAAGCATTGCGCCGAGGCTAACGCCGCCATCCCGATGCCGCCCCTGCCGGTTACGTGACAACGCTCTGACGTGACGGTGATGTGCAGACATGTCCACGCACCGCTGGTGGTGGTATCCCAGTGCTGGCACAGGTCTCGTCTCGGCGGCCGAGTGGGGGTCAGAGGTCGAGGTGGAGGCGAAGCGCGTCGTCGAGTCGGTCCATGAGATGGAGAGGAACGCTGCCGATCAGGGCCCCGACATGTTCGACCGCTACGGAGCGGACCTGCTCAGCTTGCGCCTTCGAGTCGACGTCGAGGCCGGTTTCGTCTGCAGGAAGCAGTGTCTGGAACGGGTAGACGTGGTTGATGTTGGACGTGACGGGGACGACGGTCACCACGCCCTGCCCGAGCCGTTGCGCTGTGGTGTTGGCTCCATCGTTGCTGACGATGACGCCCGGGCGCGTCCGGGCTGCTTCGCTCCCGACAACGGGATCGAGGTTGACGAGGCGGATCTCGCTGCGGCGCATCAGGCGTCCGCGGTTGCGGTGTCCCAGGCATCGCTGTCCAGGTCGTCGGACCACTCCGCGAACGCAGCCGCGTAGGCACCGGTCAGTTCCGATGCCCGGAGCAGGCGGATCGCTCTCTGTAGTGCGGCCGAGCGCGAGGCGAACCCGTGGGTCTTGACGTAGTTGTCGAGGAACGCGACGTCTTCGTCGGGAACGCTCACGCTGAGTTTCATACCGCGAGACTACCCGAGTAGCAGTACTCGTACTACCCAGCCGCCACGGCACCCGCACCATCCGACCGTCGGGGCCCTCAATCTGGCGTTCGAGACCCTCCGCATGCCGGACGACGACCGTCAACACCTGGTGATGCACGTTGGCGTGCCTGAACTCGGCTAGACCGAGCGGATGGGGAAGCAGATCGAACGGTACCGGCAGTCTGAGCAGCGACTCTGGGAATCGGTGGGCGTGACACCATCGGAGCGGCGAGTGCAACTCCGCACCGGTGAGATGGTGCGGGTGCAGGAAACGGGCGACGGTCCGCCGGTACTGCTCGTCCACGGTGCCGCGAACGCCGGCACCAGTTGGATGTCGCTCATGGCCAAGCTCCCGGACTTCAGGTGCATCGCCCTCGATCGTCCCGGCTGCGGGCTCAGCGACCCGATCGTTGGCGGTCCGCTGCGCGACATCGACGCGATCGAGTCCTACGCGGACGGGCTGCTCACCGACGTGCTCGACGCGCTCGGGCTCGCCGGTGCCGCCGTGCTGGCCACGTCGTATGGCGGCTACTTCGCCATGCGCGGTGCTGCCGCGAACCCGACCCGCGTCGACAGCATCGTGGAGTACAGCTGGTTACTGGGCGCGCCCATGGACAGAGTGGCCATGTCGATGCGACTGTCGGCGCTGCCGGGGATGCGGGCTATGACCGCCAAGATGCCCGTCACCCGAACGATGGTGAAGGCACTGCTGCGCCAGATCGGGCTCAAACGGGCGATCGAAACGGGGACCTTCACCGAGGAGATGATCGACTGGTTCCTGTCCGTGCAGCGCGACACCGACACGATGGCCAACGACCTGCGCTCGTCGCCGAAGATCGTCACGCCGGTACGCGGCCTCAACGAGCGCATGCTGCACACCGACGAGCTGCTCTCCAGGGTGACGATGCCGACGCTGTTCCTGTGGGGTGATGAGGACCCGAACGGGGGTGAGCTCGTCGCCAGGAAGTTCGTGGCCCGACTCCCCGATGCGCAGCTCGAGATCATCCCGCGGGCTGGTCACGCCCCCTGGATCGACGAGCTCGAGCTCTGCGCCGATCGCACCCGGGCGTTCCTCACTGCCCGACCGTCCGAGGCCTGACGAAGTTGATCAGTCGGTCAGGAACGAAGACGACGCGCCCTACCTGGTCGTCTGCTGGAACCGCCGCAATGTCGCTGGCGGTTCAGAGGTCGATCACGCGAGACGAGTGAGTGACATGTGCGGCTACTACGGCCAAGTCAAGACGGCGGGGCGACGTTCGGGCAATGCGGCGGTGAGCGATTCGAGGTCATGCACGTCGCCGGTCAAGATCGGTTCTGAGCGGCGGACGGCCACCACGACAAGGTGCGCGTCGACAACGTCGCTGGTACCCGAGCGCGCCAGCAGGTTCCCTACTTCGAGTCCGTCATCGAAGGCGACAACGACCACGGACTGCAGGAATCGGGCGAGGCGTGCTTGTCGACC
>DATKCX010000363.1:0-6772 GCA_035512975.1 Ilumatobacter sp.
CCGCTCCATGCCGACGATGTGCAGCGCCCGATCGTCGGGTGTGTCGGCGGGGTCCGGCCAGTAGTTGAGCAGTGTGCCCACGTCGGCAAGCGGATCGCCGAGCGTCGCCATGTCCCAATCGAACACGGCGCTCACCCGATCCGGTTGGCCCGGTTGGAACTGGCAATTGTCGGTCTTGAAGTCGTTGTGCAGGATGGTGCCCGGACGCGAGACGGGCAAGGTTGCACGGAGGCGATCGCCGGCAGCAGACATCTGCGGATCGTGCTCCGGCGTGGCCACCAGGTCCCACCGCTTCCGCCAGCTGGTGACCTGACGCTCCAGGTAGCCCTCCGGACGGCCGAGGTCGGCGAGGTCGCAGGCGGCTGGGTCAACGAGGTGCAGGTCGGCCAGCGCATCGACCGTGGCGAGGCCGATTCGCCGTCCCGCGTCTGGGATCACCACCATCGAGGGAGGCAGTTCCACCCAGACCACCTCGCCACGCCGGTATTCCGACACGACGAAGTCGCTCCCGACGACATCGTGGTCGTCACAGAACACGAACGCTCGTGGCGCTCGGTCGTAGGCGCGCCAGAGTCGCGACAGCACTCGGTGCTCGCGCTTCATGTCGTGGGCACCGGGCGCGATCGCGCCGAACGGCGGGCGTCGCAGCACGAACTGGCGGTCGCCGAACGTGAGCAGGTAGGTCAGGTTCGCCGAGCCGTTCGGGAACTGGAGGACGGTCAGCGGGTCGGTCGTGGCGAGGATCGGTTGCAGGTAGGCAGCCAGCCGGTTCCAATCGAGACTCTCTCCAGCGCGAACGGGTGCAACCTCGGGCGGAATTCCGTCGGCGAAGGTCTCGGTGCTCATGCTGCTCGGGTCAACGGCTGAGCACGCTGCAGGCGCTGATACCCGGAGCGCCGTAGACATGGGTGAAAGCCGTCTTCGGCTGCCCGGGCACCTGGCGCTCGCCGGCTTGACCACGGAGCTGCAGCACATTCTCATGCACCTGGCGCAGCCCCGAGGCTCCGATCGGCTCGCCGTTGGCGAGGCATCCGCCGTCGGTGTTGATCGGTAGGCGTCCGCCGATCTCGGTCTGTCCGTCGCGGATCAGGTCGTACTGCTCGCCATGTGCACACAGGCCGGTTTCGGCCATGTGCATCAACTCGGCACCGGACTCGGTGTCTTGGATCTGCGCGACATCGATCTCGTCGGGCGCGACTCCCGCCTGCTCGAACGCTGCACGCGCCGCGAACGTCGTCGGGCCCTCGGTGCGCGTGGGCGACAGCGACGGTGAGAAGACCTCGAAGGTGCCGTACTGCCGTGAGCGCATCACGCAGGACCTCAGTTGCACGGCCGGTTGGGCGAAGCGGCTGGCCAGATCTGCCCGGCACAGCACCAACGCGACGGCTCCCTCGGCAGGAGAGCAGAACATGTACTTGGTCAGCGGGTCCGACACCATCTGCGATGCGGCGATCTCGTCGACGTCGACGGGATTCCGTCGCCATGCGTTCGGGTTCAGGGATCCATTGCGGTACGCCTTCGCGGCGATCATCGACAACACGTGTGGATCCATGTCGTGGTCGTGCAGGTAGCGCTGGATCTTGATCGCGAAGAACTGGGTCGTCAGCATCAGCCCCGCTTCGCCGTACCACGGCTGGAGGCCGAACTCGCTTGGGTCGGCGTTGAACGCGCCCGCAGGGTGCTTGTCGAACCCGATCGCGATGCCGACGTCGTACGCGCCGGAACGGATCGCACGGTCGGCCATCGCCAATGCGCTCCCTCCGGTGGCGCACCCGTTCGACACGTTGACGAACTCGATGCCGGTGAGCCCGAGATCGGCAACCAGTGCATCCGCGTTGCCGGCTGCATGGCTGCCGCCGAACGCGAACTGCACATCGCGCCAGCCGATGCCGGCGTCGGTGAGGGCGGCGCGAGCGGCGTACGCGCCTTGTTCGCGCCCAGACAGATTCGGGTGGCGGCCGAAAGGATGGATCCCGGCCCCGACGATGGCGACATCGACCATTACGAAACTCCTTGTGCGACGAAAGCGAACGACCAGATCGGCTCGTCAGCTCGACCTTCCGGAGAGTGGCCTGGCAGCGTCTCGAGGGTCAACGCAACCGGCATGCCGATGTAGAACGAGTCGACATCGCCGACGAGGCGGGATTCGACCAACACCTCGCCTCCCAAGTCGACGTAGCCAACGCCATACATCGCGGCCCCGGTGTCGGCACCGAGATATGGAGTCTTTGGCGTGAACCGCTGGACGGTCGATGCCCACAAGGTGCCCACGGGTGCCAGCGGATGCGGCCCGACGTTCTGCCCTGTGCAGCTCGGGCACGAATCTTGAGTGGGAAACGTCACGGTCGAGCACTCGTTGCAGCGCGAGCCGACCAGACGCAGCTCGCCGTCTACTTCCACGAACAGAGAAGAGTCGATCAGGCGTCCGGTGGCCGGCACGGTAAGACAACTGTTGTCGATTGGCATCCCCAAGGCCTCCCAAGGCGGTCCGCGGGTCGCAGCGCTGGTTTCGCGCTGGTCCGCTCGTCGCAGCCTAGTTACCGAATGCACATCGGTCAACAGATCATCATGAGGAATTGCCCGCTTGAACGAAATACATACCAATGAATTATCGCCAACTTACTGCTCGTGTTCGTCACCGACGTCGACTCGCTTCACGAGCCGGCGTTCGCTACAGCACGATCACCGTGCGGCGAGTTGGGCGAGGAGGTGGACCGTCTCGAGCGCCGCCAGCGCTGCGTCTGTCCCCTTGTTGCCGGCTTTGCTTCCGGCCCGTTCGAGCGCTTGGTCCATGGTGTCGACAGTGATGATGCCGTTCGTCACGACGACGCCGGTGTCGAGCGCGACTCTGGCGAGACCGGCGGCGCTGTGGTTGGCGACGATCTCGAAGTGGTAGGTGGCACCGCGCATCACCGCGCCCAGGGCGATGACGGCGTCGTAGCGGCCGGTCTCGGCGGTCACTTTGGCGGCGATCGGGATCTCCCACGCTCCAGGGACCCACATGGTGTCGATGTCGTCGTCGCCGACGCCGTGGCGCTGGAGGGTGTCGCGAGCGCCCGCTTCGAGGCGAGAGACGATGAGGTCGTTGAACCGGCTGCAGATGATGGCGAATCGGCGTCCGGTGCCGTCGGGGTGTCCGTGGAAGGTGGTCATGCTTGCTCCGTGATCGTGCTCGAGGTTGAGGGCGTGGCCGAGATCGAGGTCGTGGCCGGTGTCTGTTGGGGGTCGGGGAGGAGGTGGCCCATGCGGAGTCGTTTGGTGTCGAGGTACCGCTGGGCTTCGGGGTGCGCGGGGACGTGCAGGGGGACGCGTTCGGTGATGGTGAGGTCGTAGTCGTCGAGGTCGTCGTGCTTGGCGGGGTTGTTCGTGAGGAGCCGGATGGTGGTGAGTCCGAGGTCGGCCAGGATCTGGGCACCGATGCCGTACTCGCGGCTGTCGACGGGGAGGCCGAGTTCGAGGTTGGCGTCGATGGTGTCCGCCCCGCCGTCTTGGAGTTCGTAGGCGCGTAGTTTGTGGGTGATGCCGATACCGCGACCTTCGTGCCCACGGAGGTAGACCACCACGCCGTGGCCTTCGTCGTCGATGCGTCGCATCGATTCGTGGAGTTGCGCGCCGCAGTCGCACTTGACGCTGGCGAACACGTCGCCCGTGATGCATTCGCTGTGTACCCGCACGAGCACGTCGGCGCGCCCGCCCACGTCGCCTTTCACGAACGCGAGATGGGTGTCGCCACCGTCGACGTGGCTCTGGAACGCGTAGCAACGGAACTCCCCCCACTCCGTCGGTACCCGAGCTGCCGCGGTGCGGGTGATGAGCTTCTCGGTACGGCGCCGGTGGCGGATCAAGTCGGCGATCGACACGAACAGCAGACCATGCCGGTCGGCGAACGCCCGGAGATCCGCCACCCGGGCCATTTCGCCGGTGTCGAGCACGACTTCGCAGAGCACCCCGGCCGGATAGCGTCCGGCGAGTCGGGCGAGGTCGACGGCGGCTTCGGTGTGCCCGGCGCGTTTGTGGGTGCCGCCTGGTCGGGCGCGTAGCGGGAAGATGTGCCCAGGCCGATTGAACGCGCCGGGCTCGACGTTCGGGTCGGTGAGCGCGCGGAGAGTGCGTGCACGATCGCCGGCAGAGATTCCGGTCGAAGTGCCGACGGCGAGGTCGACCGTGACGGTGAAGGCGGTGCCCTGTGCCTCGGTGTTCCCGCTTGCCGACACCATGAGGGGGAGTTGGAGTTCGTCACATCGTTCACCGGTCAACCCCACACAGATGACGCCGGAGGTGTGACGGACGAAGAACGCGATCTGTTCCTCGGTGGCGAGGTCGGCGGCCATGATCAGGTCGCCTTCGTTCTCGCGGTCTTCGTCGTCGGCGACCACCACGATCTCACCGCGCGCGATGGCGGCGATCGCCTCCCCGATGGGGTCGAACACGGTGCGCCTCATGATCCGACTCCGGTTGAGTCCGGTGCGTCTGGGCTGCCCGACAGGGTCCCCGCCAACGACGCGGCGACGACCGGTGCGAGCATGCGTTCCACGTACTTGGCGATCACGTCCACCTCGAGGTTCACGGGATCACCCGGCCGCTTGCCCCCGAGCGTGGTGACGGCGGCCGTGTGCGGGATGATCGACACGGTGAACCCATCGTCGAGTGGTTCCACGACGGTCAGGCTGACCCCATCGACGGTGACCGAGCCCTTCTCGACGAGGTAGCGCAGCAAGTTGTCGGGTACCCGGATCCGGAGATCGGGGACCGGATCGACAACGTGGCCCACCGCGTCGACGTGGCCCTGGACGATGTGTCCGCCGAGCCTGTCTTGGGCGCGAACGGAACGCTCGAGGTTGACCGGATCACCCACACCGGCTGATGCCAGGCTGGTGCGACTGATCGTCTCGTCGGAGACGTCAGCCTCCCACCAACTGTCGGCGTGGGTGACGACGGTGAGGCAGCACCCGTTCACCGCGATCGAGTCTCCGACGTGAACGTCGGTGAGTACCTCGGTGGCAGCCACGCGGAGCGTGCCGCGGTCGATCCGTTCGATGCGGCCGAGTTCTTCCACGATGCCGGTGAACATCAGTGACCTCCCTGGCTGTCGGGCTGCAATCCGTTCGGGGCGGTGGTGTCGGTCATGGTGGGGGTACTCCTGCTGGTCGGGATGAGGCTGGCTGGGATGAGGCTGGTTGGGATGAGGTCGATTCGGATGTCGGTACCGATCGGGCGGACACCGACGAATTCGCCGCGCCACAGCTCGCTGATGGTCGGGGTAGTGGGTCCAGCGAGGAGCGGCACCTTGTCGGTGCCGCCGAACAGCGCGGGAGCGATGTAGATGACGTACCGATCGATCAGGTCCAGATCGTGGAACGCCCGAACGACCCGCTGGCCCCCTTCGACGAGCACTTGAAGGATGCCGCGAGCACCCAACTCGTCAAGGAGTGCCGCGAGGTCGCCGGTCCACTCGAGGCATGGCCGGACCTTCGCCTGAGCGGGTGCGCTGCCGAGCACGACCCGCAGCGGGTCTCGACCGTCGACGTGACGAACGGTGAGTGCGGGATCATCGATGCGCACCGTTCCGGCACCGACGACGATGGCGTCGCTCTCAGCGCGGAGCTGGTGAACGTCGCGTCGAGCCTCAGCGCCGGTGATCCATTGCGATGTGCCGTCTGGTGCTGCCGTGCCACCATCGATCGACGCCGCCATCTTGCAGACGACGTACGGCCTGCCCGTACTTCGATGCACCAGATATGGCTGCAGCTGGTCAACGACAGGCTCGGCCAACACCCCGACGTCGACCTGAATGCCGGCTGCACGCAGCGCAGCAACGCCCGTGCCGGCCACGCGGTGGTCGGGATCGAGGGTTCCCACCACCACACGTGCCACTCCGGCGCGAACGATCGCATCGACGCACGGGCCGGTTCGGCCGTGATGCGCACAAGGTTCCAAGGTGACGACCAGCGTGGCACCGTGTGCCGCCTCGGCGGCTGTGGCCAGCGCCATGACCTCGGCATGTGCGCCACCTGGCGGCTGGGTCGCGCCCACACCGACGACCGCCCCGTCTGCGACGACCACAGCACCGACCCACGGATTCGGCGACGTGCGCGTCCGAGCGCTCGCTCCTTGCTCGATTGCCAGTCGCATCACCGATTCGTCGTTCACGTCGCTCCAGTCCGGTTTCGGAACATGGCAACGCGAACTCACCGGGCACGCCACGGCGGGCGCTACCGATCAGCGACACGTCACCCTGCTCCCATCCGGACTGTTACCGTCGGCTCCGGATTTTCACCGGATCGGCCCAACATCGGCAGACGATGGGTTCGCTGGCTGTGACCGCCGGTCGGGAATTGCACCCAACCCTGCAGGGGGTACTTTCAGTTGTTCGACCAACTTACTGCCTGCGTTCCGCCGCATCCGAATCACCCTTGCCTCCCAACAGAATCGGGAAGAGATCAGCGGTCTTCATCGCCGAAACAGGACTGATGTTCACCGATTGGCAACCCAAGCCGACGACCCCCAAACCAGCGAGCGCACGCGTGCTACGCTGTGCTACATGCAGGAGATCACGCATCGCCAGATGCGCAACGACAGCGCCGAGGTGCTCCGCCGGGTCGACGCTGGTGAAACCATCCTCGTCACCAACCATGGTCACCCTGCAGCGGTGATCGGACCACCACCCAACGACGTCATCGCGTTCCTGGCCGCCCAAGGTCATCTACGCGAGCAGATCTCTTCGCCGAGCACTCTCCGGTCGATCCAGCCCGCGACGTCGAACAAGACGACG
>DATKCX010000364.1:0-12166 GCA_035512975.1 Ilumatobacter sp.
TTCCAAGACCGCCATCAGTTCCATCCGCTGATTGGTGGTGCGGGCTTCTCCCCCGCTGCCGCACGGTTGACCCTCCGGTGACACCGCCCATCCCCAGCCACCTGGGCCGGGGTTACCCGAACAAGCACCATCGGTGAACACCACGATCGGAGACCCAGCATTCGCCATGGGAAGCAGTATGCCGCTCAGTACGCCGGGGCTGCGTCGACAGTCACGGCGGGTTCACGCAACGGGAAGGCCAAGAGCGACGCGCAGCAGTTGGTCGCCAAGGAATTGCGCGGCGATGCTGGTACCGATCTCGGGGCTGACGTGCACGCCATCGGGCCGCGCCGTCTTGTCGGCATCGAGGCCGGCGTGGGTGAAGTACTCGTCGAGTGCGATCACTTCCACGTGTGCCCGAGCGTCGGCGATGCGGTCGTACGTGTCGAAGATGACCTCCCGGAGGACCGGGTCGCCGTCAGGCCGTACGTCGTCTTCGATCCAGTACACATCGGGCAACGGTTGGCGGAGGAGCGCGACACTTCCAGCGCCGTGGGCGACCAAACCGTCGACGAGTGCCGCGTAGTCGCGTTCGATCCGTTCGGCGTACGGGGCGTCGAGCGGGGTGAGATACTCGCTGCCATCCCATTGCTGGTCGATCACGTCCCACGACGTCACCATGACCGCGACCACGTCTGGCTGCACCGTATCGATGAGCGGGTAGACCTTCTCCTCGACCCAGTTGATGCACCCAACTGGTACTTCGGGGTTGCCGTCGATGTCGCGGGCACCGTCCATGACGAAGCCGCATCCAGGCGCCGGGAAGATCTCGGCCTGGGCCAGTTCGGGGTGTTCGGCGGCCCACACCACGACGCCAGCGCCGAACGCTTTGGCGGTGGAGTCGCCGATCACGAGTATGCGCACGGGGCGGCTCGGTGTCGGCGTGGGAGGCAAGGTCGGCGGCGGGGTTGTGGTGGGGGTAGTCGTGACGGCTGAGTTCGCGGTCGTCGGAGCGCTCGACGCGGGGGTCGTCGGGATCGTCGTCGCTGGAGCCGCGGCGGCCGTCACACCCGGGCCGGGGTTCGGCGAAACGGTGGGGACCGGCGGATCCACGTTCGATGCGGCCGGGTTGAGCGGGGCGAGGGTGCCGTCGAGCGGTGCGATCGCAGCGGCCTCTGCATCGGCTGCGTCGGCGACGTAGTAGTCGCCCAAGGCGCTCGGCACGACGACCAGGGCGACAACGGCGACCAACGCAGTCGCGGCGATCGCACCGAGGAACGTCTGGTTCGGGCGCAGCCGGTCGGCGTGCCGAACGGGCAACTCGAGCGCGTAGTAGGAAGCCGAGGCCACGATCATCGTGACCGCCAACCGCACGCCCAGGAGTGCGACGCCGTCGAGCGAGGTTCGCGCCTCGTCGAGCAGTACGTAGATCGGCCAGTGAAACAGGTACACCCCGTACGAGACCTTGCCGAGCCACACGAGCGGCCTCCACGACAGCGCGTGGCGCATGGCACTGTCTGCCTGCAAGCCCACCAGCAGCAGGCCGGAACACAGTGCCACCAACGGCAGTGCCCCTTCGTACGCAGGCCCACTGGAGCTCGGGAACAGCACCACGGCAGCCGCGAGCAGCACCAATGCCGAAGGTGCCGCGACGGCCCAGCGACTGGGGACGACCTTCCCGTGTAGCAGCAGCGCCAGGAAGGCTCCGACCAAGATCTCGCCGATGCGCGCCGGCGTTGCCCAGTAGGCGGCGTCTGACCCCCACGTCTGCGCGATCACCGGTGCGGCGATCAGGGCGATCGCCGTGATCACTCCGACTGCGCGAATGCGATCGGTGCCCGAGGAACGACGACACAGCCACGCCATCGCCGGCGGCCACACCCAATAGAACTGCTCTTCGATGGCGAGCGACCAGAAGTGCTCGAGTGGAGACGCCGTGCCACCCACCTGCGCCAACAAGTCTTGATACGAGCCTTCGCCGGCGAGTGCGACCCAGTTCGCGACCTGCAACACGCAGCCGATGACTTCCCGGCGGAGGTCGGCGACGCCGTCGAACACGTCGGTCACGGCAGCGAACACGCTGACGGCCAGCAGGCACGCCACGCTCGCGGGCAGCAGCCGCTTCAGCCGCCGACCATAGAACGCTCCCAGATCGACGCGTCCCACCGTGTCGTGCTCGGTGACGAGCAGACTGGTGATGAGGTACCCCGACAGCGTGAAGAACACCGACACACCGAGGTACCCGCCGCTGAAGCCGCTGACGCCGCCGTGGAACAACAGCACAGCCGAGACCGCTAGGGCACGAACGCCGTCGAGTGCGGGTTGGTAGCCGATGCCCCCCGAGCGACTCGTGTCGATGCCGCTTGCCATGCCAGAGCGAGTGTACGAGACCGGAACGGCCAACGCCGGAAATCCGCCTGGTGAGCGGCGGCCGATTAGCGTGGCCTGCGTGCAGTTGATGAAGCGGTGGATCGGCATGGCAATTGTCGTCGCGGCTCTGCCAGCGGTGGCGTTCGCCACGAGTCACCAGTCCGTCGGTGCGGTGATGGCCGATCAGGAGTTCATCGATCAGCCCGGGCCGCTCGGCGCTGTGACGGTGCTCGGCGACTCGGTGCTGCTGGGGTCGATCATCACCAGCCCAACGATCGCGCAACAACTCTCGGCCCGCGGCTGGGGCCCCATTCGTTCACGCGGCGTGGCCGCACTGTCGAGCGGCATCAACCCCGTCACGCTCGAAGCGCGTGCGTCGTACTGGGTTCGGCGTTGGCGCGACGAGGGGTGGGACGCCCCCAACGTGCTGATCAACATCGGTGCCAATGATTCGGGGGTGTGTGACACCAGCGTGCAGTGTGCGCGCAACGCCATCTTGTTCCTGGTCAACGAGATCGGTCCCGGCCATCAGATCTGGTGGCCGCAGGTCACCCGGCACTCGTACTACGAGTATCAGGCGGCCACCTGGAACGAGGCGCTCCGCCAGATCGACGCGGAGCTCGACTACTTCTACACCTGGGACTGGCCGCTGGTGATGGAAGCCGACGGGTACCGATCATCCGACGACACGCACCTCGACTTCCCGGGGTACCGCAAGCGCAGCGACCGCATGGCCACCGAGTTCACCGCCGACCTCGCCCGCGCCACCCGAACCGGCGGTGACGCACCGTTGCCTACCAGCAGTGCGCCCGCCGGCGAATTCGTACCCATGGCATCCACGCGAGCCCTCGACACACGCCTCACGATGCCGAGCGGCGTGGCCGGCGGAACTTCGGTGTCGGTCGACCTCACCGAACTCGTCCCCGACGGCACCACCGCCGTCACCGCATACGTGTCCGCCACCAACGCCACAGGCGACGGGTTCCTCACCGCGTTCGACTGCGCAGGCCAACGACCCGACACCTCGAACGTCAACTACCTGGCCTACCAAACGCGTGGTGCCGTGGCGATGGTACCGATCTCGGCAGGCGGGAGCCTCTGTGTGTTCTCCAGCGCCACCGCCGACGTGTTGGTCGACGTCCAGGGAGCGTTCGTTCCAGCGAGCGCTCAGACAACCGACGGGCTTCGGTTCAACCCGCTCGCGACGCCACAACGTCTCCTCGACACCCGCGAGAGCGTCCGGTCGCACGTGCTCACGATCGTCACGCCCAGCGGAGCCGATGCGGTCGCACTGAACATCACAGCCATAGCCGGCGATGAGTACGGATTCTTGGTCGCCTACCCGTGTGGCACCGAGCCTCCGACGAGCGCCAGCGTGAACCATCTACCCGGCGACGTCATCGCTGGAACCGCATTCGTGCCGGTGTCAGACGCAGGCACCGTGTGCGTGTACTCGTTGGCGCTCATCGACGTGGTCGTCGATGTCACTGGCACGTTCACCACCGGCGACGGGCTGGGGTTCGTGCCGGTCGCGCCCACCCGCACCCTCGACACCCGCTTCGGCATCGGTGGCTGGTCACCGATTCACGGCCAAGGACAAGTCGTCGATGCGCGGGTGGCACCGCCGGGTGCCAGAGCCGTGTCGGGCACACTCACGATCGCGTTTCCGCTCCGCCCGGTGTTCCTGCGGGCGTGGGGGTGCGGCGCGTCACCCGACACGTCGAACGTGAACTCCGTCGGCGTGGGCGCGATCGCCAACTCCGTCACCACCGGTGTCGACGCAAACGGGCGGTTGTGTGTGTTCAGCCTGGCGGCCACCGGCTCGGTGTTCGACACGTCGGGCTGGTGGGTCGATGTCACGTAGCCAACCGGCTCGCGCCCGGCTCGCGGTCATCGCATCGCTGGTACTGCTCGCGCTCGGGCTCGCATCCACGCCGACGGGTACCCCAGCCGAAGCTGCGCCGGCTCCAGCACCCCGGTTCGTTACGCCTGAACAGCGGGTGTACATGGTGGCCGACTCGGTGGGTTTGGGCGCCAGGGATTATCTCGCCGACGCGTTCCCGGCCGATTGGCAGGTCGTCGTCGACGGGAAGCCCGCTCAGTTCGTCGAGAAACTCGAGTCGTTGTTCGTTCGGCCGGCGCTCGACTTCCACCCTGAGTGGTTCGGCGATCACGTGGTGGTCGCCGGCGGCTACAACTATCCGTACTGGGACCCAGACCGGTTCGACCGGTCGATCGACTCGATGATCAACACGCTCACCGCAGCAGGGGTGAAACACGTCCACTGGGTCACGCTTCGAGAGGTGAAACAGGAGTACGTCTCGGCGGCCGCTTGGCGCCACGTGCAGCAGTACAACTTCTACTTCCCCACCGTGAATCAGCACCTGCGTGACGCCCTCGAGCGGCATCCGAATCTTCGCCTCGTGGAATGGGCATGGGCGGCAGATCGAGCGGGCGTCACCTACGACGCGATCCACCTCAACCCCACCGGAGCACGTCTGTACAGCTCGCTCATTCGGGCTTCGGTCGACGCTGCAGCGAGCAGTGTGGCCGACGGCTCCACCACGCGCATCGAGGTCCCCGGTGGGTCCGGGAAGGCCGCTGCGGTGGTGAACCTCACCACCGCCGACCCCCGCCAGTACGGATTCCTCACCGCGTGGGCGTGCGACGGCCCAGTGCCCACAGTGTCGGCGCACAACTACGCCCGCGCACAAACCGTGGCTCACTCTGCGATCGTCCCGCTCGACGCGACCGGTGCGTTCTGTGTGTTCACGCGTTCGGCCACCAATCTGGTCGTCGACGTGACCGGATTCTTGAGTGGCGACGAGTTTGTGGTCACCGCTCCCACCCGTTGGCTCGACACCCGCGGCGACGGCGGACCGGCGGCGGCCAGCGGCACCACGGTGATCGACATCGACGACGTTCGCTCGCAAGCGGGTGTTGCCGCCGACACCGAGGTTGCCGCCGTCGCGATCACCCTCACCGCCGTCGGTGCCACCTCGCCCGGGTTCCTTGCTGCCTCCCCATGCGGCGTCGAGCCGGCGGGATCGAACGTGAATTATCTCGATGCTGCCCCGGTACCGAATGTGGCGGTCGTCGCTCCGAACTCGAACGGCGAGATCTGCATCTCGTCGCTCACCTCCACGCATGTGCTCGTCGACCTGTTCGGCGTGTTCACCGAACAGGTCGACGAGCAACCGGTCGACGAACCAACCGATGCAGTCGTACCAGCCGCAGCGGCCGAGCGACTGCTCGATACGCGCCTCACCGGCGGGCCGGTCGCCGCGGGTGCCACGTTGGAACTCGACGTCGGCAACATGCCGGGAGTGGTGCTGAACCTCACCGCCGTCGACGCGCCGACGCCAGGGTTTCTCACGGCGTATCCCTGCGAGGCGGGCCTCCCCAACTCGTCGAGCCTCAACGTGCTGTCGCCGCACCCGGTATCCAATGCTGTCATCGTCGCCCCCGACTCACACGGCAAGGTGTGCGTGTTCACGTTGACGTCGGCGAACGTGATCGTCGACGTACAAGCACAGATGACCGACGCGTTCGCCGGCATCACCCCGTTTCGGGTGCTCGACACGCGCAGCTGACAACAATGGCGGCATTGTCCGGAGCGGCCGACGGCTAACTGCGGGTAACTCTGGCAGAATGCGAGCATGATCTTCGACGGCTACGTCCACCAGCTGCCCGACTATGACCCGGTGGAAACCAAAGAGTGGCTCGACTCGCTCGACGCGGTGGTCGACACCCATGGGAAGACCCGTGCCCGCTTCCTCCTGACCAAGTTGCTCGACCGCGCCAACGCCAGCCAGGTGTCGTTCCCGGCCACGGTGAGCACCCCGTATGTCAACACGATTCCTCGCGAACAAGAGCCATGGTTCCCAGGCGACGAACACATCGAGCGGCGCATTCGCGCGTTCATCCGGTGGAACGCGGCGATGATGGTGGTGAGGGCGAACAAGGTGGCCGACGGAATCGGCGGCCACCTCTCCACGTTCGCCAGTTCAGCCGCCCTGTACGAGATCGGCTTCAATCACTTTTTCCGGGGCAACGATGGCTCGATCGGCGACCACGTGTACTTCCAGGGTCATGCGGCACCTGGTGTGTACGCCCGCGCCTACCTCGAAGGGCGCCTGACCGACGACGACCTCGACCACTTCCGCCAGGAGATCGGCCGTGGTGGGCGAGGTCTGTCGAGCTACCCCCACCCACGCCTGATGCCCGACTTCTGGGAGTTCCCCACGGTGTCGATGGGCCTCGGGCCGATCACCGCCCTCTATCACGCCCGCTTCAACCGCTACATGCAGAACCGTCAACTCGACGACACCAGCGCCAGCCGCGTGTGGGCGTTCCTCGGCGACGGCGAGTGCGACGAGCCAGAAACCCTCGGAGCGATCTCCCTCGCATCGCGCGAGCACCTCGACAACCTCGTGTTCGTCGTCAACTGCAACCTGCAGCGCCTCGACGGCCCAGTGCGCGGCAACGGCAAGATCATCCAGGAACTCGAAGCGGTCTTCCGCGGTGCCGGCTGGAACGTCATCAAGGTCGTCTGGGGTTCCGGCTGGGACGCGCTGCTCGCCCAAGACAAAGACGGTGTACTGCTCAACAAGATGAACACCACCGTCGACGGCGAGTTCCAGCGCTACGCCGTCGAGGATGGCAACTACGCACGTGAGAACTTCTTCGGCCCCGATCCGCGGTTGCGGCAAATGGTGCAACACCTCACCGACCAAGACATCGCCCAGCTGCCACGCGGTGGCCACGACTACAAGAAGTTGTACGCGGCCTACAAGGCAGCCAGCGAGAACCTCGGCAGCGGACGGCCAACGGTCATTTTGGCCAAGACGGTCAAGGGGTGGACCCTCGGGCCTGGCTTCGAGGGCCGTAACGCAACCCACTCCATCAAGAAGATGACGACGAAGCAGATCATGGAACTGCGCGACCGTCTGCATCTCGAGAACGAGATCCCCGACGCGGTGTTCGAGACGAACCCCACGCCGTACTTCCGGCCGTCGGAAGATTCCATCGAATGGCAGTACATGATGGAGCGCCGCAAGGTGTTGGGCGGTTCGATGCCCAAGCGCAACACCACCATCCGCAAGCCACTCCTGCTGCCCGCCGACACGGTGTACTCGGAGTTGAACGGTGGGTCGGGCAAGCAAGAGGTGTCGACCACCATGGGCTTCACCCGTCTGCTCCGTGCGCTGTGCCGCGACGACCAGATCGGCAAACGAATCGTGCCCATCATCCCCGACGAAGCACGCACGTTCGGCATGGACGCGTTGTTCCGCGAACTCGAGATCTACGCCAGCCAAGGCCAGCAATACGAGCCGGTCGACCACGACCTCCTGCTGAGCTACGCCGAGGACAAAGACGGACAGATCCTCGAAGAAGGCATCACAGAAGCCGGGTCGATGTCGAGTTTCATCGCGGCCGGCACGGCGTACTCCACGCGTGGCGTACCGATGATTCCGTTCTACACGTTCTATTCCATGTTCGGTTTCCAACGGGTCGGCGACCTCATCTGGCAAGCAGCCGACATCCGAGCCCGTGGCTTTCTCATGGCTGCCACGGCTGGACGCACCACGTTGCTCGGCGAGGGCCTACAGCACCAAGACGGTCACTCGCTGGTGCTGGCGTCAACTGTGCCGTCCATTCAGGCATACGACCCGGCGTTTGCGTACGAGCTCAGCGCGATCGTCAAGCACGGCATCGAGCGCATGTACGGCGGTGCGGTCGACGACGACGGAAACAAACTCGACCCAGATTCTGTGTTCTACATCACGCTGTACAACGAGAACTATGTGATGCCGGCGCTGCCGGAAGACGACCCCAACGGGTTCCTGGCCGGTTCCGTTCGCGGACTCTATCGCTGGGCCTCAGCACCAGAGGGGCCATCCAAGCGCGCCACCATTCTGTTCTCAGGCATTTCGCACGCCGCAGCCACCGAGGCAGCCGCCGAGCTGGCCGAGCACTACGACGTCGGTGCAGAGTTGTGGTCGGCCACGAACTACAAGAAGTTGCGAGAGGACGCGCTCGCCGCCGACCGCTACAACCGGTTGCACCCATCGAGCGAGCGGCGCGTGCCGCTGGTGACGCAGTTGCTCAGTGAGTCATCTGGCCCGATCACCGCGGTCAGCGACTTCATGATGATCGTTCCCGAGCAGATCGCACGGTTCGTTCCGGCCGGTCGCGAGTTCAATGTGCTCGGCACCGACGGTATGGGTCGTTCCGACACCCGTGAAGCGTTGCGACGCCACTTCGAGATCGACACCGGCCACGTCGTGGTGTCGGTGCTCACCGGGTTGCTCGCCACCGGAGACGTAGACGCTGCCACCGTCGATGGAGCCATCGCGAGGTACAACATCGACCCCGAGGCTGTGAACCCTCTCCACGCCTGAACCTGCGACACGTTCACGCCGTGACAATCCCTGCTCGGTAGCCTCTGGGCCGATGTTCAATTCCGTGGTGCCCGATCCCGTGGTGCAGGTCAACCACCTGTCGAAGCGGTTCCGCATCTATCACGAGCGTCATCAGTCGCTGAAGCAGTCACTGCTGAAGTTGCGCCGCAGCACCCACGAAGACTTCTGGGCTTTGCGAGACGTCACATTCGACGTGCAACGGGGCGAAACGTTCGGCATCATCGGGCACAATGGCAGCGGCAAGTCCACGCTGCTGAAATGCCTCACCACCATCCTGCAACCGAGCGAGGGATCAGTGGCGGTGAGCGGGTCGATGTCGGCGCTGCTCGAGCTGGGAGCTGGCTTTCACCCCGAACTGAGCGGCCGTGAGAACGTCTTCCTGAACGCGGCGATCCTTGGCGTCCCGCGTCGCCAGATCACCGAACGCTTCGACGAGATCATCGAGTTCTCGGGTCTCGAACAGTTCATCGACACCCCGGTCAAGAACTACTCGTCAGGCATGTTCGTGCGGCTGGGCTTCGCGGTGGCCATCAACGTCGATCCCGACGTGCTGATCATCGACGAAGTGCTGGCCGTGGGCGATGCCGAATTCCAGCAGAAGTGCGGCGACAAGATCGCCGAGTTCCGCGACAGCGGTCGCACCATCGTGTTGGTCACGCACTCGATGTCTGACGTGGTGCGAATCTGCCAGCGGGCGGCATGGATCGATCATGGTGAGCTGCGTCAGATCGGCGTGCCGAACGAGATCGCCGACGCCTACCTCGAAACGACGCACGCCGGCCGCTCGGTCCAGGTGCAAGACGGAATGCGTTGGGGGTCGGGCGAGGCCTCGATCGACTCGATCGAATTGCTCGACGGCGCATTGCAGCCCGTAGCGATTCCTCGTTCGGGCGACCCGCTGGCGATTCGCGTACACCTGTCGGCCCCGGCACCGGTGATGAGCCCGGAAGTGGCGCTGTCGATCTACGACCAGAACGCCGTGTTGATCTCCGAGATCAGTACCAGAATGCGCAACGCCGACCTGGGCGTGCTGCACGCGCCGCGTGCGATCACGCTCGAACTCGACCACCTCATGCTCGCGGAAGGCACGTACGAGTTGACGTGCGCCGTCCTCGACGATTCGGGCCAGCGCGAACTCGACGTGCGCAGCCGGTTCGTTCGTTTCGACGTGCTCAAAGGCGACCTCGGCGACAAAGGCATCGTCACACTGGGCGGCAACTGGGCCGTCTGAAGGGATAGTGCCTGGCACTATCCCTTCGCGGTCAGAGTTCTTCGGCGAAACCTTTTTCGACCTTGTCGAAGATCCACCAGCCGATGGCCAACGCCACAAAGGCGTAGACGGTGAGTAACCCGAAGTCGATCAGGCGCGGCATCCGGAGGTCGTACATCAGGTTTCGGAACATGCGTGCTGCCACGGCCATGGGCAGATCGTTGTAGATGCGCAGAATCGTCGGATGGTCCACCAGTGCTTCTTCGGCGAAGCTCGGGGCGTACACGATCGGGGTGGCGAAGAACCAGCCCTGCACGAGGATGCTCCACAGGTACGACAGATCGCGGAAATACACGTTTCCGGCCGCCAACGCCAGGCCGAAGCCGGTGGCGAAGATGGCGAGTAGCACCATGGTGAGGAGGATCATCGGGAGCCACAGAATGACAATGTTGCCGAAGATGGCCAGGGCAACCGCCAGCACACACATCTCGACGACGAGGGTGAACAGGCCGGCGATCACGGTGGACAGCACGAGGTGCTCCCGAGGAAATGCCACCTTGCGTACCAGCGCACCGTTGGACACCACAGACCCCATCGATGTGGTGACCGCAATGTTGAAGAACGTCCACGGCAACAACGCGCAGAGCAGGAAGAACGCGTACGAGTTCATCCCACTCGGGTCACCTTCGAGCGGCCGTGTGTTCATGATGACCGAGAACGCGAACGTGTAGATCAGCATGAACGCAATCGGGTTCAGCAACGACCAGCCCCATCCCAGCAAGCTGCGCTTGTACCGCCCGCGCAGCTCGCGCAAGGTGAGGTTCCAAAGCAGCTCGCGGCGGGCCACCAGTTCAGTCGCCGATGACATACTGCGTGGAGGCTAATGGTCGCCCGCCATTCTTGGGCGGTTCGCTCTCCAGCCGAGGCAGGTCCGTAGGCTGGCCGGCGTGCCGGGAGACGTGTACATCACCGGTGATCCAGAGGCGGATCACCTGCTCAACACCGACGGCACCGCCGTGTTGATCGGCATGCTGCTGGATCAACAGGTGCCGTTGGAGTGGGCGTTTGCAGGGCCAGCGAAGCTGCGTGCCCGTCTCGGGCACCTCGACGCCGCTCGGATAGCCGCCTTACCAGAGGAAGATCTCGTCGCCATCGCGTGCGAGGTGCCAGCGATCCATCGATTTCCTGCGGTGATGGCGCGCCGCATCCAGGCGATGTGTTCGGTGTTGGTGGCGCAGTGGGGCGGCCACGGCGAGCGCGTGTGGGCAGACGCCGCCAACGGGCCTGATCTGGCGAAGCGTCTGCGAGCATTGCCCGGCTTCGGAGCGGAGAAGACCCAGATCACCGTGGCGCTCCTCGCGAAGCGCTGGAATGTGCGTCCCGTCGGGTGGGAAGCAGCCGCCGGCGTGTTTGCCGACGACGTGCCACGGTCGATCGCCGACATCCACGACGTGGAGTCACATCGCCAAGTGCGCGAGTGGAAAGCACAGCAGCGCGCCGCCAACCTCGACAAGCAGGGACGGCCGCTGTGATCACTCCCAGCCGCACGTGGACCGTCGACGAAGCCAGCCATGCAGCGTTCGTTCAACTGAGCGGCGACCTCAACCCGATCCACACCGATGAGTTGGCGGCGCGCCGCTTGCCGTTCGGCGAAGTGGTGGTGCATGGCGTTCACGTGTTGCTGCGTGCCCTCGATCACTGGGCCGCGGCCAACCCCGACCTCGCCCCGACTCATCTTTCTGCCACGTTTCGCCAGCCAGTGGGGATCGGCAGGTGGCTCACGGCTGCCTGGAGCGAGCCGACCGACGACAGCCACCTCGACAGAGGGGCCAACAATCAGGTCGACATCGCGGTCGACGCCCACGGAGTGCGTGCGGTCGACATCCGAATCGCTGTCGTGACGGCCTCCACCGACACTGCTGCCGACCAGGTCACCGAGTCGCTCCCCGCACTGACGACCCGGATGTTGTACCCAACCGGGTGGGCAATCGAAGAACTCGATGGGCGATCCGGCGCAGTACCCGTCGACGCCGACACTGCCGCCCTGGTTGCCATGTTTCCCGCTCTGGTCGCTGTCACCGGGATGGCGGCAGCACGCGAGCTCGTTGCGTTGACCGCGTTGGTCGGCATGCACGTGCCCGGGCTGCACTCGATGTTCTCGTCGCTGTCGGTCGAGTTCGGC
>DATKCX010000365.1:0-3225 GCA_035512975.1 Ilumatobacter sp.
GCAAGATCGGCGCGCTGGTGGTTTCTGGCGACGGCCGCGCGATCAGCGGCATTCTGTCCGAACGTGACATCGTGCGCATGATGGCGCAGCAAGGGTGTGATGTGCTGTCGGGCAGCGTGGGCTCGGCGATGTCAGTCGACGTGGTCACCTGCTCGCACGGTGACGGAGTCGACCGCCTCATGTCGCTGATGACCGAACGACGTATTCGCCATCTGCCGGTGGTGGACGACAAGGGTCTGCTCGCTGGCATCATCTCGATCGGCGACGTGGTGAAGAACCGACTCGCCGAGCTGGAACTCGAGAATCGGGCGCTCGCCGAGTACATCACCGGGCACTAGTCGGCCCTCACGTCAGTCCAAGTGGCCGACGTCCGTCATCGGCCCCGCAACCAGCGGTCGCCCAGCAGGAACAGCAGGCAGCCTTCGTCGCGCCCGAACTGCGGACGGTCCCACCAGTCGAGGCGGGTAGCTGCCACCGGTGCCCTGGCCCGGGAGTGATCCGGAAATCTGATCGGTACACTGGCCAACCGTGTCTGAGCCGACTGTCGTCGGCCGAGACCGGAAGTTTTTGCTCCTTGAGAGTTCTACCCGAAAGACGGAAGTGACCTGACGATGGCCAAGCGAGAGTTCCCCCTCAACCGCACCCGCAACATCGGCATCATGGCCCACATCGATGCCGGCAAGACCACCACCACAGAGCGCATCCTCTACTACACCGGGAAGAGCTACAAGATCGGTGAAGTGCACGACGGTGCAGCCACCATGGACCACATGGCCCAAGAGCAAGAGCGTGGCATCACCATCACCTCGGCTGCCACGACGTGTGTGTGGGACAACCACCGCATCAACATCATCGACACACCGGGCCACGTCGACTTCACCATCGAGGTCGAGCGTTCGCTGCGCGTGCTCGACGGTGCCGTCACCGTGTTCGACTCGGTGGCCGGCGTCGAGCCGCAAACCGAGACGGTGTGGCGTCAGGCCAACAAGTACAAGGTCCCGCGTTTCTGCTTCGTCAACAAGATGGACCGCATCGGTGCCAACTTCTACCGCACGGTCGACATGGTCAAGAGCCGCCTGCAGGCCAACCCCCTCGTCGTGCAACTCCCCGTCGGCGCCGGTGGCCCCGAGTCGGCCGAGCCGTTCATCGGTCTCATCGACCTCGTGAAGATGAAGGCGCTCATCTGGCACGACGAGGAACTCGGCGCGAACTGGGACGAGGTCGACATCCCCGAGCACATGGTCGACCAGGCCAACGAGTACCGCGAGACGCTCATGGACACCATCGCCACTGAAGACGAGGCGCTCATGGAGCTGTACCTCGGCGGTGAAATCGTCCCCGAGGCGCAGATCAAGGCGGCCATCCGCAAGGGCACGCTCAACAACGAGTTCGTCCCGATCCTGTGTGGTTCGGCGTTCAAGAACAAGGGCGTGCAACCCATGCTCGACGCAGTCATCGACTTCCTGCCGTCGCCGATCGACGTGCCTCCGATCAAGGGCACAGACGCGAAGGGCGAGAAGGAACTGACCCGAAGCGCCGAAGATCCGTCGTTCTCGGCACTGGCGTTCAAGATCGTTGCCGACCCCTTCGGCAAGCTCACCTACTTCCGGGTGTACTCCGGAGAGATCAACAAGGGTGAAGAGGTCTACAACTCCACCAAAGAGCGTCGCGAGCGCCTTGGCCGCATCCTGCTGATGCACGCCAACCAGCGCGAGGACCTCGACGTGGCCATGGCCGGCGACATCGTGGCGGGCCTCGGTTTCAAGGAGACCACCACCGGCGACACGCTGTGCGATCGCGACAACCTCGTCATCCTCGAGCGCATGGAGTTCCCCGAGCCGGTCATCCACGTCGCCATCGAGCCGAAGACCAAGTCCGACCAAGACAAGTTGGGCAAGGCCCTCAAGTCGCTGTCCGACGAAGACCCCACCTTCCGGGTGCGTTCCGACGAAGAGACCGGCCAGACCGTCATCTCCGGCATGGGCGAGCTCCACCTCGAAATCCTCGTCGACCGCATGATGCGTGAGTTCGGCGTGGAAGCCACCGTCGGCAAGCCGCAGGTGGCCTACCGCGAGACCGTCACCAAGGTCGTCGCCAGCCACGAGTACCGCCACATCAAGCAGTCGGGTGGTTCGGGCCAGTTCGCCGTCGTCAAGCTCAAGGTCGAGCCGAACCCCGGCAAGGGCTACGAGTTCGTCGACGCCATCTCGGGCGGCAAGATCCCACGCGAGTACATCAACCCCACGAACCAGGGCATCCAGGCCGGCCTCGAATCTGGCGTGCTCGCCGGTTACGGCCTCGTCGATGTCAAGGTCAGCCTCGTCGACGGTCAGTACCACGACGTCGACTCCTCGGAAATGGCGTTCAAGATCGCCGGTCAGATGGGCTTCAAGGAAGCCGCCGCCAAGGCGGGCCCGGTGCTGCTCGAGCCAATCATGAACGTCGAAGTGGTCACCCCCGAGGACTACATGGGCGACGTCATCGGCGACCTCAACCGTCGTCGTGGCCGCGTCGAAGGTATGGAAGCCAACGGCAACGTCCAGCAGATCCGTGCCCAGGTACCGCTGTCGGAGATGTTCGGTTACTCAACCGACCTTCGTTCCGCCACGCAGGGCCGCGCTACCTACACGATGCAGTTCGGCGTGTACCAGCAGGTCCCAGACGCCATCTCGACCGAAATCGTGAAGCGGGTCCGCGGCGAGTAGTCGCTACCAAGCAACAGCCTTCGGCACGGCCCGGTCCCATTCGTGGGACCGGGCCGTTGCGCGTGTCGGCACTGGGCCCGATCGGTGTCGTCGGCGGTGCCGTGTACGACGCCCTCGTCGCCGAGGCGGGCTCGAGCCAACGGCTGTCGGTTGCTCACCCGCGATCAGCGAGCGCCTCGTACCTACACCTGCTCGGCGTCGAGTACGAGTTGGAGTGTGAACGCCCACCGCACGGCCCCATAGCGTCGCTCACGCGGTTGGAAGGGTGCATCGGCGCAGGTAGCGTACTGGAGTCCGCTTCGGCGGAAGATCTTTGGCAACTCCTCTGGCCCGGCGACTGCGCCGGCCGAACTTAGAGCCTGAAAGGCATGCAATGAGCAAGGCGAAATTCGAGCGTAATAAGCCGCATGTGAATATTGGGACGATGGGTCATATTGACCATGGTAAGACGACGTTGACGGCGGCGATTTCGAAGACGTTGTCGGATCGTGGTTTGGCTCAGTTCACGTCGTTTGACAAT
>DATKCX010000366.1:0-6956 GCA_035512975.1 Ilumatobacter sp.
GAGCCCGGGAAGATACACGTGGTGAATGAAGTTGTCGGTCTCCTCCATGAACACCCGCGACTCCACCCCATCGCGATCGAACAGACACAAGTCGACCCGAGTGGCACCTTCGCTGTACAAGGTGAAGTTGGTGCCGCGCCCGTCGTAGGTGGCACCTTGCGGGAACGGGGTGCCCGGCCACACCTCACTCTCACCCGGGCGTGGTCGCGGCGGCGGAATCTCCGCCGGTGCGATCGGACGCGGCATGACTCCAGAAATGCTTGCCGGAGAACTGCTTGGACCAACCGGTGTGGTGGGCGAGACGTTCGCCGAGGTGACGTCAGACATGCGCTGCTCAGCCCACCACGACGGCTTCGAGTGCCGCCTCGCTCGCCGACCATGAACCGCTGACCACCGACGACCTCACCACCGACGTACCGTCCGCGACAGTGACATGGAATTCGGTCAAGCGGTACGCACCATCGGTGTGTGCGTGGCCGTCGCCGTCGTCTTCGTACAGACGAGCCGTTGCGGATCCCGACGGGTCGAGGTGGGCGAGCAGCGTGATCTGATCCAGCGGCACCTCGTCGGTGAACTGCATCACCGGCCCGAGCGGCAACGCCGCCCCGGGCCGCAGGTAGAGCTCGGGCAAGTCGGGGTCACCGCCCATGACGAACTCCCCGTCTTCGTTCTCGAGCACTTCGATGCGACGCCAGCCAACAGGAATGGGCGCGGTTGCCCCCGTCCGGGTCTGTGTGACGTCGCAACGGACGTACAGATCGCTTCCCAAGAGGAATGCCGAGTCGACGGTGCGCAACGAGGAGTCGGTGGGGTCGGCGAAGAACGCCGGTCGCATGATGGGCACACCGGTGGTGGCCGCCTCGTGCGCCAGCGTGTAGAGGTACGGCAACAGCCGGTAGCGCCGCTCGAGCGCTCGCCGAGACGTGGCCTCCACGGCTGCGCCGAATCGCCACGGTTCTTGGTCGGGCTGGGTCTTCATGTTGTGATTGCGGGCGAACGGAAACAGGCAGCCGATGCCCATCCAACGCGCCAAGAGTTCGCCGGTGCACTCGCCGGCGAACCCGCCGATGTCGGGGCCGACGAACGGCTGGCCCGACAGGCCGAGGTTGAGCGCCATCGGTATCGACCAGCCCAGGTGCTCCCAGGTGCTGACGTTGTCGCCGGTCCAGGTGGCGGCGAACCGGTGCCCGCCGAGGAACGTGGAACGAGTGAGGAGAAACGGCCGTTGGTCGGGTCGCGCCGCGAGCATGCCGTCACGCGATGCGCGGGTCATCTGCAGGCCGTAGATGTTGCGGTACCGAGCATGTGGCCCATGCCCACCGAGGTCGTCGTCGGCACGGTGCACGACGTCGGGTGGCAGACCCTTGTCGGGCATGTCTTCCAGGTTCGCCGGCTCGTTCATGTCGTTCCACACGGCGTCGATTCCTGTGGCGAGGTAGTCGGCGTAGAGCGAGCCCCACCACTCACGAGTGTCGGCGCGGGTGAAGTCGGGGAACACCACGGGGCCGGGCCACACGACGCCCTCGAACGTGCTGCCGTCTGAGTGGGTGAGGAGGTGGTCGCCGGCGACGCCTTGGTCGTACACGTGATAGCCGGGTTCGATCTTCACCCCGGGGTCGATCATCCATGCCGACTTCCAACCGATGGCGTGCAGGTCGTCGATGAGACCTGCTGGGTCGGGGAAGCCGACATCGTCGAACGTGAACACCTTGTAGTGGTCCATGTAGTCGATGTCGATCCAGATCACATCGGCTGGCAGGTTGCGATCACGGAACTCTTGGGCCACTTCGCGGACGTTGTCGGACGGCGCGTAGTTCCACTTGCTCTGTTGGAACCCGAGCGCCCACTTGGGCGGCAGCGGCATGTGACCGGTGTGATCGGCCAACGACCGCAACACGTCGGCCGGCGTTGAACCCTCGATCACGGTGACCGCCGGTGGCGGGCCTTCCACCTCGAACAACAGGTGTTCGTAGACGTGGGCGGTGAATTTCCAGGTGGTCTCGACGATCACGCCGAACGCCGAGCCGTCAACGCGCACGCAGAGCACCCATGGATGCGCTTGATACAACCGGTCGTTGTGATCGCCGTATGCGAATGAGTCGGTGGTTGCTCCCACGATGCGCCGGTTCTCATGGCGCAGCGCTCCACACACCTCGCCCAAGCCGTATCGGTCGGCGACCCCGGCAGCGTGCACTCGCACCAGCGCGTGATCGCCGGTTATGGAGAACTCCGGGACCGCCGCGCCGGTGGGCGACGGCCGGCCAGACAGCGCCGCCACCGGATCGTTCGGGCGGGGGGCCAGCCGATCGGGCTGAGGCGCTTCGATGACCACACCGATCGGTTCGTCGACAAAGCCGGGAAACGGCGGCGGAGGTACCTCGGCGAGCGGGTTATGGAATCGGCGCGCGCCGGAACCGATATCGAAGACGTCGCGAGCGGTCAGCCAGGTGAGCACCGTCGTACGGTACCAATGCTGACGCGTGGGAGTCGCTGGCCCGCGGCGCACAGGGGAAAAGGGCGCTGGTCCCAGAGGTTTGAAGGCTCCATCGATCGGGAACTTTGCCTGTGTGACCGCATCACAGCTTCTGCATCCCCTGAGTGACTTCGGGGATGGACGATGAGTGACGAGGTGGCCGCAGCCGTCCAGGAAACGGTCGACCGACAGCCCTGGATAGAAACTGCCGCCAGCGTCGGTTGGTTGGCCAAAGGTGCCGTGTACGCACTGATGGGCCTCACCGCCGTGACGATCGGTCGCGGCCATCAGTCCGACGACCAGGCATCCCCGGAAGGTGCCGTGGCGCAGGTGCTCTCGAACCCGGCCGGCAAGTTCCTTCTCGGCGTACTCGCCGTTGGGCTCGTGATGTACAGCGCGTGGCGTCTCCTGTCGGCTGCCCTCGTACGCGGCACCGATCTCGACGCCTGGCTACACAGGATCGGCTATCTCTTCAGCGCCGCGTTCTACGCGGTGCTCGCGTTCACCGCGTTTCGGTCGGTGGTGAGCGGCGTCAAGCCCGAAGATTCGAACACCGTGGAACGGTTGTCGAAGTCGATGCTCGAAACAACAATCGGACGGTGGCTCCTGTTCATCGTCGGCCTCGTTGCCATCATCGTCGGTTTGTACTTCATTGTCGACAAAGGTGTGCGGAAGTCGTTTCTCAAGGAACTCCGTTTCGAGGGTGCATCGAAACGCGAACGCGACCTCGTGACAATCTCGGGTGTGATCGGTTGGGTGGGACGTGGCTTCGTCACCTTGGCAATCGGATTCTTCATCAGCAAGGCCGCGTGGGAGTTCGACCGAGACGATGCCCGCGGTTTCGATCGAGCACTGCGTGAGGTCGCAACGACCGACATCGGTCGAAACGTCGTGCTCGCCGCCGGAGTCGCATTCATCGCGTACGGAGTCTTCTGCATTCTGAGCCTGCGCCATCAGGAACTGGACAGCTGAATGAGTCCGTTCTTCATCTCCCTCGGCATTCTGGCTGCGGGCATCGTCTCGATCGTTACGCTCGACCTCTTTGGTCGACGCAGCTCCCCACTCGACACCGAACGGGAGGAACGCTGGTTCATCGCACACGCGCCCGCCCCGCTTCGGCGAGTGTTGCGTCATGCCGAGCGACGGACTGCCGGGGCGGCTGCGGTGATTCTGATGTTCGGGATCGCGCTCATCTCCGCCACGTTGGTCGGTTGGATCCTCGACACCACCGACGAGAACACCGGCTTCGCCCGCTGGGACCAGTCCGCCGCAGAGTGGGGGGCCGAACACGGCACCGATACGAGCACCAACGTGCTTGAAATCATCACACAGCTCGGTGCGACAGGCTGGCTCTTGATCGTCATGGTGGTGGTTGGCGGAGTCGAGGCCTACCGGCACCGAAAGATCGCGATCATTGGATACTTGGCGGTCATCGGACTCGGCATATCTGCGTTGAACAACCTGCTCAAGCACCTCGTCGCTCGTGAGCGTCCATCGGTTCGACCCCTCACCGAGTCGAGCAGCTTCGCGTTTCCATCTGGTCATGCCGCGGCCGCAGCAGCGTGCTGGGCGGCACTCGCGCTCGTTGCTGCTCGCCACTGGGGCCGACGAGGACGTGCCGCTGCCTCGTTGATCGCGATGCTGATCACGGTTGCCGTCGCTGCCAGTCGCGTCCTGCTCGGAGTCCATTGGCTGACCGACGTGATCGCCGGAGCAACGGTGGGCTGGGCGTGGTTCTTCGTGATCACGCTGATCTTCGGCGGACGCATCCTGCGTTTCGGTGAACCAGCAGAACGCATCGCCAACACGCCGCCATCGACCGACGAGGTCGCACTCGGCGAGCCGTCGAGCGCCGACACCTCCCACGCCGGCTCTTCCCGCAACTCAGCGGCCTCGACACACGCCACGGAGTACCAACGATGACCACCCGTCCAACCGACGACATCTCTGATCAGAACGTCGCAGATCACGCTGCTGCCCCGGGGAGGATCGTCGTCATTGCCAATCCGAACAGCGGGAACGCGGCTGACGACAACGAACTCCGGGCGGCATTCGAGAATCGTCTCGACGAGTCGATCCTCACCTGGTCGCCCACGACCGAAGACGATCCGGGTACCGGCCAAGCCGAGCGTGCCGTTCGAGCGGGAACGGAAACCATCATCGCGTGCGGCGGTGACGGCACCGTTCGCGCCGTCATCGAATCGGTGGCCGGTTCCACCACAGCGCTCGGCGTGGTGGCCCTCGGCACGGGCAACCTGCTGGCCGCCAATCTCGCGTTGGAGTTGGGCCTCGACGCTATCGACGATGCGATCTCTGGGCCGACCCGCACACTCGACGTGGGAACGGTGAACGGAGAGCGATTCACCGTGATGGCCGGCGTTGGCTTCGACGCGGCAATGATTCGAGACGCCAAGCCGGAGGTGAAGCGCCGGTTCGGCAGCATCGCCTACGTCGGGTCGGCGATCCGCAACGCTCCTGCCCAGCTGACCCACGCCTTCGTCGACGTGGACGGTTCGCGCGCGTGGTCCGGGCGAACAGCGATGGTGCTGGTGGGCAACTGCGGCAGCGTCACCGGCGGTCTGGAGGTGTTTCCCGACGCACGGCCCGACGACGGAGTTCTCGACGTGGCCATTCTGTCGGCAACCAACCTTCGGGAGTGGGCGTCGGTGATGTGGCGGCTGGTTCGAGGCAAGCAGCAACGACCAGAGCTCGTCGCTCGGTTCACAGGAACCGCGATCACGGTCGCCCTGGCCAACCCAATGCCGTATGAACTCGACGGCGAAGACCGCCCCGCCACAACCACGTTGACGTTCGGCCTCGAGCCCGATTCGTTGCGGGTGCGCACGTCCACGAAAGACGTCGAGCCGACGATCGCACAAGAAGCATCATGAGCAGGCACCCAGCCGACAAGATCGCAGAACTGTGGTCACCAGGTTCGGTATCAGCCGAGCTGCGCGCACCGACCGTCGGCGAGCCGCTCGTTCTCGACGGCTTTCGAACCGACGCCACCCCGTTGGTCCACGACCGATCTGCGGCCGAGGAAGAACTCGTCGACCATCAGTCGACGCTCGACGACCTGCACGATCGACTCATGGCCGAAAGCAGGCACTCCGTACTCGTGATCCTTCAGGGTCTCGATGGCTCGGGCAAGAGTGGCACCATCAAGCACGTCGGCCGCAGGTTGAATCCGGTGGGCATATCGGTGGCGTGCTTCAAAGAACCCGACGCCAAGGAACAGGCCGAACCGTTTCTCGCCCGGATTCGCCGGGAGCTGCCCGATCCCGGCCACATCACCTTTTTCGACCGCTCGCACTACGAGGACATCATCGTCCCCGACGCACTCGACAAGATGTCGGACAAGGACCTCACGAAGCGCATCAAGGACATCGTCGCGTTCGAGGAAAAGCTGATCCAGTCGGGCACGGTGATCGTGAAGTGCTTGTTGCACATCTCCTTCGACGAGCAGCGCGAGCGCTTCTTGCGTCGACTGCGACGTCCCGACAAGCAGTGGAAGTTCGCTGAGTCCGATCTCGACACTCGCGCCGATTGGGCAAGATTCCAGTCTGCGTACGGTGCCGCGATCGGGCGCACATCCACCGAGTTGTCGCCCTGGCACATCGTCCCTGCCGACCACAAGTGGTACCGCAACTGGGCGATCGCTTCGCTGATGTACGAGCACCTGGCTCACCTTCGCAGCGAGTATCCGCCGCTCGACGGCGACGCCGAGCACTTCCGCGCCCAGCTCGAATCACCGAACTGATCACGCTCGATGGCCTCACAGGTCACCGACCTCACAACCGTCCGACCACGGAGCCCGCAATGTTTCAACCAATCCATGAATCGTCGACCCCCGTCGACCGAACCGCTTCTCTACAATCCGCCACCACCGACGACAACAACGACGTTCCGGTCTGGAAGGTGCCGCCCCTTCGCCGACGCGACGTCGGCATCATGGCGGCCTGCTAGGTCGGCCTCACGGCGATCTATCTCGCCGTCGGTTGGATGCTCGTCAACTGGTGGGAGTCGTCACCGCTCGGTACTTCTGAAGCCGATGTGAACCGATGGTTCGAAGACCGCCGCACCGACAGCCGCACGCACCTTGCGGAGTTGGGGTCGGCACTGTCGAACACCGAGACGAAGATCGGTCTCGCGCTGGTGCTGCTCCCGCTGATGTTGTGGATGTTCCGTCGGTGGCACGAGTGGACGCTCGTTGTCGGCGGTTTGATCTTCGAGGTGGCAGTGTTCGGCACCACCGCCAAGATCATCGGTCGGGACCGGCCACCTGTCGAACAACTCGATGGCGCGCCCACGAACAGCTGGCCCAGCGGGCACATCGCAGCAGCCGTGGTGTTCTACTTCGGCCTGGCCATCGTCATCTCGTGGAACCCACGGTTTCGCTGGTCAGGCCCGGTCGCATTCGTTCTCGCCACGTCGACGGCCTCAGTCGTGATCGTGTCGCGCCTCTATCAGGGCATGCACTACG
>DATKCX010000367.1:0-6320 GCA_035512975.1 Ilumatobacter sp.
AACAACCATGCCGCTGAGTGTGGAGCCGCCGAAGAACACACGGTCTCCTGCGCTCGGTCGAGCGCCCACGTCGCGTGGAACGGCGTCGGTCAGCGCCCCGGTTCGCACTGGGATGGTGGTCGTTGGTTCCACGGTCAGACCGTCCACGCGAGCAGCACGACGACGATCACGAGGATCGCGATTGCCGACAACACGACGTCGGCATGCCAGGCCCCGGCCCAGAACGAGCCCTTGGGTGCGGCGACTGGTGTGGGGTGCTGCACAACTGGCGATCGCAGCGGGCTCGACAGCTCGCGCCCATCGAGAGCGGTCACCAGTGCAGTCGCGAACGCAGCGGAGAGCGCGTCGACGTCGAACTCCACTCGCACGACATCCGGTTCACGTGCCTTGCTGCGAGCCAGAACGCATGCTTCGCTTGAACACAGGCTGGCGGACTCATCGACCGCGACGGCTGCTGGGCTCTCGCCCGGATCGCGATCGCTGCCATTCAACTCGGTCGTCGCGGCCTGCGCAAGCGTGAGCCGCGCGGGGAATCCAGGCATCCGTTCGCCGACGCGCAACTCAGCGCTCGGCACCTGGCTCTCAGCCCAGTCCACATCCATGCGTTTGCGAACGTAACGATGTGGGTTGACGGCCCGCTGAACGAATCATGTGCGCCGGGTGTCGCACGTGTGAATCCTCCAGATGAGCGAGTGGCGGCAGCTGCACTCCTGGTGGTGGTCCGGCTGGAGAGCGCGTGTGACCGACCGTCAGGGGCTGACGGCAACACCGAGAGATTGCGCGCCGAGCGATTTCGGGCCGCCCTTGCCGTAGAACGTGTCGACCTGCGTGACGACGAAGCCAGCGTCGGTCAACAGATCGACGATCGGCCGCGTGATGTGGCATCCGCCGAAGGCCCGTTTCTGCATCGGCTCCCACCGATGCTGCCAGCGCCGGACGTTCGCGTCGGGGGCCAGGCCGTGCTCCAGGAAGTGCAGTGCGCCACCCGGCTTGAGCACGCGACGAACCTCCAGCAGAGCGGCGGACACATCGGGAATCGTGCACATCGTCCAGGTCGACAACGCTGCGTCGAACGAGTCGTCCGAAAACGGCAACTTCTGCCCATCGAGACCAGACCGCTCAACTGGCACGCTCGACGCGGACAGTCGCTTCTCGGCCAGCTTCCAGCCGAGGTCGGCTGGCTCGACGGCTGCCACACCTGTGACCGCTGCGGGGTAGAACGGAATGTTCAGTCCTGACCCGAAACCGATCTCGACCACGTCACCAGAAAGCCCGCCGCAGACTCGCTTACGCAGTTGATTCAACGGCTTCACACCGCAGCAGACGTTGACGATCCTCGGCAGGACTTGCTCGCTGTACGCACCCATCTGACCGCCTCAATCTCTCCTGTTCGAAGTCTCCGCTGCACGAGCGCGCTACCGATAACTCAGACTCAATCAAATACTTGACATAGTCCAAACTCTGTGTTCAGATGACGCTCGTGACGGATGAAGTTCATCAACTTCTTCGCCAACACGGGGTGCAGGTAACTGCTCAGCGTTTGGCGATCATGCGTGCGCTATCGTCGCGCCGCCACGCCACCGCCGACGAGTTGGCCGATGAAGTTCGCGGTGTGATCGGTTCGATCTCTCGTCAAGCGGTCTACGACACGCTGGCGCTCCTCGTCGACAAGCACCTCGTCCGTCGCATCCAACCAGCCGGGTCCGCGGCCCGTTACGAAGACCGCGTGGGTGACAACCATCACCATCTCATCTGCCGGGGTTGTGGCGTCATGTTGGACATCGATTGTTCGGTCGGATCAGCGCCGTGCCTCACCGCGGAAGATGATCACGGTTTTGAGATCGATGAAGCCGAGGTCATCTATTGGGGGCACTGCCCGACCTGCCTCTCCGAACCATCACGAGCGCGAACAAATTCACCTTTTTCAGCATCAGCATCAGCATCAGAACCAACGATCCAAGCGAGGAACAGAACATGACCGACTCCGACGCCCTAGACATCAACGACAGTGTCAAGACTTGCCCAGTGATGGGCGGCCCGAACGCAGCCCACACGGCCATGGGTTCAGCCGCGAATCAGCACTGGTGGCCCAACCAGCTGAACCTCGCAATGCTCCACCAGAATTCGCCAGCGTCGAACCCCCTCGGTGCCGACTTCGACTACGCCGCAGAGTTCAACACGCTCGACCTGGCGGCAGTGAAAGACGACCTCACTGCGTTGATGACCGACTCGCAAGACTGGTGGCCCGCCGACTACGGCCATTACGGTGGCTTCTTCATTCGCTTGGCATGGCACAGCGCCGGCACGTATCGCATCGAAGACGGACGCGGCGGCGCGTCGTCGGGCACACAACGCTTCGCCCCGTTGAACAGCTGGCCAGACAACGGCAACCTCGACAAGGCGCGCACGCTGCTGCTGCCGATCAAGCAGAAGTACGGTCGCAAGCTCTCGTGGGCCGACCTGATGATCCTCGCCGGCAACGTCGCCCTCGAGTCGATGGGCTTCGAAACGTTTGGTTTCGGCGGCGGCCGTGAAGACGTGTTCGCCCCCGAAGAAGACATCTACTGGGGCCCGGAGACCACATGGCTCGGCGACCAGCGCTACAGCGGTGATCGTGATCTGATGGAACCACTGGGTGCTGTGCAGATGGGCTTGATCTACGTCAACCCAGAAGGCCCCAACGGTGTACCCGACCCCTTGGCATCGGCGCGCGACATCCGCGAGACGTTCGCTCGCATGGCCATGAACGACGAAGAGACCGTCGCGCTCGTGGCGGGCGGCCACACGTTCGGGAAAGCCCACGGTGCCGGCGACCCAGACCTCGTCGGCCCCGAGCCGGAAGGCGCGTCGATCGAACACATGGGTCATGGCTGGATCAATACGTTCGGTTCCGGCAAGGGAGTGCATACGACGACGAGCGGAATCGAAGGTGCGTGGACCCCCACCCCAACCACGTGGGACAACTCCTATTTCGACGTGTTGTTCGGCTACGACTGGGTGCTCACGAAGAGCCCCGCTGGTGCGCATCAATGGACCCCGTCGAACCCCGAGGCGCAGGGCACCGTGCCCGACGCCCACGACCCATCGCGGTCGCACGCGCCGATGATGACCACCGCCGACATGGCGCTCAAGATCGACCCGATCTACGAGCCGATCTCGAGGCGGTTCCACGCGAACCCCGCCGAGTTTGCGAACGCATTCGCGCGTGCGTGGTTCAAGCTGACCCACCGCGACATGGGCCCGATCGTCAGGTACCTCGGCACAGAAGTTCCTGCCGAAGAACTCATCTGGCAAGACCCGATCCCCGAGGTCGAGCATGCCCTGATCACCGCCGACGAGATCGCGAGCCTCAAGTCGTCGGTGCTGAACTCCGGGTTGAGCATCTCGGATCTCGTGTCTACCGCGTGGGCATCAGCCTCGACGTTCCGCAACAGCGACAAGCGCGGCGGAGCGAACGGGGCACGCGTGCGCCTCGCCCCGCAGGTGGGCTGGGAGGTCAACAACCCCGGTGAGTTGCGCCGAGTACTCGGCACGCTCGAGGGAATCCAGGCTGGCTTCAACAGCGGTGGAAGCACCGTGTCGTTGGCCGACCTGATCGTCCTCGGAGGTTGCGCTGCCGTGGAAGCGGCTGCACAGGCAGCCGGGTACGACGTCACGGTTCCGTTCACGCCGGGACGCGGTGACGCAACGGCCGAGCAGACCGACGCCGACTCGTTCGCCGCTCTCGAACCGAAGTCCGATGCGTTCCGCAACCATCTCGGCAAGGCCAGCCAAGTGTCGCCCGAAGCGCAGATGCTCGACCGTGCGCAACTGCTCACACTCAGCGCACCCGAGATGACGGTGCTCATCGGCGGCCTGCGTGCCATCGGTGCCAACTCCGACGGTTCCGCACATGGAGTCCTCACCGACCGGCCCGGCACGCTCACGAACGATTTCTTCGTGAACCTGCTCGACAGGCGCACCGAATGGACGCCAACTGCCACCTCGCACGACGTGTTCGAAGGTCGCGATCGTTCCACCGGTGCCGCGAAATGGACTGGCACGCGCGTCGATCTCATCTTCGGATCGAACTCGCAACTGCGCGCCATCGCCGAGGTCTACGCGTCGAACGACTCCGGTCAGAAGTTCGCCGACGACTTCGCGGCAGCGTGGACCAAAGTGATGAACCTCGACCGGTTCGACATGGCATAACGCAACATTCACGTCGGAATCGGCATGTTCTATCCGCCCGGCGGCAGCTGTCACCAACCCGACGCAGTGCCGGTGGCGGAAGCAACGTGAACCTAGCGTTCAGCGCGTCGGCGGCAATGCGTGACCTGACCGCGCAAAGGCCCGGGAACTCTGAGCTCCCGGGCCTTTGTGATGTGTTGCTTACGGTGATGTGTTAGCGGTGCGTGGCTACTCGATCGTGAACTCGTGGATCATGCCGAGCGCGAGGTGGGGCACGTCTTCTGCGTTCGGGATCGGGCAGATCATTATCCACCGGCCAGGCTCCATGTCGAGTGTGACGATCGCTTCGGTACCCGGGAAGGCGACGTCGGATTCGTGGAACTCAATGACGCCTTCCTCTCCTTCGGACTCCATGACTTCGTCGAGCACGGCATCCTCCTCGAGCTGCAGGAAGATCATGAGATGTGGTTCAGCTCCATTGTTGGTCATGACGAACGAGTACCGACCCGCTTCGACAGGTAACTCCATGTCGAACATGTAGTCCGTTGCGTCCACGTCGATCCGGATCGCGTTGGGATCGAGTTCGGTGTCGCTCGCGGATTCGTCGTCTTCGAAACCGCAGTACTCGGCTTCGAAATCCGTGATTTCCCCGAGGGCTGGCCCCACCGCCGGATCGCTGAAGATGGCCTCGAAGTTGCCGTCTGCAGCTTCGAGCGCAGCAAGGACGACGGCGACGGGCTCGGCTAGCTCTGCCGGTGCCAACTCGGCGTACTCCTCGACCTGCTCCACCGTTGGGGCGCTGTCCTGGCTGTTGAGCTCGGCGGCGTTGGCGCAGAAGGGATCGTCTGGGATCGGTTCTGCTGAGACCTCGTTGTCGAAGCCGCAAGTTGCATTCTCGAATTCCGTGATCGCCTCGATCGACGCCACGAACTCCGGGTCTCCGAACAGTGCTTCGAGGTCGCCAACTTCTTCGTACGCGGCCAGCACTTCGGCCACGATTTCGGCGATGTCATCGGGTGCCAACTCGGCGTACGCACGTACTTGCTCCAACGTTGGCGCATCGCTCGCGCGGTTGATCTCCTCGGCCGCAGCGCAGTATGCAGCATCCATCGTTGGCGCTGTCGTATCGCTCATTGCCTCCGTGGTCTCGCTCATTGCCTCCGTCGTAGGTGTTGCTGCGGTGGTTTCGCTCGCAGCCTCGGTGGTCTCGGACGACACTGCGACGGTGGTTATTGCGACGGTGGTTGCCGCCGATTCGGGGTCGTCGTCGCCGCACGAGGCGAGCAGCAACAGGGATCCGGCTGCGGCCAACGCGGTGAACGTCCGCAGTCGCGTCGGGGTACCTGTGGATTGATTGGATGCGTGGTTCACGGATGGGCTCGCTTTCGTTGTGAGTGATGTTGGTGGCGCCTGTTGACCTGCAGCCGCGTGTGCTGGTGTGTCGAGATCGTCGCCTGCACCCGTCAGCCGAGCGTCAGCTGACGCCGCCGGTCATCCGGAAAGCGACCTGGTGGCTGGGTCCATCTCGGCTCCGAGCTCGGCCAGATCAGCTCGACACCGGGCGAACGCTTCACGAGCTGCAGACGGATTGCCTGCTGCCCGGTGACTTCGAATCAGGAGGCGATAGGCAGGCTCGCAGTACCGGTCGGCCACGAGCGCTCGCTCGGCAGCCCGACCGGATTCCGCGAAGCTGCCTGCTCCGAGCCAGAGCTCGCCCGCCCGCAGCGCTGCGGCGACGTATCGAGAACGAATGGCCGTGCGGACTGGATCCGCCCAAGCCGAGTACGAAACGTCGCACATGGCCTCGCCACGCCAGAGCGGTAGCGCAGCGGCGTAGTGATGCAACGCCAGATTGACGTCGGTTGCGCGCTCGGCCTCTTCGGCACGATCGAGGTGTTGCTCCATCTGCCAGAAGTCGACGGTGATCGACCCGTCGGACACGAGTGACAACCAATCCTTCGTCGACAGCACATACCGCGGTGGTTGGCCGCATGTTCTGTGGGGATCGAGCATCTGATTGAGGTAGTTCAGGGTGACGCGCAGGTTGTGCCCCGGGTCGACTGCGTCGGGCCACAGGTCATCGGAGATGACTTCTCGTCGCGAGCGCCGGGAGACCGCGAGGTACGTCAGCAGTTCGCGAACTCTCGCTC
>DATKCX010000368.1:0-3804 GCA_035512975.1 Ilumatobacter sp.
TGAGCCAGGATTGAGTTCTGTGACCACTCCCGCCAGCATCCTCGTCGTCGAGGACGACTTCGACGTGCGCGACGCGGTGGGGCGTGGGCTTGCTCTTCACGGGTTTGATCCGGAGCTTGCTGAGGACGTCGTCGCGGCGCGTCGCGCGATGTCCCAGCGCAACCCGGACCTCATCGTGCTCGATGTGGGCCTGCCCGGTCAGTCGGGCATCGAGTTCTGCGAGGAGCTGAGAGCCGGAGGTGTCGACGTGCCGGTGCTGATCTTGTCGGCGCGCGACGCCGTCGGCGATCGGGTCGCAGGCTTGGCCGCTGGCGCAGACGATTACGTCGTGAAGCCGTTCGATCTGGTGGAGCTGGCATTGCGCATCCAGGCCCTGTTGCGTCGGGCCGCACCAAAGGTCGACACCGAAACGATCGCTGCCGGTCCACTGCGTCTCGACCTCGATCGCCGGCTTGCTTCGTACGCCACCGTTCGCCTCGACTTGTCGCGGCGGGAGTTCGACCTGCTTGCGGCGTTCGCTCGCAACAACGGAATCGTGCTGTCGAGAGTACGACTGTTGGAACTCGCTTGGGGCTACGACTTCGATGTCGACACCAATGTCGTCGATGTGTTCGTCGGTTACGTCCGCCGGAAGCTCGAACTCGTGGGTGCACCGCGCATCATCGACACCGTACGCGGCGTTGGTTTTGTGCTCCGGGTGATGTGAGCGTGCGCCTCGCCACACGCACCGGGCTCGCAGCCTTCGCCTCGGCGCTGCTGGCGGCGACGCTTATCGGTGTGGTGGTACAGGTTCGGTTCGGGCGGGTCTTGGAGGAAGGTACCGACGCCCAACTCGACGAACGTCGGGCAACTGCCCCGATCCTCGTCGCAGTCGCAGATCGGCTCACTCAATCGGAACTGAACGGCATCGTGGAGGGAGCGCGAGTTGCCCGAGACATCGGCGCTGGCCAACGAGTCATCGACGTCGGTCAGCTTCCCGACGACCCGCTCCCCGTGCCAGCGGCCGACGGCTACCGCACCGTCTCGGCCGACGGGGAACGGTGGCGCTTGCTCGACGTGGAGGTTCGCGACGTGCCAGCAGTCGGCGACGTTGCGTACGTCCAGCTGGTCGCCCCATTGGGCGACGTCGATGCGCGGTCCCGGCAGCTGCGCCGCCAGCTCACGGTGGTGGGCGTCGTCGTGTCGCTGCTCGCGGGTTTCGTCGGGTATGCACTCGGTCGCCGAGCTGCCCGACCCCTGAGTCGGCTGCGCGACAACGCCGAGGCGATCGAGCATGCTGATCCGAGCGCTTGGCATGTCGACAATGCGTCGGGAGCTCCCGACGTGGATGACGTGGCAGAGGCACTGAATTCCAGCTTGGCGCGCCTCGCCGACGAAACGGCACAACGCGATGCGGCACTCGCGTCGGCCCGTGCGTTTGCTTCGTCGGCTGCACACGAAATGCGAACCCCGCTTCAGTCGGCGTTGACGAATCTCGACATCGCAAACAGTCCTGCCGCGAGTGAAGCCGCTGTTCGCGAAGCCGTCACGCTCGCACGCGAGCAACTGCTTCGCGCCGCCGTCGGCCTCACGGCGATTCGAGCTCTGGCGAATGCCGAACTCGCCGACCAGTCGTGGTTCGTCCCGTGCGACCTCGTCGAGATCGTCGACTCCGCTGTCGCCGACGAACGACGAACCGTCGACGGCGCGGCGAACATCGAGCTCGTGATCGACGATGGCGCATCGGACCCGATCGTCCTCTGGCCAGATGGGATGCAACTCGCTGTCGCGAACCTGATTCGCAATGCTCTCCGCCATGGAGGCGGCCTCAGTGGTGGCCGAGTCGTCGTCACCGTCGGCGACGGAGTCGTCAGTGTCGACGATGATGGTCCGGGCATCGCAATTGACGATCGAGAGCGGGTGCTGCAACGGTTCGAACGGGGTGGTGCTGCCGCCGCGAATGTTCCCGGGTCAGGTCTCGGACTTGCCATCGCTGATCAGGTGGCGAGGGCTCATGGGGGCCGTGTCACCGTCGGCGAATCGGCCGGTGGCGGTGCCCGCGTGGTGCTCACCTGCGGCGGCGCAGATCGAGGTTTGTGATTCGGGTGGTTGTCTGGCACACTGGTCGACGATGTTGACGGCTACCGCCACCCCCGCTACCACCCTCGTAGTACTTATTTTCTAGCGCACCCAGCTCTCTCGCTGCGTGCGCCCTCGACCTCCCAGATCGGGAGGTCGTTCTGTTTTTCCGGCACTGCCACCCCACACTGATTCCACCACTTGAGAATGCGAGTAGGAGAACTCCATGACCATCACACCAGGGACCAAGATCACCGGTGCGCAGGCGCTCATCAAGGCGCTCGAGATGGAATCGGTAGACGTCATGTTCGGTCTGCCCGGCGGCTGCATTCTCCCCGCTTATGATCCCTTGCTCGAGTCGTCCATCCGTCACGTGCTCGTGCGCCACGAGCAAGGTGCCGGCCACATGGCCGAGGGGTACGCGCACGTCACTGGCCGTCCCGGAGTCGCCATGGTCACGTCGGGCCCGGCAGCCACCAACCTGGTCACCCCGCTGATGGACGCGTTCATGGACTCCATCCCCATGGTCGGCATCACCGGGCAGGTCGCCACCCACGCCATCGGCAGCGACGCCTTTCAAGAGTGCGACACGGTGGGAATCACGCGATCGTGTACGAAGCACAACGACCTCGTCATGTCGGCCGAGGATCTGCCGATGGCGATTCGCCAGGCGTTCCACATCGCCACCACAGGTCGCCCCGGCCCCACGTTGGTCGACATCCCCAAAGACGTGCTCACCAATGAGATGTCGTGGCATTGGCCAACCGACGAAGAGGTCATCGACTCGTTGCCCGGCTACCGGCCGAACACGAAGGGCCACCCGCGGATGATCAAGGAAGCTGCCAAGCTCATCCTCGCGTCGGAACGCCCCGTGCTGTACGTGGGCGGCGGCATGCTCAAAGCTCGCGCCGCCGAAGCGTTGCGCGAACTGGTCGACCTCACCGGCATCCACGTGGTCACCACACTCATGGCTCGGGGTGTGTTCCCCGATGACCACCCGCTCAACCTCCACATGCCGGGCATGCACGGCACCGCCACCGCAACCACCGCGATGCAGAAGAGCGATCTGCTGATCAACCTGGGTGCCCGCTTCGACGACCGCATCACCGGCCGCGTCGACAGCTTTGCGCCAGAGGCCAAGATCATCCACGTCGACATCGACCCGGCAGAGCAGGGCAAGGTTCGACGGCCCGATGTGCCCATCGTCGGCGACTGCCGCCTCGTCACCGAAGAACTCATCCGAGCGATCCGTGAGCTGCTCGATGGGGGAGCGGTGCGACCCGACCAGCAGCCGTGGCAATCACGCGTGTCTGGCTGGCAAGAGCAGTTCCCTCTCACCTACGAGCAGTCCGAGCCGGGTGACGCGCTCAAGCCGCAGTACTGCCTCGAGCAGTTGCGCGATCGTGCGCCGGAGGGCACCATCCTCACGTCGGGCGTCGGCCAGCATCAGATGTGGTCATCGCTGCACTGGAAGTTCAACGAGCCCTACACGTGGGTGAACTCGGGCGGCCTGGGCACGATGGGTTTCTCGATCCCCGCCGCGATCGGTGCCAAGGTCGGCCGCCCGGAGCGCACGGTGTGGGCGGTCGACGGCGACGGTTGCTTCCAGATGACCGCCCAGGAGTTGGTCACGGCCACGAGCGAGCGCATCCCCATCAAGGTCGCCATCCTCAACAACGCCTACCTGGGCATGGTGCGACAGTGGCAGGAGATGTTCTACGACGAGCGTTACTCCGAGGTGTACCT
>DATKCX010000369.1:0-6654 GCA_035512975.1 Ilumatobacter sp.
CGAGCGCTCGGTCGGACCAGGCAGGCCCGTGCAACGACAGGCTGAACGGTGGCAACCCCGGCGCGAGGGGCGCGCCTACGGGCAGTGTGACCGCGGCGAGGTCGGCCAGGTTCGTGAAGGTGGTGAATCGGCCGAGCCGTGAGTTCACGCCAATCGGGTCGCGCTCCACCTGCGCCAGAGTGGGGAGCTGGCCGATGGTGGGGAACGCAACTGCGTCGACCTCCTCGAAGAGCCGCCGCACGCCGTGTTTGTGGTGCGCCAACGCGTACTGCGAACGGTGCACGTCGCCCGCCGTGTACGCCGCCGCGTCGGACAAGATCGTGCCCACCACCGGGTCGAACTGTTCGGGGTGATCGAGGTGTTTGACGAACGGGCCGATGCCGGTGAGTCGCTCCGCCACCCACGACCCGCCGTACAGCTGGTCGCCGATGTCGAAGAGCGGCTGCGGGTCGATCTCGATCAGCTCGAAGCCGAGTTCGGTCAGCTGGCCCAACGTGATGCGGTACGCATCGATGATCGTTTCGTCTGTGCCGGCGAGATGCAACGCGTCGTCGCCGAGCACGCCGAGAACTCGGACCGGGCGCACAGCGACCGCTGGAGCGATGCGCGAGAACGGGTCGCTCTCGTCGAAACCGGCGGCCACACCCGCCACTCGCGCCGCCAGATCGAGTTGACGCGCGAACACCGAAACGCAATCGATACTGCGAACCGCAGGAAGCACGCCGGAACAGCTCAGCGAGCCGCGGGTGGGTTTGATGCCGACCAGGCCGCACATCGCGGCGGGCACGCGTCCCGACCCAGCCGTGTCGGTTCCGAGTGCGAAGTCGACCAGGCCGGTCGCGACCGCGACCGCCGATCCAGCACTGGAACCACCCGGAATCAGGTGCGGATCGAACGGGTTGCGCGGCGTGCCGTGCGGGCTGCGCGTCCCCACCAGCCCCGTGGCGAACTGATCGAGATTCGCCTTGGCAACCGGCAGCGCGCCGGCTTCGAGCAGCGCTGCCACCACGGTGGCCGACTGTGTGGCGGGCCCTTCAGCGAAGGTCGGGCACGCCGCCGTGGTGGGCGAGCCGACCACGTCGATGTTGTCTTTCACGGCGAATGTCGTTCCTCGCAACGGCACCTCGCCGGGCGGCCGGGCATCGATCGCCGCGGCCCACTCCATGAGTTGGGAGGCTGCCACCGCCGAGATCACCACTGCCGGGTCGTCGAGTTGTTCCAGCCGTTCCAGCACGGCAAGGGCCGCACTGGTCGCCGACTCGTGGTCGTATGTTGTCGAGGCCACGGTTACGCCGCAACACCGAGCGCTGCCAGCAGCGCGGACGACGGCGCGACCGCGCCGAACACCCCGCCTTGCATGGTGACCATCTTCAGCGCCGCTTCGTAGTTGCCCACGTCGGTGGCACCGGTGCAGTCGGAGAGCAACAGGCACTCGAACCCGCGGTCGTTCGCCTCGCGCATGGTGGTGTGGACGCACACGTCGGTGGTGATGCCGGTGAGGATGATGTGGCTGATGCCCTTGTTGCGAAGCACGAGTTCGAGGTCGGTCGCGTAGAAACTTCCCTTGCCGGGCTTGTCGATCACCCGTTCACCGGCGATGGGGTACACCTCGGGAACGATGTCCCAACCGGGTTCGCCGCGCACCAGAATGCGCCCGCATGGCCCGGCGTCGCCGATGCCCGCTCCGATGCGTTGCGAGCGCCACAACTTGTTCGGGGGTAGATCCGACAGGTCGGGTTCGTGCCCTTCGCGAGTGTGAATGACGAGCATGCCCACTTCGCGGGCGGCGGCGAGCACCTTCATCGTGGGTGCCAAGCCCGACCGGGTGAGCGACAGGTCGTATCCCATGGCGTCGACATAGCCGCCCGGGCCGCAGAAGTCGGTTTGCCAGTCGATGAGGATCAGGGCGGTGCGCGCCGGGTCGATGGATCCGTCGTACGGCCACGGGTAGGGGTCGGCGTCGAGCGCCGGGAAGGTTCCAGCGGGAATCGGGTTCGCAGGGTTGATGGTGTTGATCGTCATGGTGGACCTCCAGTTGGTCAAGGTGCCCGAAACGGGGTGGGAGTGAACGCGGAAATGGTGGCTTCGGTGTTGGCGACTGCGCCGAAGATGCCGCCAGACATCTCGATCATCGAGCGGGCGGCGGGTAGCAGGGCAGGATCGTGAGCGATCGATGCATCGATCACCGTGAGGCATTCGTAGCCGCGGTCGTTGGCGCGTCGGACGGTGCCGTGCACCACGGTTTCCAGGCCGTACCCGCACACCACGAGATGGCTTCGCCGGTGATGCTGCAGCAGCGCGTCGAGCGGCCCGCCGTAGAAGCCGTCGACCCCTGCGGCGGTAACGCTGAGTTCCCCCGCCTCGGCGTGCAGTGGTGCCGCCGCGTCGGCCACGGTGGCAATCGTGGTGAAGATCGGTTCGTGTTCCAGCACGATCACCAGCGCGGCGGTTGCGCCGAACGCGGCCCGCAGCAGTGCGATGCGGGCTTGCGTGGGCGGGTCGCTGCGCACGCCGGCTGACCACGTGTCTCCGCCGCCGCACACGACGAGCGCGGTCACAGCTGGGTCGATGACCTCGTCGTACGGCCACGGGTATGGCGTGCTGTTGGCGACGGTACGCGACGAACGCTGCGTGGCGGTCACGCGGCCTCCGCCCAACGCGCCTGTTCGTCGGCGATCAACGCGGCGAACCCCGATGGCTGTTCCCAGTGCACGAGGTGGGCGGCACCGGGGATCACCAGCGACCTCGCAGCGCATCGTTGGGTGATCTCGCTGGCCGCTCGATGCCGGCGTTGGTGGCTGAGTTCGCCGGTGGTGACGGTGATCGGCACCTTGGCGGCTGCGATCTCGGCGGGTGACATGGCGTACGCGGCGAATCCGGGCACTTCCTGCCGAATCGCCATGGCGTGGGCGAGTGCGAAGTCGGTGACGTCGCTCGGCAGAGACCGCCAGGTGGATCCGACCAGTCGCTCGACGAAATCCGAGGCCGCCTGGTCGGTGGGATCGTCGGCCAGGATCTTCGCCGACGCGGCGACGGCGCTGTGAAGGTCGGCGGCGAGCGGGCCGATCAACGGTTCGTGGGCGATCACTCCGGCCACTGCCGCGACACCTGGGTGGTTGCGTGTGGCCGCGGCGAGGACGATGGTGGCTCCGCCGCTCACGCCCACCAACGTGACGTCGTGGGCATCGGTCAAGTGGTCGAGCAACGCATCGGCCTGCGCTGCGACGTACCCAGCCGGGTGTTCGCCGGGCGGGCGCAGAACCGTGGTCGGCCGGGTCGTCCGATACGGCGGCCGCAGCGGTGCAGCTGATGGTTGAGACAGCATGGTCATCACCGGATGGAACAGCCGAGGGGCGAGCCCGACGCCGTGGATGAACAGGATGGTCCCTGGTTCCACGACGTCGAGCTCGCACACCTCGTTGCTCACCCGAGCGAGCCCTCTACGCCTGCCACCAACCACGGTTCGGCGAAGTAGCCGTCGAGTTCGCTGTAGTCGGGCGTGACGCCCTCTTCGATTCGCACGGTGCCGTCACGATCCGACATCGGCCCGGTGAACACCGAGAAGTCGCCCACTCCGTCGCCGTCGGCGTCGGCGAAGAACGAGTCGAAGGCGGCGGTGATCAGGCCCTGGGTCTCCTCGTCCACCGACGCGCCATAGGCCGACGGGGTGAACGCGAGGAACGGGGCATCGACGTCGCGGTAGCCGATTCGGAAGTCGCCGTTGTACGGGCTGCTGGCGAACTCACCGGTCTGTGACGCCGCGACGATGTCGGCGTACAGATCGGTCCACGCCCATTCCGAACCTGTGAGCCATCCGTTTGGAGCGAGTTCCGAAGCGTCGTAGTGATAGCCCACCGAGAAGGCACCGGCGGCCTCGGCGGTCTCGATGACGGTCTTGGTGCAGTCTTGGTGTTGCGTCAGCACGTCGGCACCTTGGTCGAGCAGTGTCTGAGTGGCCTGAGCTTGCTTGCTGGGGTCGCACCAGCTGGCAGTGGCGACGGCGACGACCTTCACGTCGGGGTTGACCGACTGGGCGCCGAGCTGGAAGGCGTTGATGTTCTCCAGCGTCTGCGGGATCGGGAAGGCGTACACGTAGCCGAGCGTGTTCGTCTCGGTCGCAGCGCCGGCGGCGATGCCCGCCAAGTAGACGGGTTCGAACACCGACGAGAAGTAGGTGCCGAAGTTGTCGAGCGGTGTCTCCAACTGCGACTCGAACTGGCCTTGGTGAACCACGCACACGTCGGGGTTGTCGGAAGCGACTTGCACGGCCGGGTCGAAGTGTCCGTAGCTGGTGGCGAACACCACGGTGGCACCCTGGGCGATCATGTCTTCCATCACCGGCACGGCATCTTCGATGGTTTCGGGGACGTTCTCGGCGTGGATGATCTCCACGCCGCTCGACTCGCCCATAGCTGTGGCGGCCTCATACGCGGCTTGGTTGTACCCGAAGTCGTCTTTCGAGCCGACGTAGATGAAGCCGACCTTGGTCGCGCCGGCACCGCACCCGTCGCCGGTGGGGGCGGCGGTGTCTGCGGGCGTGTCAGCGGGCTCTGAGCTGGCGGTGTCGCCGGCCGCAGTGGTTGCCGCGGCCGCATCAGGAGCGGCGGCGTCGGCAGTCGAGTCGTCGTCGTCGCTGCCGCAGGCGGCAAGGATGAGGACGGCCGCGAGCGCAGGAGCGATGCGGCGAGCGTGACGTGACGTCATGGAGGTTCCTCCTCGGAACGGGTTTCCGGGCGTTGCCGCCGGGTGATGGGGGTGTTGTGGGTTATTGGGTTGGGGTGTGGTGGGGGGTTGGGGTGTGGTGATACAACGGGGCGCGCCCGTGGGCGCGTCGCATCAGGTGGAGGCGAAGTTGGCGTCGAACACCTTGCTGAGCGATTCGGGTGCGGCGTGACGGCGGCGGCGGCTCAACAGGCTGAGCACGATGATCACGGCGGCGTACGGGATCGAGTCGAGGATGAAGATCGACACGTTCGTGCCCCGGGCCTGGAGTTCGAGTTCCAACGCCACCGCTCCAGAGAACAGGTAGGCACCGGCCATGATGAGCGCCGGGTTCCACGCCGCGAAGATCACGAGAGCGACGGCGATGAACCCCCGGCCGGCCACCATGTTTTCGGACCAGGTGCGAGCGAACGCCGTCGACAACTGAGCGCCGCCGAGGCCCGACAGCGCCCCGCCGACTGCGAGTGCCATCCATTGGCTGGTCGACGCTTTGATGCCCATCGTGTCGAGCACCGCCGGCCGCTCGCCGGCGGCGCGCAGCTTCAGGCCGGGGCCCGAGCGGAACAGGAACCACCAGGCGACCGGCACGAGCAGGAACGACAGGTAGGTGAGCGGGTCGTGGTCGAAGAACACTGGGCCGACGAACGGGATGTCGGAGAGGCCGGGGATCGCCCAGCGATCGAACGCTTCCACGCCCTGTGACACGTACGACTGCCCGAACAGGGCCGTCACACCGATGCCGAGGAACGTGATCGCCAGGCCCGATGCCACCTGGTTGGCTTTGCGAACCAAGACGAGCAGGCCGTGCACCATCGCCAGCAGGCAGCCGGCTACCGCGCCCATCAGGGCACCGAGCGTTGGGCTGCCGGTCTCGATGCCCACGGCGTATGCGGTGAGCGCGCCGACCAGCATCGACCCTTCCACGCCGAGGTTCAAGATGCCCGATCGTTCACAGATCGTTTCGCCGACCCCGGCGAACACCAGTGAGGTTCCGCCGCGAACGGCACCGACTGCGATGGCCTCGATCATGATCGGGTTCCCTTCAAGTCATCGTCTGCATGGTCGTGGCTCATATGGTCGTGGCTCATGCGGTCGTGGCTCATACGACGGCCTTCTTTCGGGTGGTGCCCCAACCGAGCACTGCGAGGAGGATGATCGCCATCAAGATGTTCACCGACGCCGCCGACAACCCGAGCCTGATCTTGAGGCCGTTGCCGCCGATGGCGATGGCCGCGAGGAGGAACGAAGAGGCGATCGCTTTGATCGGTGACTGTTTCACCATCCACGCCGCGAGCACTGCGGTGAAGCCGTAGCCCACCATGATCCCTGGCCGCAGGTTCGACTCGACGCCGCTGGCTTGCAGCATTCCGGCCAACCCGGCGAGGCCGCCGCCGACCATCAGGGTTGACATCGACAAGAAGCCGGTGCGGAAACCCGCACGGCGTGCGGCTTCGGGATTTCCGCCGAGCACACCGAGTTGGAATCCCCACACGGTGTACTTGAGTACGGCCCACACGACAACTGCGGCGAAGAGCGCCACGAGCAGACCGGCGTGCACTCTGCCGAACAGGATGGGTACCGACTCGGCGTCGGTGAACGCACGGGTTTTCGGGAACCCGGTGGATGCGGGGTCTTTCCATCGACCGAACACCAGCCACCCGAGCAGCAACACGGCGAGGTAGTTGAGCAGCAGCGTGGAGATCGCCTCGTTCGTGCCGGCGACCACTCGCAGCACTCCGGCAATCGCCGCCCACAGCGCTGCGAACGCCATGGCCGACAGCGCCATCACGAACAGGGTGATCGCCCGCGGTGCCGACCCGTCGAGCAGGTTGGCGGCCCACATCGAACCGATCGCACCCAGCACGAGTTGACCCTCGCCGCCGATGTTGAACAGGCCGGCTCGGGCGGGCACGATCACCGCAAGGCTGGCCA
>DATKCX010000370.1:0-3463 GCA_035512975.1 Ilumatobacter sp.
CGGCGGCGATCCTTGCCGGGCAACGGGGCGGTGCCGTCGGGCCGCAGCATCGACAAGATGTCGCTGACCGCCTTGCGAATGGTCTGCGGATCGATGCCGTGCTCGAGGTTGTACGCAATCTGAAGCGTTCGGCGCCGCTGCGTTTCGTCGATGGCTCGCGTCATCGAGTCGGTGACTCGGTCGGCGTACATGACCACTTGGCCAGCGACGTTGCGAGCGGCGCGACCGATCATCTGGATGAGCGACGTCTCCGAACGCAGGAAGCCTTCCTTGTCGGCATCGAGAATGCACACGAGCGACACCTCAGGCAGGTCGAGACCCTCGCGCAACAGGTTGATGCCGACCAGCACGTCGAACTCGCCGAGACGCAGACCGCGCAGGATCTCGATGCGTTGGAGCGTGTCGATGTTCGAGTGCAGGTAGCGAACGCGCATGCCCTGTTCGAGCAGGTAATCGGTGAGGTCTTCGGCCATCTTCTTGGTGAGCGTGGTGATGAGCGCTCGCTCGCCGTTGGCCACCCGACCGTTGACCAACTCGATCAGATCGTCGATCTGACCCTTCGTCGGCTTGACGATGACCTCTGGGTCGATCAATCCGGTGGGCCGGACCACCTGCTCGACCACCTGTGTGGACGTGCGCAGCTCGTAGTCGCCGGGGGTGGCCGACAGGAACACTGCCTGGTTGATGCGTTCGAGCACCTCCTCGAACGTGAGTGGCCGGTTGTCGCGCGCCGACGGCAGGCGGAACCCGTGCTCGACCAAGATGTTCTTACGGCTTCGGTCGCCGGCGAACTGGCCGTGCAACTGCGGCACTGCGATGTGGCTCTCGTCGATGACCAACAAGAAGTCGTCGGGGAAGTAGTCGAGCAGGGTGAACGGGGGCTGTCCGTAGTCGCGCCCGTCGATGTGCATCGAGTAGTTCTCGATGCCGTTGCAGAACCCCATCTCGGCAATCATCTCGAGGTCGTACTGGGTGCGCATCCGCAATCGCTGCGCCTCGAGCAGTTTGCCCTGCTCTTCGAACTCCTTCAGGCGCACCTGGAGCTCGTGCTCGATCTTGCCGATCGCCACGGCGAGCCGCTCGTTGCCCGCCACATAGTGGGTGGCCGGAAGGATGTGGGTGCGCTTCTGCTCTTCGAGCGTCTCGCCGGTGAGCGGGTCGATTCGGGTGATGCGATCGACGGTGTCGCCGAACATCTCGATGCGCGTGACCGACTCCTCGTAGGCGGGATGCACCTCGATCGTGTCGCCGCGCACACGGAACTTGCCGCGGCCGAGCGTCATGTCGTTGCGCTCGTACTGCATGTCGACGAGACGCCGCAAGATCGACCGCATGTCGTAGTCGACCCCCACCGACAGATCGATCAGCTGACCCTTGTATTCGTCCGGATTGCCCATGCCGTAGATGCACGACACGGAAGCGACCACGATGGTGTCGCGCCGGGTGAGGAGCGCTGCCGTGGTGGAGTGACGCAGACGGTCGATCTCGTCATTGACCGAGCTGTCCTTCTCGATGAACGTGTCGCTCGAAGCGATGTACGCCTCTGGTTGGTAGTAGTCGTAGTACGAGACGAAGTACTCGACGCGATTGTTCGGAAAGAACTCACGCATCTCCTGCGCCAACTGCGCGGCCAGGCTCTTGTTCGGCGCGAGAATCAGGGTGGGTCGCTGGACCTGTTCGATGGTCCACGCGATGGTGGCGGACTTGCCCGAGCCCGTGATGCCGAGCAACGTCTGAAACCGCTCGCCATCGTTCAAGCCCTTGGCCAGGGCGGCGATGGCGGCGGGCTGGTCACCAGAAGGCTGGAAGTCTGACACCACCTGAAATTTCGGGTCGGCGCTGAAACCCGTTGACGCCTGCACGATGGTGTCGGTCATGGCTCCGAGCCTACCGAGGGGGTATGACGGTGTTCCCGCGAGCAATCTCAGCGAGCCGAACACGGTGCGTGTTACGTTTCGGCCATGCGACCACATCGCCTGCTCACCCTTGTTGTTTGTGCCTGCAGCGTCGCCGCTGGCGTCGTCATCGGGAACGCGGGGGTCGCCGCCGACAATCCTCACGACGGCACCGCAGGAGACGTAATCGCGCACTGGACACCTGCTCGTGTCGCTTCCGCCGTACCGCGCGATCTGGTCGTCGACAGCCGGGGATTGGGCTACCTCCGTTCCAGCAACGGCGGCCTCACGCCGTACGGGCATTCGCAGCGAGCGCAACTCGAACAACTTCCAACGGGCACGCCGATTCCGCATGCCAAGCCCGGTGGAGGCGGCAATGACTCCACCGCACCGAGCGTCACGGAAGCGGTGCCGTCTGCGGGTGCAACCACTGGTGGCACCGTCGAGATCGCGGCGACGATCACCGACGCTTCCGGCATCCGGTCGGTGTCGATCACTGTGTCGTCTGGCGTTACCAGCCAAACATTCGCTGCGAACGACCTCGGCGGCAATCGGTACGGTGCCACGATCACCGGATTCACTGACGGCACATGGGCCTACACGATCGTTGCCCGCGACGCCTCCAAAGGCGCAGGCAACACTGCGACGTTCGGTCCGATCGCGTTCCTCGTCGACACCGGGGGCGGCGGGCCGGTCGACCCTGGGGTCGTCGTCAACTCGCCATGGACCAAACCTGGAGACCTTCAGCTCGCCGCCGGACGAATCCTGTTCGAGATGCCGACCATCCGGGGCAAGCGCACCACGTGGAACGCCTACGTGTGCTCTGGCACGGTTGTCACCGACACGAACTCGAACGCGTCAGTCATCCTGACGGCAGCGCACTGCGTGTATGACGACGTGGCCAAGGCATTCGCGAGAAATGTGCTGTTCATCCCCGATCAGGACGAAACCACAGGCACCGGAACGGACTCGGATTGCGGCAACGACCCGATTGGCTGCTGGTCCCCGTCGCACGGCGTGGTCGATGCGAACTGGACCACTCAAACCTTCCCCGCCAACGTCGAATGGGACTACGCGTACTACGTCGTCCCCAACACTGGTTCCAGCTCGAACGGCCTGGACTCGCTCGAATCCAGCGTGAACGAGCTGACGATCCATTTCAACACTGGGGTCGAGGGGAACGTCACACATGCCCTGGGCTACAGCTACTCAGACGACCCGAACTTCATGTACTGCTCCGAAGTCGCCGAGATCGAGGGCTCGGTCAACTGGTGGCTGCCCAACTGTGATCTGTCTGGTGGCTCGTCGGGGGGGCCATGGGTCCAGCCCATGAACCCTTCCACCGGCGCCGGGCCGATCGTGTCGGTCAACTCGTGGGGCTACACCACGGGGCCGGGCATGGCTGGGCCGCACCTCGACAACTCGGCCGAGTGTGTGTTCGCGCAGGCCAACTCAGGTGCAACACCGGTGGATGGCGGCGTCGTGGTGTCTGGGTGCACCGGATAGCTCGTCGTCTCGCATCACGTGCGGGAACCCCAGTGGTTGAATGACCAGGTGAATGTCCTGGT
>DATKCX010000371.1:0-11596 GCA_035512975.1 Ilumatobacter sp.
GGCAACCGTTGCCGCCCACGCCGCGGCCGAACCCTTGGAACGGTCGTAGCGGGTGGCCTGGCGCCAGAGCTCCACGAACACTTCCTGGGCGACCTCTTCGGCGAGGGCCGGATTTCGAATGACACGCAGCACGGTGCCGTAGACGACGGGCGATACCGCGTCGTAGAAGGTCGAGAATGCCGTGGCGTCTCCGTAGGCGGCGGCCGCCAGCGCTTGATCAGCAGCGGACGCAACACCTCGAGCTTGGTCGTCGACTCCGGCACCACGGCGTCGGAACGGGTTCACATCGTCCATCGTCGCACGCTCGACCCGCACCGGTGCATCGTCGACGCCGCGAATGTTGTTCACGGACAGTATTCGGAACCGGTGGCCTACCGGATTGCCGCACAGGAACCACCGGCTGATCCTCCGGCTTCAGCCGGCGGCTCGAGTTCGTGCGATGCGCCGGAGGGGAGGCTCCGACTTGGGTGCAACCTTGCGCGGCGGCAACCCGTGGAGCAATTCGGTCGTGGCCGCGGTGATGATCGCGACCGCGTGCTCGAACGCTGCCTCAGTGGACTCCGACACCTTCTGCACACCGCTGACCTTGCGGACGAACTGACGAGCTGCGGCTTCGATTTCTTCTGGGGTGGCGACGGGCTCGAGCCCCCTCAACGTGGTGATGTTGCGACACATACCACCAACGTAGGGGAATCTCGGGCGTAGGGGAATCCAGGCGGTTCAGGAAACGGTGATCAGTTCACCGGCTGCCACGACGGATTCGTCTGTCGCGTCAACGTCGGTCGCGTCAACGTCAGTCGTTTCCGCAGTCGTGACGATCCGCTTCGGACCCCGCAGCGCAACGAACAAGAAGGCCACACCGATCATGGCGACACCCACCCACATCGACTGCACCCAACCGTCGACGAACGCATGCTTGGCAGCATCGATCAAGGCTGGAGCCTGGTCGCCGGCTTGGCCGGCCACCACGTACGCGCTGCCGATTCCTTCGCTTGCCTGCTCGGCGAGTTCGGTGGGGAAGCCCGCGAGCGCAGGTTCGATCGCCGAGCCGTAGCCGGCCGACACGATCGAGCCGAACAGGGCGATGCCGAGGGCTCCACCAACCTCACGTGAGGTGTCGTTGAGTGCAGAGGCGACACCTTGCTTCTCGGTCGGCAGTGTGGCGGTGATCGATTCGGTGGCGGGAGTCATGGTGATGCCCATACCGAGGCCGATGATCAACAGGCCTGGCAACACCGACATGTAGCCGCCTTCCACCGACGCCCGCAGGGCGATGGTTGCCAACCCGGTACCGGCGATGGCCAAGCCGAGGAGCATCGTCTTGCGGCTGCCCAGGCGGGCAGACACCTTGGGCGCGAATGTGGAGGCGGGCATCATCACGAACGACATGGGCAGCAACGCCACCGCCGAGCGCAACGCCGACCAGCCGACGACGGCTTGGAAGAACGGGAACAGCACGAGGAAGATGCCGAACATCACGCCGAACAGCAAGACGAGTGTCATCGAGCCGGCAGCGAGACTGCGGTCGCGGAACACGCTGATGTCGAGCAGCGGGTCGATCTGGCGGTTTTCCCACACGATGAACCCGACGAGGGCGACAACGCCGACGATGAGCCCACCGAGCGAGAGAGGATGGGTCCAACCCTGCTCGGGGCCTTCGTGGATGCCGAGCACCAAACCACCGATCGCGAACAGCGACAGGATCGAGCCGCCGACGTCGAACCGGTGGCCGCTGTGCTCACGGGAGTTCGGCACCGACTTCTGGGCCATGAGGGCGGACATCGACACCAGGACGACGGGCAGGGCGTACAGCCAGCGCCAGTTGACGATGTCGACCATGAATGCCGACACGAACATGCCGATGGTGCCGCCGGCACCGGCGACGCCAGCCCAGATTCCGATGGCCCGGCTGCGCTCTTCGGGGGGGAAGCTGGACGTGATCACCGACAAGGTGACGGGCATGATCATCGCTGCGCCAACGCCGGCGAGCACTCGGGCGGCGATCATCACTTCAACCGAACCAGCGAATGCACCAAGCAGGCTGGATGCGACGAACAGTCCCAACCCAGACATCAGCACAGGCTTGCGGCCCCAGCGGTCGCCGATCGCGCCGATCGGCATGAGCAGCGCGGCGAGCGTGACCGTGTAGGCGTTGATGATCCACAGGATCTCGCTTTGCGAGGCGTTGAACGCCGAGGCGAGTTCTTGCTGAGCCACGTTGAGGCCCGAGACGGAAGCGATGACCGCCATGAGGGCAGTGCACATCGCGATGAGAATGTTGCGCTTGGTACGGGTGTCGAGGGCTGGAGCTGCCTCGACCTCGTGTGCCAGCGCGCGGGGGGAGGCGCTCACGGGTTTCCTTTCGAATGACCCGAGCTCGGGGGGTGTGCCCGGGTCAGCTTGTGTCGTTCAGTTTGTGTTGTGCGAAACGAGACAGTATCGTAGCGTTTTGGTGACCGCAACTACTTTTCACGAAACTTCAGAGATGGATGGATGCGGCGACCCGCGCATCGCCAGGAGTCGCGCGAAGATGATTGCGGCCGCCACCGAATTGCTGGTCGAGCTGGGCCCCCGGGCCGTCACGGTCGACGCGGTCGCCGAACGATCGGGCGTTGCGAAGTCCACGCTGTACCGGCACTGGGACTCGCGGACCGCCCTGCTCGTCGATGTCATCCACGCCAATGTGCCGGTGATGGAGGTCCCCGATCTGACGGGCGGCTTCGACAACGCACTCCGCACGGTGGTCCGACAGTTCGCCGACGCGTTCGCCGACCCCGAATGGGCGCGCATCTTGCCGGCGTTGTTCGCGTTGAAGGTCCAGATTCCAGAAATGGCGGAACTCACCGCGAACGACCACGACGAGAAGTTGCTCGTCCTCCAGACGGTGCTCGATCAAGGCGTGCGTGAAGGCCGGATCCCGAGTGATCTCGATCCAGCGCGAGTGGCCAGCACGCTGGTCGGTCCGCTGATGTTCACGTGTATGACCGACATGGTCACCGACATGCATGAACTCGCCGACTACGTGGTCGACCGGTTCATCGACTCGTACGCCAACTCCTCCAGCTAGCTCGCGTCAAGAAGCGGTCTGACCCCTTCTTGACGTCAGTTGGTGAGGTTCTTGGCGAGGCGGACGTTCGCCAGCTTCGCCGGAGCGGCCAGACCCTGCATCGCCACCTCGTAGTCGGGAAGCGCGTACACCTCGCCGTCGTCGGTGATCATGATGAAGCGGTCGAACTTGGCGAGGAATGTACGGTCGTGACTGACGGCGAGGACGGTGCCTTCGAAACCGTCGAGGGCGTGCTCCAACGCCTCCGATGAGTCGATGTCGAGGTTGTCGGTGGGTTCGTCGAGCAGCAACACGTTGTGACCTTCGAGCTCCAGCCCGAGGATTTCGAGCCGCGCTTTCTGCCCGCCAGACAGCGTCTGGAACTCTTGTCGGTAGTTGCCGGCGAGGCCGTATCGGCCGAGGGCACGCATGGCCTGCTCTTCGTCGTACAGGCGTTGGCGGACGATGTCGATGACGAGCCGGCCGGTGAAGTCGGGCCGATCGTTGATCTGCGTGAACACTCCCACCGACGTGCGCGGACCGAACGTGATCGTGCCGGACAGCTCGCCGCGATGCAGCGTTCCGGCCAACGCGCTCAGAAGATGCGTCTTGCCGGTGCCGTTCGGGCCGATCAGCCCGATCCGTTCGCCGAAGTGAATCTCTTCGGTGAACGGGAAGAAGAGGTCGCCGATGCTCACTTGGTCGAGCGCAGCCACGCGACGCGCCGAGTCACCGCCACGGAGGCGCACAGCGATGTTCTGGTCGGGCACCGGTGCGGGCGGTGGGCCGGCAGCGACGAACTTCTCCCAACGAGTTTCTGCAGCGTTCGCCTTGGATGCGTTCTTGAAGTTCTGCGCGGCACGCTGCTTCATGATCTTCATGTGCTGGAACAAGCGCCGCTCTTCGTCCTTCCAACGCTTCAGGCTGTCACCCAACAGCGCTTGACGGCGCGCTCGCGCGTCGGGGAACGTCGCGTACGAGCCGCCGTGGGTCCAGCAGCCTGCCCCCTCGACCATCACGATTTTGGTGGCGACGTTGGCGAGCAGCTGCCGGTCGTGACTGACCATGAGAATGGTCGACTTGCTCGACCTGATCTGGTCTTCCAGCCACCCCCGGGTGGGGATGTCGAGATAGTTGTCGGGCTCGTCGAGCAGCAGGATGTCGGCACCGCTGGTGAGGAGCATGTCGAGCACGAGCCGTTTGCGCTCACCGCCCGACAACTCCCCCACGAGACGCGTGGCGAAGTTGTCGATGGGCGTCTTCACGCTCCGGCGGCCAGCGGCGTCCCACTTCCCTTCGAGTTCGTAGCCACCGAGATCGCCCCAATCGGTGAGCGCGGTGGCGTATCCGATGCCGTCATCGGTGCCGTCGGCAAGGGCCTTTTCGGCCGCCACCAGCGCCCTCCCCGCCACCCGAAGTTCTGGCGGAGCGACGCCGAGCAGCAGGTCGCGAAGTGTGTCGGTGGGTGCCGACATGCCGACGTCCTGCGTCATGGTCAACATCGATCCGCCGATCGCGGTCTCTCCCTCGTCTGCTTCGAGTTCGCCGTTGAGGATGCGCAGGATCGTCGACTTGCCCACCCCATTCGGCCCAACGATCGCCGCCTTCTCACCGGGCGCAATGTTGAAACCGAGATCGAAGAACAACGAATCGGCCCCGGGCGGGGCATATTCCAAACCGGACACCACGATGCTGCTCACCGTATGAGTATCGCCGCCCGCCCGCCGTCGCCACACACCGGTTCTCGATCGGAACGAGGTGCGTGCACCGAGATGACAGCGTGGTTGGATTCAACCGGTTCTGGGTATTCCGAACCCATGAGTGACGATCCCCAGGACCAGGCCGAATCGCTTGATGAAGACGTGGTCGACACCGTCGACGATCTGAGCGGTGACGAGTACGGCGACGGATTGCCGTCGTATCCGCCAGATCGTCCGATGGGGTCGGACACGACGGATGGCGAATCGTTGGCAGAACGAGCTGCACACGAGGCCGATGACATCCGGCCGAGGGACGACATCGGTCAGTTGGTCGACGAGGGTGCGGCCATGGGCGACACCGATCGGGTGATCGCCGACGCCGAGTCGGGCATCGACCCGTCTCCCGAAGCCGCGGCGATGCACATCGAGCGCGACACCGGCGAACGCTGACCTCACCTCTCGGCGTCCTCCAACACGCGAGAGGGCCCACCCGAGGATTCGTGGCGCTCGGTTCCCACGGGGTCACCGTGGTGCACGATCAGCACTTCGAGCTAGGAGACATCGCTGAGGCACACCTCCGAGTCGACAACGGCCGCAAAGTCGGCAACATCGTCGTTCACCCCTGACGCCTGCGTGTGGTAGAGCTCGGCATAGCGGCCGTCACGCAGGAGGAGTTCGGCGTGCGTTCCCTGTTCCACGATGTGGCCTTGATCGAGCACGATGATCTGGTCGGCAGCGCGAATGGTCGACAGGCGATGGGCGATCACCAGCGCGGTGCGGCCCTCGAGTGCCCGGGCAAGAGCGGCCTGCACGGCCGCTTCCGAAGTGGAGTCGAGGCTCGAGGTCGCTTCGTCGAGAATCACCACGCTCGGTTCGTTCAACAGCACCCGGGCGATGGTGAGTCGTTGACGTTCGCCGCCCGAGAACCGGTAGCCACGTTCGCCGACGACCGTGTCGAGGCCGTCGGGCAGTGATGCAATCAGCTCGGCGAGGCGAGCGTCGGCGAGCGCACGCCACAGGTCTTCGTCGGTGGCGTCTGGCCGAGCGTACAGAAGGTTCGATCGGATCGAGTCGTGGAACAGGTGGCCGTCTTGCGTGACAACCCCGACGGTGCCGCGGATCGACGCGGCGGTGAGGTCGCGCACGTCGACGCCGCCGAGGCGCACCGAACCCGAGTCGACGTCGTAGAGCCGGGAGACCAACGAAGCCACCGTCGACTTGCCGGCACCCGATGAGCCCACGAGAGCAACGGTTTGGCCCGGCTCGACTCGGAACGTCACACCGTGAAGTACCAGTTCGCTTGGTTGTTGGTCGAGCGTCGCCACCTCTTCCAGCGACGCGAGCGAGATGCGGTCGGCGGTCGGGTAGCGGAAGCCGACGTTCGAGAACTCCACCGACACTGGGCCGGGCGGGACGGCTACCGCATCCGGTGACTCCTTGATGAGTGGTTCGATGTCGAGCACTTCGAACACCCGCTCGAAGCTGACGAGTGCCGTCACCACGTCGAGGCGCGCCGTCGCCAATGCTGTGAGCGGCGCGTACAACCGGCTCAACAACAGCGCCAACGTCACCACCGTGCCAGGGTCGAGTCGTCCTTCGAGGGCGAGGTAGCCGCCGAGGCCGTAGATCACTGCCTGCGCCAAGCCGGACACGAGCGACAACGCCCGCATGAACACCGCCGTGGCCATTGCGCTGCGAACACCGATGTCTCGCACGCGTCCGGCGCGCTGTCCGAACTCCAACGACTCGTCGTCGGGACGGCCGAACAGCTTCACCAAGGTGGCTCCGGGTGCCGAGAACCGCTCGGTCATCTGGGTCATCATCGACGCGTTCAGTTGCGTCGCTTCGCGCTCCAGCTTGCCCACCCGTGCGCCGACACGACGGGCAGGAATGACGAAGATCGGCAACATCACGGCGGCCACCACGGTGACCTGCCACGACAACCGCAGCATCACCGCCAGCGTCAGCACGAGAGCGATGACATTCGTGACCACGCCCGACAACGCCGATGTGAAGGCGCGTTGCGCACCGACGACGTCGTTGTTCAACCGGCTCACCAGCGCCCCGGTGCGAGTGCGGGTGAAGAAGGCGATGGGCATCGATTGCATGTGTTCGAACACGCGGCCGCGCAGGTCGAAGATGACGCCTTCGCCGATGCGCGCCGATTGCAGCCGTTCGAACAGCCCAACCACGGTGTCGATCACAGCGATCGCGGCAATCGCGAGTGCGATCAGAACGACAGTTCGCCGCGCATCGCCGTCGATGATGGCGTTCACCGCACGACCGGCGAGCACGGGCGTGGCAACGCTCAGCACCGCCGACACTGTTGCCAGCACCAGGAAGATCACGATCGTGCCGCGCCGTTCGCGGGTGAAGGCGGCCACTCGGCGAACCGTCTCCCAGCGGATGGCGCGGTCGCCCGATGCGTCGGCACTCTGGGCGGCGCTTCTCAGCGCCATCCATGCATTCATGTCAGTCATGACTGTGAGGGTACGGCTTCAAGCGAACTTGAAGTCAAGCTGCCCGTTTGCCCGACGCTGCGATCGGGTACCCCTGGCAGATGATCGGCTTTCACGCGTCTCACGAACAGATGCCGCCATCGCAGCTGTTGGCCGATGTGGTCGCCGCCGAGCAGGCCGGCTTTCAGGCGGCGATGTGTAGCGACCACTTCGCCCCATGGAGCGTGCGGCAAGGGCACTCCGGATTCGCATGGTCGTGGTTGGGCGCGGCGCTGGAGGCGACTCAGTTCAGTTTGGGCGTGGTGACGGCACCCGGTCAGCGGTACCACCCGGCGATCAGCGCGCAGGCCATCGCCACGCTCGCCGAGATGTACCCGGGGCGGTTCTGGGCCGCGCTCGGCTCTGGCGAGAACGTGAACGAGCACATCACCGGTGACGCGTGGCCCGACAAGCCGACCCGCGACGCTCGGCTCCACGAGGTGGCCGGGATCATGCAACGTCTCTTGGCCGGCGAAGAGGTGACCCATGACGGGCTGGTGCGAGTGGACCGAGCACAACTCTGGAGCCTGCCCGATCAGCCGCCTCGATTGATCGGTGCCGCCGTCAGCGCGCCGACCGCCGCCGCCGTCGCCGGGTGGGCGGACGGTCTGATCACCGTGGCTCGCCCGACGGCGGACCTGCGGCCGGTGATCGACGCGTTTCGGTCGGCGGGCGGCGACGGCAAGCCCGTGTACCTGCAACAGCACCTCAGTTGGGCCGCAGACGACGAATCCGCGCGTGGCCTCGCTCACGATCAGTGGCGATCCAACGTGTTCCCAGCGTCGTTGGCGTGGAACCTCGCGCATCCCGAACAGTTCGACGATGCATCCACGCACGTGCGACCCGATGACGTCGCACCGCACGTTCGAATCTCGAGTGACCTCGGACGTCACGTCGGCTGGATCGAGGAGCTGCTCGAGTTGGAACCGGACGGCATCTACCTGCATCACGTCGGGCAGGAGCAACGCGAGTTCATCGACGCCTTCGGCACCGACGTGCTCCCCAAGTTGACGGCATGAAGGAGTTGACAGCATGAGCGCCGCCGATGCCGCCGATCTGTGGTGGAAGAACGCGGTGGTGTACTGCCTCGACGTGGAGACGTTCCTCGACTCCGACGGTGACGGCATCGGCGACTTCACGGGGCTGACCGACCGCATCGACTACCTCGCCCAGCTCGGGGTGTCGTGCGTGTGGTTGATGCCGTTCTTCCCCACCGCACACCGCGACGACGGCTATGACATCACCGACTTCTACTCCGTCGACCCGCGCCTCGGGTCGCTCGGCGACTTCGCCGAGTTCCTTCGAACTGCGCACGACCGAGGGCTGCGCGTGATCATCGACCTCGTCGTGAACCACACGTCTGACCGTCACCCGTGGTTCCGTGCCGCACGATCGAGCCGCGACTCGGAGTTCCGCGACTTCTACGTGTGGGCCGACGAACCACCCGCCACACCCACTCAGGGCGTGGTCTTTCCCGACGAGGAAGACAGCATCTGGACCTTCGACGAACGGGCCGGGCAGTACTACTTGCACCACTTCTACTCGCACCAACCCGACCTCAACATCACCAACCCGCGCGTCGTCGACGAGATTGCCAAGCTCGCAGGGTTCTGGTTGGAACTCGGCGTCGACGGGTTCCGCGTCGATGCAGTGCCGTTCCTCATCGAACGTGGCGGTACGGGCAACACCGAGGCGGTCGACCCGCACCGGCTGCTGCGCAAGCTGCGGGCGTTGATGTCGCGACGGCGCGGCGACTCGATCATGTTGGGCGAGGTCAACATGCCACCCGAGCCGTTGGTCGACTTCTTCGGCGACGAGGACGGCGATGAACTGCACGTGCTGTTCAACTTCCCGGTGATGCAGGCGATGTACCTCGCGCTGGCGCGTCGCAGCCCGAAGGCGCTGTCGGACGCGCTCGACGCGATGGCCGACAAGCCCATCGACTCGCAGTGGGCCACCTTCGTTCGCAATCACGACGAGCTGACCCTCGATCAGCTGACCGACGCCGAGCGTGGAGAGGTGTTCGAAGCGTTCGGGCCCGACGCCGACATGCAGCTGTTCGGTCGCGGGCTCCGGCGGCGACTGCCGCCGATGCTGGGTGGCGACGAACGGCGGGTCCGAATGGTGTACAGCTTGTTGTTCACGCTGCCCGGCACGCCGGTGCTGTTCTATGGCGAAGAGATCGGGATGGGTGAGAACCTCGACATCGACGGACGCCTCAGTGTGCGTACCCCGATGCAGTGGTCACCTGCTCCGAGCGCCGGCTTTTCGACGGCGAAACCGTCACGATTGCGACGCCGACCGCCCGAAGGCCCGTACGGCCCGCTCGACGTGAACGTCACCGACCAACTCGGCGACGCCGACTCCCTGTTGAGCTGGATGGGCGAGGCGATCCGTTGCCGGCGTCGCGCGCCCGAATTCGGCTGGGGTGAGTTCCGCCAACTCGACACTGACAACGACCTCGTCCTCGCGCACTCCGCGGAGTGGCACTCGCGCATCGCCGTCGCGGCCCACAACTTCAGCGATCAACGCCAGATCGTGCGGCTGACCACGAAGTCGATTGCCAGCGTCGGCGCGGACCCTGACGCGTTTGCCATGGTGCACTTGCACGGCGACCGTCATGCGGCGACGTGGGATGACGGCGAGATCACCATCGACCTCGAGCCGTACGGCTACCACTGGCTGCGTCTCGACGCCTCACCGAACCCACTCCCCTGATCAGCTGGGTTGGTCGCTGGCCCGCAGACGTGTGGAGTATTCGACCGACTCGCGCAAGAACGCTGCGATGAGTTCGTCCACTGTCGAAGTGGACGGCAGCTCGCGAGCTGCAACCGGCGCACTGTCGTCGCTCTCACGGTCGCTGCGCGGGGTGATCTTCCGAGCAAGTTCTTCCAGGCTGTCGGCCAGGACATACGCGTCGGCTCCGCCGAGCAAGATGCGTTTCACCGGCCCTGGCAGACTGACGTCGAACTCCCAGTCGTCGAGTTCCACCACCACGACCCGCGCACCGTCGTACTTTCGCTTCAACGCGCCGATCAACTGCGGGCTACACGCAGGAGTGAGCACGAGATCGACGTGATCGATCGGATGCCGTACATCGACGACGCGGGCGTCGAGCAGCGCAGCGAGCCTGGCTCGGGCGGCTCGTTTCAGAGGTAACGCGGTGACGACGGTGGTCCGTTGCGTCAGGACCTCGACATCCACGTTGTCGGGCCGCTCCAGATTCACGCGACGTACTCCACACCGATGACGCTAGACGACTGCGGTCCCGCGGTCGACGCGACCCGATGATGCCGTCACAGGTCGAGGACGAGTTTCGACCTCGCCGGTCGACAGCGTCAGCCAGGGCGCGTAGGTTGACACGCATGTCGAACGACCGACCGTCCCCTGAAGAGGTTCGAGCGAACACTGCGGAGGTGGCGCGCTCGATGGTGCCGCAGAACGTGCCCATCAATGCGTACGAGACCCCGGGCGCGTTCGTCATCCTCGCACCGTTTCCGGCGGTCACCGAGGACGACGTCAGCATCGAGCTCGCGGGGCGCACCGTTCGGATCTGGGCCGAGTTGCGCAGCGCTGGGCCACGTGAGTACGTGATCCACGAGTGGGAGTTCGGCGGCTACGAGCGGTCGGTCGAGGTTCCCGAAGGTTTCGGCTCGGGGATCGAAGCCACGCTCACGAACGGACAACTCGTCGTGCGGGTTCTCCGTGGCGAAGCCACAGGGCCGCTGACGGTCCACCCGAAGTCGAACTGAACCACCGACGAGGACGCCGAGTCAGTTGTCGATCAGGTGGACCAGTCTCACGATCGATTGCTTCGACGCTGAAGCGCTCGGAGCGTTCTACTCTGCACTGCTCGGCTGGGAGATCACCGGTCGTGACGGTGCTGGCTGGCTGCAGCTTCGCAATCCCAACGGTGGTGTCGGCCTGAACATCCAGGCCGAAGACTGTGACAGCCCTGGTTCGGCGTCAGCGGGTGATGACGACCATGGCACCAGGTCCCTCGACGCCACACGTGTCGCTCTGATCGCTATATCGGTCGATCATCGCCGGGTCGTGATATCCGCCGCCACCCTCGCCTCGGTACTTCTCGCCTTCGACGGCGACCGGAATGCCGTCGAAGTCCTAGACGGTCAGCGGATCCGCCGTGGCGGTGTAGCCATCCGGCCACACCGGCAGCACTCGACTCGTCACGCCGTCCTCCCTGACGGATTCACCGAACACACACGATCGCTGTTCGTCGTACAGGAGCGTGAACCCCACCCCGGCTTCCTCGCCGTTGCGGCCGCCATCGCGTTGGGTGGCGATCGGGACGTCGCCCGGAGCGATCGGCGCGATCGCCGGGAAGTGGCTGC
>DATKCX010000372.1:0-13633 GCA_035512975.1 Ilumatobacter sp.
AGATTGGTTCTTCGTCATCGCCGAGGGCACGGTCGTCGTGCACATCGAAGGCCGACCGCTGCGACGGCTCGGCCCAGGTGATGTGGTCGGCGACCTCGCCGTGTTGGCACCGGCACCGCGGTCGGCTTCGGCGGTGGCGCAAGAGACATGCCTGCTGTTGCGACTTCGGAGTAAGCCGTTCGACGAATTCCTGGGTGACCACCCGCAGATCGCCCGCTCCGTGATCACTGCGTTGGCTCGAATGCTGCAGGCCCCAGGAGACACCAGTGAGCTAGTCGAGTGAGCTCGCTGTCGAAGCTGAAGCGGATTGCGCTGCTCGCGGCACAGGCACTCAGCCTGGGCTTGGTGGCTGCCTGGGTGACGATCCCGGCAAGCGCGATCTTCGTCCAACGGTATGGATCCAACAGGTTGCCGTGGACCTATATCGGGGCGGCCATCCTTGGTGTGGCGGCCAGTGTGGCCCTATCGGCAGCCTTACGACGTCTTCCGTTGGTGGTCGTGACGATCAGAGTGTTGACCTGCCTTGCCGCCGCGCTCACCGCTGGCTATGTGGGCTTGGCATTGGGGGCTGAATGGGTGGCAATTCCGTTGATCGTCGTGTTTCCGGTGTTGATTCCGGTGGGGTTCATGTTCGTCGTCGGCCAGGCCGGCGAAATGCTCGACGTCCGCGTTCTCAAATCGTCGTACGGGCGGGTGGTTGCCGGGTTCGCACTGGGGTTCGTCGCTGGCGGTCTCGCTGCACCAGCCTTGTTGTCGCTACTCGGTACCACTGAGTCGCTCGTGGGTTGCGCGGCACTTGCGTCGGCGTTGTTCGTCGGCGTTGTCGCGGTCACGAGCCACTTGGTGCCAGAGTTGCATGCCCATGCAGGCGCAGACGACGACACAGCGGCACCTTCCATCGGTGAACTGCTCCGCGATAGATATGTGGTGCTGCTCGCCGCGTTCCAGATGCTGTCGGCGGTGGAGAGTCAATGGCTCGACTTCCTCGTCGTGGATCGCGCCAGCCGTAGGTACGAGTCGAGCGAGGCGCTCGCTGCGTTCATCGGCCGCTTTACTGCGATCTCGTACGGAGCCGACCTCATCGTGTTGTTGCTCATCGCGGGCTGGGTGCTGCGAAAGTTCGGGCTTCGAATCGGCTTGACGGTTCACGCCGCAGGCGTACTCGGAGCGCTCGTTGCCACCACCGTCGCAACCGCGCTCACTGGCTCTGCATCCACTTTGGTGTTCGTGCTGCTCGTCGGGGCGAGGGTGTCTGACATCGCGCTCGGAGACGGTGCCTCTCGTACGTCGCTGGGTGCGGCCTATCAAGCCGTTCCGAAACGCCAGCGCCTCGCCGCGCAGGCGAGCATCGAAGGCCTCGCTGTGCCGCTGGCGATCGGTTTCAGCGGGGTGGCCTTGCTGGTGGTCGAGCAGGTGGCGAACATCGGCGGTCGTACGTTGGTTGTGCTGACTGCGGTGACCGTCGCGATCTGGTTGGCGATCGCCATTGCGTTGTACCGGGGTTATCGAGTCACCCTGCTGGCGAACCTCCGCCATCGAGTGCTTGACCCTGCGGAGCTGACGATCGATCATCCCTCCACACTGGCGGCCATCGACCGGCTGATCTCGAGCGATGACGAGCGTGACGTTCGGCTGGGAGCGCACGCCCTCAAACAGGCCGGCCACGAGTTGCTCGTCTCCCATCTGATGAAGCTCGCGACCGATGATCGGGTGGGGGTGCGAACACTGGTCCTCCAGAACCTGGCACCGACCGAACCACAACTTGCAGCAGAGATCGCACGATCGGGGCTCACCCATCTCGACCCGGCGATTCGAGCCGTCTCATTGGGTTCCCTAGGTGATCTTGGTGATGCGTCAGACGTGCCGTTGGTCGAACCGCTGTGGGACGACATCGATGAAGACGTGCGCGTTGCCGCAGCCGGCGCGTTGGCACACCTCGGTTCGACGGACGCGCATGATCGCGTCACCAACGATCTGGGCCGTCTGGCGGTGTCGTCGTCGCCCGACGATCGAATCGTGGCGGCCCGTGTCCTGGGGGTCTGCGCCGGGGTGCCCTCGATCCACAGGGACTCACTCGATCGACTGCTGGGCGACGAGTGTGTTGACGTTCGTCGCCATGCGCTCGACTCGGTGGCTTGGCCCGACGATGCGTCACGTCTCTCCCAGGTGATGGCCTGCATCGACGAACGGGAACTTTCTGGGCCGACGGTCGACGCCCTACTGCGAGTCGGCGCTGACACCGTTGAGAGGTTGGCACAGGGCCTCGAGGCCAACAGCGGTTGGAGCCGATTTGCGCAAGAGCAGGCGGCGCGCGTCTGCCGCATGGTCGGCGGCGAGGAGGCGCTCGCCACGCTGGTGCGACACGTCGACCACCCGAACCGCGACGTCGGGTTGGTCGTGAGGCAGCAGTTGGCAATCCTGGTGTGGGAGCGAGGTGACCCCACCACGCTCGAACTCGTGTCCCGCGAGATTTCCCCTGCCCTCGCGACCGACCTTCGCTTCGCATCCAACGTGCTGGCTGCCATGGTCACCCTCGGCGGCAGCAACCAGGTGCGCGCCGTGCTGACAGGACTCGACGACGAACTCATGCTGGCGCAACGTCGCGCGTTGGCACTGCTCACCATTCGATACGGGCCCGATGGGGTCGGCAGCGTCGCATTTCAGCTCGCCCAGCCCGACGTTCGATTGCAGGCGCTGGCGTTGGAGTGGCTCGACGTGACGTTGGTCGGCACTGATCGAGCCGCGATTGCCCTGCTGGAGCCCGGCCTTTCTGCGGCTCGCCGATTGCAAGCGTTGAACCGGGAGCCCCGCACCGGATCGCAGGGCACACGCGACGTGCTGTATGACCTGGTCCACGATGCTGGCAACGACTGGCGGCGTCCGTGGCTCGCGGCGTGTGCGCTTGCCGCAGCCTTCGACCGGGGTGACGGCTTCGCCATGAGCTACGTGGACGGACGCGAGCCACTTCGAGATGAAGCAACGGCGTCGTCGAGTTCCCCGTGGTATGCCGCGCCAATCGTGGCCGAGACGCTCGAAGGCTTGCGTGTTCGACTCGATCGGCCAACGCGTGACTTCAGCGCTGCGAGCACGCAACGCGAGTAGCTTCTGGCGGTGCGCTACCTCGTGGCCTCCGACCTTCACTACAGCCTGCAACAGTTCGATTGGATCGCCGGGGAAGCGACATCGTTCGATGCGGTGGTGTTGGGCGGCGACCATCTCGACATCGTCGGTCGCGCCGAACTCGGTGCCCAGATCGTGTTGCTCTCGGCGCTCTTCGGCAAGATCGCCGATCGCACCACGCTGTTCGCCAACTCGGGAAATCATGACCTCGATGCGCGCCGAGACCACGGCGAGAAAGCAGCCACATGGCTCGACCGAATCGACCCACGCGTCGCGACCGATGGACATTCGCGTCGCGTCGGGCCCGATCTGGTTTCGGTGTGCGCGTGGTGGGAGGGTCCACTGACGTTGGCCGATGTCGAACAGCAACTCGCAGCTGACGCTGCGGAACGAAACGATTTCGAGTCGTGGATTTGGGTGTACCACTCGCCCCCGAGCCAATCGCCAACGTCATGGTCGGGCACTCGCCACTTCGGCGATGACGTGCTCAACCGGCTCGCCGCCGAGTACCGGCCAGACATCGTGCTGGCGGGTCACGTCCACGAAGCGCCGTTTATCGCCGAAGGCTCGTGGCACGATCGACTCGGCGACACACTGTTCATCAACGCCGGGCGTCAATCGGGGCCGGTGCCGGCGCACGTGATCATCGACACCGGATCGCGAACGGCGTCGTGGTCCACCTCGGTAACTGGTGAGACGGTCGCCTTCTAGCGGTGGAATGGACTGCCCAACGCGATCAGTACGGGCTTTCGGTTTCGCGTTCCGAACCGGGGTCCGGGCTGGGACGCGACGACCCGAGTAGCTCGTCGAGAACTTGGGGAACCAAACTCAGAACCTCGCCCTGATCGGCGAACTGCTCCTGCAGATCACTCAGATAGGTCGACATCTGCCACAGTCGGCGCGCCAACACGGTTGCAAGATGACGTCCGAAATCTGGTGAGAGATCAAAGAGGCTTGCGGGGTCGTCGATGCGTCGAACGACGGTTGGTCCAACGGTGATCACGTCGGCGCTCGCCGGGGAATCCAGCAAGAACCCGAGTTCGCCGACGATCGCACCAGGATCTGTGACTCGGACGACAGCGCGTCCGCGTCGCTGCACCTCGAGTTCGCCGTCGACGAGCACGAACAGCGCTTGGCTTCGTACCCCATCGGAGAGCAGCCTGACCCCATCGTTGGCCCATTCGTCGGGATGCGTAGCAGTCAGGGCCAAAATGTCGATTGCGTTCACGGGGCTCCTTCGCCAACGGGAACGCGGGGGAACGCTCCCGGTTTCAGACTACGTGGCGTGGCGATACGAGGTGAACAGACTCATGCCGTCGGGCGCCGAAGCCGTTCGGCGAGCGTGGCCAGGTCTTGACGGAACGCGATTTGGTACCGAGCTTGCTCGTTGGCGAGTCGCGTCTGCGCGTCGCGGACGTCTTCGACGAGTTGCCCAACGGCGTCCTCGGTGAGAGGTTCGCGTTGGTGCAAGTGCTCGATGTCACCACTGAGTTCGCTGAGCTGATTGGCGAGCTCGGTGGCGATACCACTGATGCGTGCGTCGACCGCTTCCAGCCGTACCGCCATCGCAGCGAGCTGTACATGTATGGCTGCCAGATCGGCTTCGCTCACCGTTGGTTCCACCGGAGCCGGGATGGAGTCGACACGAGCGTTCACTGCCGCCAACTGATCACGGACTGTCGCGAGGTCGGTCTCGGTGGCTCCCTGGGCGAGCGTGGCGATCTGTTCGCGTAGCTGTTCCATCTCTGCCGGATCGATCATTGGCGAGCTCGCCACTTGGTCGCTCAGCGCGGCGATCTGCTGCCACATCGACTCCACGTCGGTGTCGGTGAGCACTGGGGGAGCGGCGGCGAGCGCGTTCACTTGGTCTCGGAGCTGATGCAGCTCGGCAGGATCGATGGTTGGCGTGGCGGCGAGTTGGCCGCCGAGCTGTGCCACTTGCACCCGCAGTTGGTCGAGTTCACCTGGGTCGACAGACGGTGTTTGAGCGATCTGTTCGGTGAGGCCGTTGAGCTCTGCTCGGATCCGCTCGACTTCAGCCGGATCGATGTTGGGAGTGCTGGCCAGCTGAACGCCGAGTAATGCAACGTCTTCGCGCAGCTCGTTGATCTGGCCAGGGTCGATCACCGGTGCCGCCGCGAGGCTGTTGCCGAGGTGTGTGACCTGCTGCCGGATCTGTTCGAGGTCGTGAGGTGTGACGGTCGGGGCAGTCGCGATCTGTTCGGCGAGCCCATCGAGTTGTTGACGCAACTGATCGAAGTCGGCGGGGTTGACGGCTGGCGTGGTGGTGATCTGGCGAGTGATGTCGGTGACCTGCTCGCGCAGCTGCTCAACCACCAGCGGGTCGATGATTGGGGCAGCAGTCACGCTGTCGCCGATGGCTGCGACCTGTCGCCGGAGCGCATCGAGTTCGGTCGGGTTGACGAGTGGGGTGCTGGCCAACTGTGCACCGAGCTCGGTGACCTGATGGCGAAGCTGCTGCAGCTCGTCTGGGTGCACCGTTGGCGCTGCGGCGACACTCTTGCCCAAAGCGGAGATCTGTTGCCGCAGCTCGTCGAGTTCGGCTGGTTTCACCGACGGAGCCGTGGTGAGCTGATCGTGAAGCGCGGTCATTTGCTCGCGGAGTGCAGTCAACTCTTCCAGCCGAACCGACTGGGTGTTGGCGGCTGGGGTGTCGACTCGGCTGCTGAGCCGCTCGATTCGGGCGCGCAGCATGTCGATGTCTGCTTCGGTGGCGACCGCCTTGTCGGGTTTGCGGGGAGTCGCAGGGGTTTGCAGTTTGGTGACTTCACCAGCAACTCGGTCGACTCGGCTGCCGAGGTCGCTCTTGGCAGCGTCGTTCTCGTCGAGCCGTGCCGCCATCTTGGCGATTTCCTCGCGCAACCGCTCGACGTCGGCGGAGTCGGAGGTGCGCTTTCGAAACAGTCCCATAGGTCAGCCTCACCGTACCGCGCCCGCCCGTCGGTGTTCGACTTACCAACTGCGTCGTAACCTGACTGCATGGCTTCGATCCAAGCGAACGGCATCACGCTCGAGTACGAAGAGCAAGGAGAGGGTCGACCGCTCCTCTTAGTGATGGGACTGAGCGGCCAGCTGATCGATTGGCCGCAGGGATTCGTCGACATGCTCGCGGACCAGGGCTTCCGGGTGATCAGGTTCGACAATCGCGATTCGGGTCTGTCGACGTTGTTCGAGGGTGTTCCTCCCACGCTGGGCGAGATGGCCAAGTTGGTGCTGCTGCGCAGGAAGATGCGCAGCGAATATGTCGTGTCCGACATGGCGGGCGACGCGGTGGGCCTGCTCGACGTGCTCGGAATTGCTCGAGCGCACGTCGTTGGAGTGTCGATGGGCGGGATGATCGCTCAGGCCATGGCCATCGCGCACCCCGAGCGCGTGCTGAGCTTGACGTCGATCATGTCGACCACCGGCAACCGCAAGGTTGGGCGCCCCAAGGCCAAGGTGATCTTTCGTGCGGCGCGACGCGGGCGAGCCACTGGCGAAGATGATGTGATCGGCAACGTGATCCAGCAGTTCACCGACATCAGCGGCCCGGGATTCAACCCCGACGAGTTTCGGGTGAGCGCGGAAGCCTCGCTCGCTCGGAGTTGGCGTCCCGACGGCACCGCAAGGCAGATGGCGGCCATCCTGGCCAGCGACGACCGCACCGACGGATTGCGTGGCCTGACGGTTCCCACGCTGGTGATTCATGGCATGGTGGACCCTCTGGTGCAGCCAAGCGGCGGCATCGCCACGGCCAAAGCGGTGCCCAACGCGCGCCTACTGATGTTCCCCGACATGGGTCACGACCTTCCCAAGGCGCGTTGGCACGAAATGGCCGTCGCCATTGCCAGCAACGCGGCCCGCGTTCAGGCCATCAGCGCTCCGCAGGTGTGACTGTCGCCTCTCTGATGGAGCGGTGGAGTCAGGCAGCGAGCGCGGTGATCGCGTCGACGTATGGGTAGCCCTGCGCCTCGGCCACCGCTGCCTCGGTGATGTGACCGGCATGCACGTTGAGGCCGTCACGCAGATACTGGTCGTCGATCAACGCCTGCTTGGTGCCCTTGTCGGCCAGCGCCACGATGTGCGGCAAGGTCACGTTGTTCAGGGCGTAGGTCGACGTGCGGGCGACAGCGCCAGGCATGTTGGCGACGCAGTAGTGGGTGATGCCGTCGACGACGAACGTGGGATCGTCGTGCGTGGTGGCCCGTGAGGTTTCGAAGCAACCGCCCTGGTCGATCGAGATGTCGACCAGCACGGAACCCTGTTGCATGAGCGCGAGGTCGGCGCGGCTGATCAGGCGTGGTGCCCGAGCGCCGCGAAGCAACACCGCGCCGATCACCATGTCGGCGGTGGCGAGATGACGAACCAGTGCAGATCGTGTGGCGTACTCGGTGATGATCTGGCTGCCGAACCGGTCGTCGAGTCGCTCGAGCACGGCGGCCGACCGGTCGAGCACGGTGACCTTCGCGCCCATGCCGAACGCAATGGTGGCCGCGTTGCTGCCGGCGACTCCGCCGCCGATGATGACGACGCTGGCTGGCGGCACGCCCGGGACCCCACCCAACAGAATGCCGCGTCCACCCTGCGGGCTCTCCAACGCGTGTGCGCCGGCCTGCACGGCGAGACGGCCCGCCACCTGCGACATGGGTGCCAGCAGCGGCAGCCCTCCGAGTGGCCCGGTGACGGTTTCGTACGCGACTGCGGTGACGCCAGAGTCGACGAGCTCGCGTGTCTGGTCGGTGTCGGGAGCGAGATGGAGGTAGGTGAAGAGTGTTTGGCCTCGGCGCAGCATCGCTCGTTCGATGGCTTGCGGTTCTTTCACCTTCACGACCATGTCGGCCGCGAATGCGTCTGCTGCGGTGGGGACCGTGGTCGCTCCAGCAGCCTGGTAGTCGGCATCGGTGGCACCGATGCCGGCACCAGCACCTGCCTGCACCACCACGGAATGGCCGTGCGCGGTCACCTCGGCTACCGACTCGGGCGTCATGCCGACGCGACGCTCGTTGTTCTTGATTTCGCTGGGTACGCCGATGTTCATGTTGGCTCCGTCATGACTTGCGAGTTGGTTAGGGCTTCGATATGGCCGGTTTACATTACGTCAACGCATGACGGAAGGGATCATGACGGAAGGGGTCAGACCCCATCCGTCACGGTTGGGCTGCGTCGTCGGTCTTGGCCTTGTAGGTGAGACGCAACTTGGTGCGGAATGCGATGATGCTGCCGTCTTCGATGAGCACGTCCATCTCCACGACTTCGGCGACGCGAAGATCGTCGTAGACGCTGTTCGCCTCTTTCACGGCGGTGCGTGCGGCCTGCTCCCACGAGTCGCTGCTCGACCCGATGAGTTCTATGACGCGGTAGACGCTTTCGTTCATTCCGGTGTGCCTTTCTTGGTGGCGATCAGTCGTGTTGCGATCGATCGAGATCTGGTGGCCGCCGCCACTCGAATGGTCGGCGGCTTGGGTTGCTGGGGTCCGCTCAGGCGAGTAGAGAGCGCCAGTTCGGCTTGGAATTCGAGTTCGCCGTTGGTGCCGATGCGGCACGTCAGCGCGCGCACTTCGCCCACCCGAGCGTCGTCGTAGGTTCGGCGGCCGTCGTCGACAGCGCGCTCTGCGGCGTGTCGCCACGACAAGCCGTCGGCCTTGTGCGACGTGATGAGGTACACGCTCTCGCTGCCGCCGCGAATGAGCGGCGGTCGGTCGGAGGAGAAGTCGGAGCTACGTTGTTGCGATGTCATCGAGGCGATCGACGCCATCACATCGTCGGTGATCTGCTGACGCCGCTTTCTGCTGCCGCCGTATTGATAGCGCTGCGGGTAGATCGGTTCGCCGAACGAGATGCGCACTCGACCCTGAAACGGTTTGGGGAACGACTGGCCGATCGGCTGCACCCGCTCGGTGCCCACGATGCCGACCGGCACGATGGGTGCACCGGTCATCAATGCGAGTTGGGCCACGCCCGAATGGCCGCGGTGCAGGTAGCCGTCACGGGTTCGGGTGCCTTCGGGGTAGATGCCCACGATCTGGCCGGCCTCGAGGAGTTCGCCAGCGGTGATGAGCGCGGCCATCGAGGCTTTGGCGACGTCGCGTTTGATGGGCACCATGCCGATCGCAGGAAACAAGAACTTGGTCGCCTTGCTGTTCATGTACTCGGCTTTGCCGAGGAAGATCACGGGACGAGGCGACGTCGTCATCACGAGCGGCGTGTCGAAGAACGACAAGTGGTTCGGGCTCATGATCGCTGGGCCGATGAGGGGAACGTGGTGAAGCCCTCGGATCTCGGCGCGGTAGAACAGTTTGACGAGCGGGCGACCGATCAACCGGGCGGGGCGGGAGAGCGCGCCGACGCGGGGGTCGTCGTCGGTGCCGACGACGCTGACCCTCAGGTCGTGTAACAGCGTCTCCAGTTTCGCCACGATGGGCCTCAGTGTCGCACAGCGACGTCGGTGCCTGGTGTGTTGGTCGGTGCCGGCGCTCCGCTCATCGCAAGTACAGACTGAGCAGTTCGTGGTCGACGAGGTCGTCGTACTCGGGGTGTCGCTCGATCCAACCGCGCACAAAGGCACACAGGGGAACGATCTTCGTTCCGCCGGCGCGCACGTCGTCGAGCGCGCCTTTCACGAGCACCGTGCCCAGACCCTCGCCTTCATGGCCGTCGGCGATTTCGGTGTGATTGAAGAACACGTGGTCTTGGCGGACGGTGTAGTAGGTGCTCGCGACCACGGTGTCGGTGTCGTCGGCCAACACGTACCGATGCCTGTTCGCGTCGTGTCGAAACTCCATGCAACCCCTCTCCAAGTGACTCGTGCGGCGACGTTAGCGCAGCGGCACGCACGTGTCAGACGGCTGCTATGACGTGACGAGTTCGGGTTGCCTGGTCGATTCGGTGGCGACGAACCGGTCGTGCTTCAACGCGGTCGCCAGACCGAAGGCGGCGGCCGCGAACGCCGCGATCCCTCCGGCGGCCAGCGCTGCGCGAGGGTTGGCATGTTCCCCGATCGCTCCGATGATCGGGCCGCCGATGGGCGTGGTACCGATGAGTGCCATGGCGAACAGGGCCATCACGCGCCCGCGGAGTGTGGGGTCGGAGTTCAGCTGCAGCGTGGCGTTCGACAGCGAGATCATCGAGATGCTCGCCGCCCCGACGAACGGCATGATGACGTACGCGGCGGTCATCGATGGTGCTGCGGCGAGCACCATCATCATGATCCCGAACAGCGCGGCCGTTACGACGAGCCGTCGCAGGGTGGGTGCACCGCTGGCGGCAACGATGAGGCCACCGACGACAGCCCCGCAGCCCATCAGCGCCGACAGCATGGCGAGCCCACCGGCACCGGCGTTGAAGGTGGAGTCGGCCAGCAGGGGCAAGGTGACGGTGAACTCGAACGTGAACGTGCCGACCAAGACGAGCATGACGAGCGTGGTGCGGAGGGTGGGCTGGTTCCAGGCGTAGCGGAAGCCTTCGCTCAGCTGTCGGGGGGCGCGTGGCGTTCGGATGGCGGGGTGAAGCTCGTGTCGACGGATGAGCTGGAGGGCGATGATGACGGCGAGGTAGCTGACCGCGTTGACGATGAAGCACTCGCCGACGCCGAGCGTGGCGATCAGCACACCGCCAATAGCGGGCCCGATCACGCGGGCCGCGTTCACGGCGACGCTGTTCAGCGTGACAGCGTTCGAGACGTCGTCGGCACCGACCATCTCCATCACGAACGTCTGCCTGGCCGGGTTGTCGATGGCTGTCACGACGCCGAATCCGGCCGCGATGGCGTAGACCATCCACAGTTCGACCGCACCAGAAATGGTGACGATGCCCAGCACCAGGGCGAGCAACCCGGCAATGGCCTGAGTGACCATGATCAGCTTGCGCTTGTCGACTCGGTCGGCCAGCATGCCGCCGTACGGCGAGATCAGCAGGGTGGGAAGGAACTGGCACGCCAGCACCGTGCCGAGCGCCGTGCCGCTGCCCGTGAGCTGCAACACCAACCACGACTGGGCGAGCGACTGCATCCACGAGCCGCTGAACGACACGACTTGGCTGCCGAGGTAGATCCGGTAGTTGCGGAAGCGCAACGCTGCGAAGGTTCGAGTGGCGACTGCCGTGACAGCGGCGTTCATACGTTCCCGCTCGTAACGGTGCCGCTCACGTTTTCGAGCCGTCGTCGTACGGCCCGAGCAACTGTTCCAATGCGGGTACCGCCTGTGCGAGCAGCTGCAGTTCGGTGTCGTTCAAGTCTTCGAGACGTGAGGCCAGCCAGCTCCGACCGGCCTCCCGTACATGGGCGACCAGGTCGAGGCCGGCAGGCGTGATGACCATCTTCGAGCAACGCCGGTCGGCGGGATCGGCCTCGCGAGCGACCAAACCCTGCATTTCCAGCGAGGCCACGATCTTGCTGGCCGACGGCGGCTGCACGTGCTCGATCTCGGCGATGAAGCTGATGGTGCACGGGCCATGGCGCATGATCGTGCCGAGCATGGACAGCTGCGTTGCCGTGATGGTGTCGGGCGCGTTGGTTCGAATACGACGGGCGAGCCGCAGCATGACCACCCGCAACCGATCGAGGTCGGCGGCAGAGCCGACGAGATCGATCTCGGTTGCGGCGGAGGGTGTGGTCGTGGTGCGGCTCACAGGTGCATAGTATCGGAAATAGTTTCCATAGCTATGCATTTAGGGTTCTTGTTCGGCCGGTGGTGACGCTGCGCACGTTGATGACTGCTCGGGTTGTCCCGGCGACCCAATGCCGGTACCTTTCCCAGTGGACATTTTCGCCGCGGGGTGGAGCAGTCCGGTAGCTCGTCGGGCTCATAACCCGAAGGTCACAGGTTCAAATCCTGTCCCCGCCACCATGTGAAAGGCCCGGAAACACTGAGTTTCCGGGCCTTTTGCGTTCTCGGGTGCCGGGTGCGTCTACCGAGGTCGTCTACCGGGTCGGCCGACTCCGAGTCGTTGACCTGGGAATTCGCGGGGCTGGACCGGTAGATCGTCTACCGACCACCAGGCGACGCTTCGCCGGGTCTGTCGGCTCGGACTGACCGCTGGCGGTGGTCAGCAGGGCGGCGAAGTTGGTTGCGGCCGCGGCGCCCATTCCGGGGAGCAGGTGTTGGTAGGTCGCCATCGTGAACCCGGGATGGGCATGTCCGAGGCGTTCGGAGACGACCTTGATCGGTTCGCCGGCTGCAACGAGTAGCGACGCGTGAGTGTGGCGCAGATCATGGAGTCGGATTCTCGGGAGTCCGCTACTGAGTGTTTTGCGATCGAAGAGTTGGCTGATCGATTCGGGATTGACCGGTCTGCCGAGTTGGTTCGTGAAGATCGGATCGTGGACTCCGACGGAGTGTCCGTCGCGTTGTTGACGGCGACGCCATCGGGTGAGGACTTGTTCGGTGTTGGCGTCGAGATCGATCGATCGCCGGCTTGCTGCGGTTTTGGTTGGGACTTCCACGGTGCCGCCCTGGATGCTCTGTCGGCTACGCGCAATGGAAAGTCGGTGTGTGTTGGTTTGCCAGTCGCCCCATCGGAGCCCGGCGATTTCACCGCGTCGCATTCCGGTCGTCGCGGCGAGATGAATCGCCGGGTACAGGCGGAGGTGTGCGGTATGGGCGAGGAACGAGGCGAGTTGCGGTGCGGTCCAAATCTCTGGGCTGGGCCGTGACCGCGTCGAGATCCGTGGTGGTCGTGCCTCGGTGGCGACGTTGTGATCGACGAGGTGGCGGTCGACAGCGAACCGCAATGATGAGCGCATCACGACGTGAACGTCGTAGACCGTCTTGGAAGACAACACTCCACCGTCACGGCCGCCGTGGGTGAGTAGGTCGTTGTACATCCGGTCGAGATGCTCAGCGCGCACACAGGCGAGCCGGTGTGCGCCGATCGCGGGGGTGATGTAGTTCTCGACATACCACTGGTAGCGGCGAGCCGTTGACGGTCGCAGCTCGCGTCGACGGCGAGGCAACCACACCTCGAGTAGGTACTGCTCGACGGTCAGCGCCGAGGTGATTCGTTCGCGTGCCCCTCGCCGCTCGGCGTTCAGTCGCGACGCGATCGCTTCGGCGTCCTCACGGCATGTCCCTGCCGGATGCCAGCGTCTCCGTTCTCTACCGGTGTACGGGTCGTTGCCGTCATAAGCGACGACGTAAAAGCGGTCGTTTCGTTCGATGATGTAGGCCATACCATTGTCCTCGGTCGCTGATCTGTTCGGAACCAACCCGAAGAGACAGCATCGACGATTTGCGCATCATCGCTACAGACCGCGCAGCGCTGCGATCGAGCGCGGCAGGCCTGAACTCGCGAGCCGATCGAGGAGCTCGGGGATCGTCGTAGGTGGTTTCGTGAGTGCTGCCGCTTGTGCCTCTAGCACACCAAAGATGGTCCGAGGCGACAAGTCGACGAGGTGGAGGACGAAGACGTCGGGGGTTTGGGCTTCGATGTTGTAGGTCTGCAGCACCTGGGCCGGGAAGTCGCTGAGGTTCTCGGTGACGATGACCTGGGAGCCGGATCGGATGGCGGCGGCGAGAAC
>DATKCX010000373.1:0-3617 GCA_035512975.1 Ilumatobacter sp.
GGAGTTCGGCACTGTCGGAGTAGCTGGTGTCGAGCAGCGCACCGACGGCGACCTCGTTGCTGGGAATGCCGCCTGGCGCATCGAGGAACGCAGCGATGTACAGCGGGAACGCGGCGAGCACAGTGCCCAGTACGCCGAGCAGCGCCAGCGGCAACACGGCTTTGGCTGCCAGGGTGACGCCCCACAGCTTGGGAGCCCAGAACACCAGGCCGCCCATGACGGCGATTGCCGAGCCGTACACGAGGTACAACGTGGCACCCTCTTCGAACGACGTACCTGCGAGTTCGAGATCGCTGATGGACTGCACGAGGTTGCCCAGGATGCCGAGCGCGATCATCAGCAACCCGAAGAACGCGAAGACGAACGCCGGCGACACTGACGGCTTACCGTGCTTCAGTCCCTGTTGAGCGGTCAACCCGGCAAGGCCCAGGCTGACGACCAGCCCGAGGAGGGGCAGACCGGCGAAGATCAGCGCCGGCAGAAGGTCGTCGATGAACGTGCGGAACGACTGGTCGGAGTCGAACGAGACCGGGTTGATCACCTGGCGGGTGACGGCGCTGAGCGCCGAGACGCCGATGAGGCCGATGCCGGCGAACTTCACGCCGCGCATGACCTGACGTGACTTGAACGTGACGGGAACGAGTTCGGCGGCAACACCCACGGCTGGAATGGCGCAGGCGATGACCGCTGGTGTGGTGTAGACGAAACCGATCCATGCGGCGATGCCCTCGGCACCGCCAAATGTGGCTTGGATACCGATCCGATGGTCGATGAACAGATAGATGATGGTGCCGAAGCCGACCGGCAGGAAGATCAGCAACGAGAGCGACCCGACGAGCGATGCCCACGCGAACAGCGGTACTCGGCGCATGGTCATGCCGGGGGCTCGGGTGGTGAGCACCGAGGTGGCTACGCAACCAGCGGTGGCGAGCAGGCCGAGCATCATCAAGCCTTGGCCCGCCAGGAACATGTCGACTGCCTGTGCGTCGGCACCACCGATGCCGCCGTTGCTGAGCAGCGCCGCAAACGTCAGACCGAGCCCGCCCAGCCAGGCGTAGAAGCCGGTGAGCGCGACGCGCGGGAAGGCGATCGATCGAGCGCCGAGCTGCAACGGGGCGACGGCGACGGAAAGGCCCAGCGTGAGCGGCACGAGCGCCCCGAACACGAGAGCAACCCGGTAGCCCTGCATGAGCTGCAACAACGCGCCGCCATCGAGTAGCGCCGAGCTGTCGGCCTTCTCCACCCCGAGGAGGGCACCGAGCACCGAGGCGGCGAGCAGTGCGAGTAGCCCGAAGCCGGTGTACAAGCGGCCGATCTTCTTGTGGTCGGTCGTGGTGACCCAGGAAGCGGCGTTGGCGAAGAACGCCGACACGCCACGCAACGATTCGTGCGCGTCAGGCTCGGCTGAGGCGTCGCCGGCCGCACCGGCGGCTGCTGGACGTGTGTCGATCGTCGTCATGAGACGTGGCTGGTTCCTTGCACGTATGAAATGTGGACGTATGAAATGGGTGAGATCAAATTTGCCGTGGCACGAGCGCTCGCATGCCCGAACAATCGGCACGACACTACCGAGCGAACACTACTGGCCCGTACGTCGCCGGAAGGAAATCCACAGGCATCGGCACCGACTGATCCAGTCGCCGATGCAGCGGTGAGCGCGTTCATCGACCGATCAGGACATCGAGCGTCATGGCACCGAACAAGAGCGTCACATAGGTGATGGAATACGCAAAGACGCGCATCGATGCGGCCGGGCTGGGGCACCGACTGAGCCAGAGCACGGCTCCGATGAAGCCGGCACCGAGCGCGACCGCCGGGACGGAGTAGACCAGGCCCAAATCGGCGACGGGAATCAGCCACAGCGTGCACACCACCATGGCGAGCGTGTGACCGATCATCTGGCGTACGGCGTGCTCGAACGGCACCACGGCGGGGAGCATGGGCACGTTGGCGGCGCGGTAGTCGTCGGCGTACTTGATGGCGAGCGCCCAGAAGTGTGGAGGTGTCCAGAAGAACATCACCGCGAACAGCAACCACGGCGTGACACTCAGGTCGTTCTGCACGGCCGACCAGCCGACGAGTACCGGCACAGCCCCGGCGGCACCGCCGATAACGATGTTCTGCTTGCTGGTGCGCTTCAACCACAACGTGTAGATGCCCACGTAGAACGCGGTGGCGGAGAGTGCCAGCACCGCTGACAACAGATTGGCACCCGCCCAGAGAACAGCGAATGCGACAGCTTCGAGTGACAGCGCAAAGATCAGCGCGTTGCCCGGCTCGATCACCCCGGTGACGAGCGGGCGATTCTTGGTGCGCTCCATCAACCGGTCGATGTCGCGATCGACATACATGTTGATGGCGTTCGCGCCGCCGGCGGCGAGGGTGCCACCGACCAACGTGATGAGGACGAGCCACGTGGACGGCCATCCACCTTCGGCCAACACCATCGTGGGGACCGTGGTGATGAGCAACAGCTCGATGATCCGCGGTTTGGTGAGTGCGACGTACGCCCCGACCGACGAGGTGGCGGCGCGCCGGTTCCCATGAGCGATGCCGCCCGGCGCGAGCCGAGAAGGAACGAGGGGGCGGCTGCCAACGGCCATAGCGGACCCATCGTACGGGTGCCGCGGCAACCCGGCCAACCCGTCACACGTGCCGAGCGTCACGACCATTCTGACGATGCCACGGTCAGGCGACGATGTTGCCTCGTTGGTCGTAGAGGTGCCAGTGGCCGCGGTGGTCTCGTCGGGGGCGGTAGTTGTGGCGAGACTTGAAGCGGTTGTGTTTGCCGCACACCGGGCCGCCGTTGGACATGGCGGTAGCGCCACCGTGTTGGTGTTCGTCGAGGTGATCTGCTTGGGCGGCCCCGGTGCGTCTGCGGCAGCCGGGGCAGATACATCGGTCTGAGACCGACATCACCGCTTCCCGTATGGGCCCTCGGAAGAACCGTTGTTTCGACGTGGCGGCGAGCGGGTTGCCGAGCCGATCGACCATCTGCCACTTCACGTAGCCCTGGAGAACGGCGAGCACTGCTGTGTACGGGTCGATCACCACACCAGTGTTCGTTTCGCACCGACGCTGCGACCACAACAACGGATCGCCGTCAGGCACGATCTGGCTGGGCCCATCATTGACGGCCGGGCCTGGCGGTTGGTCGGGCGGATGATCGGCGACAGCGTGTTCGCAACCGCACTCGCCGTTGGAGGGTTGCTCGACGATCGAGTCGTCGAGCGGTGTCGTGAACGGGTTGGCCGCTGGGAGGAGGTCGAACTCGACAATGGTGTCTGAGAGCGTTCGTTCATCGACGATGATCGTGACATTCGGCTCGGAACTGCCGCTGATACCCGGCGACGCGGCGGGTGCGGTACGACAGATCGTGACCAGCGCATCTGCTTGACGTTGGCGATCGGTTCGGTCAAGCAGGGCAGGCGCGACGTTGTCACCGTGCACCGCCGCCGCTGCTTCCCAATCGGCTCTGAACTCGGCATCGACGAAGTGCGCGTAGATCTCGTGCACATCCGCACCATCGAGGTGGTCGAGCACTGCGGTGATCGTGACTCCGCCATCGGTGACCGTCACGATCGCATGACGGCGCTCGTAGTTCGAGTCGGCCTGTT
>DATKCX010000374.1:0-8567 GCA_035512975.1 Ilumatobacter sp.
GTTTCGGTACGGCACGAGTTCGCACCGCGTCAGATCCGGCTGGGTTCGCAGCGCCTGCTCGGTGAAGGTGCCGAACGGACCGAGGAACGCAACGCGGGTGGTGGCGGCAGCTTCTGGAGTGATCGGCAACGGATTCATGACCGGCAGGCTACTGGCGCGCCTACGCACCGACGGGGTGCGATTCAGCCCATCGTCTGCCAGCATGACGACATGGACGAGGTCGCGCTGCGCGAACTGATCGACGGAATTCGCTCGGGCAGCATCGCGCCCGACGACGCCGTGGCAACGTTGCGACGACTCCCGTTCGCCGATCTCGGCGACGCGCTCGTCGACCACCATCGAGCACTCCGGCAGGGCATTCCCGAAGCGGTGTACGGTCCGGGCAAATCGCCGGAGCAATGTGTGCGGATCGTCGGAGAACTCCTCACCAACGGCACCGGCCCGGTGCTGGTCACTCGAGTCGACGACGCCCAAGCCAAGGCGCTGGTTGCGGTACACGGCGACGCCGAACAACAGGGCGGCTGCTTGTTGTGGCGTCGGCCGAGCGGCGACAACGCGAACGTCGCGGCCAACGTCGTCGTGGTCACCGCCGGCACCTCCGATGTTCCCGTGGCCGACGAGGTCGCCATCACGTTGGCCGCGTGTGGCATCGAACCCTCTCGGTTGCACGATGTGGGCGTTGCCGGATTGCATCGGCTGTTGGCCCACCTCGACGTGATCACCGGGGCCGACGCGGTCGTCGTGGTGGCCGGCATGGAGGGTGCACTCGCCAGCGTCGTCGGTGGGTTGACCGCGCGGCCGGTGGTGGCGGTGCCGACATCGGTTGGATACGGTGCCGGTCTGAACGGCGTCACCGCCTTGTTGGCCATGCACGCCTCGTGCGCCAGCGGCGTCACCGTGGTGGGCATCGACAACGGGTTCGGGGCAGCGATTGCGGTCGCCAGGATCTTCGGCCGATGATCAACGACTCGCCCGATTCAACCAAGACGGTGTGGTTCAACTGCTGCGCTGGTGTCGCCGGTGACATGCTGCTCGCGTCGCTCATCGACGCTGGTGCCAGTCAACTCGACGTGATGGATGCGTGGGCGGCGCTCGGTGTCGACGGGTTCGCGGCCACGTGGGAGCGGGTGCAGCGGTGTGGGGTGGGAGCGATGTGGACCAACATCGCGATCGACGACGGACAACACCATCGCCACGACGACCACGACGACCACGACCACGACCACGACCACGTGCATCGTCTGGCGCGCGAGGTATTGGTGCTGATCGGCGATGCACCGCTCGACCCGTGGGTCAGCGATGCCGCCATGCGCGTCTACCGAACGTTGGCCGCCGTCGAAGGTCGCGTTCACGGCGTCGACCCAGACGACGTGGAACTCCACGAGGTCGGCGCGCTCGATTCGATTCTCGATGTCATTGGAGTGTGCGCGGCGCTGCGCTCGCTCGGCATCACCGACGTCACGTACTCCCCGATCGCTGTCGGCCACGGCACCGTGCACACCGCCCATGGCCAACTGCCCAACCCCGTGCCCGCGGTGTCGCATCTCCTCGCCGACGCCCGAGCGGCCATCGTCGGCATCGACACCACGATGGAACTCGCCACCCCGACTGGAGTGGCTTTGCTCAGCGTGCTCGGCACCTGCGGGCCGATGCCGTCGATGACGATCACCGCCACCGGTTTCGGCGCCGGTACTGCCGACCCGCCTGGCCGGCCGAACGTGGTGCAAGCGGTGGTCGGTACGCGGGCGACGGTTGATGCCACGGGCGACGTCACCGGTCGCCCAGCGCTGCTCGTCGAAGTCAACGTCGACGACACCAGCGGAGAAGTCATCGCCCACACGATCACAGAACTGCTCGCCGCCGGTGCCCACGACGCCTGGGCGACGCCGATCCTCATGAAGAAGGGCCGTCCAGCGCACACCGTGAGCGCGCTGTGCGACGACGCCGCGCTCGCGTCCGTTCGCACCACGATGCTTCGAGAAACCGGCAGCCTCGGCGTCCGCGCCAGTTCGGTGTCGCGTTGGCCGCAGGTTCGCGACGAGCGGACCGTCGAAGTCGACGGCCACCCGATTCGGGTGAAGGTCACCGATCACCGGGTGAAGGTGGAGTTCGACGATGCGCGCGCCGCGGCCGCGGCGCTCGGGCGGCCTGTCAGGGAAATTCTGACAGCGGCCGAAGCCGCCGTGTCACATCTCTAGACCGTCACATCTCTAGATAGGTGGAGATCCGCTCGACGATCTTGTCGGCTCCCGCTTCGCCCGACCAACGCGCCGCCACCGTGCCGTCGCCATCGATCAACGTCACGAACGGGAAGCCGTCGAGACCGTACGCGGTGGGCCCGAGGTACGCGCCCGCTGCCAGGTCGACGCCGTCGACGATGACTGGGTACGTCCACCCCATGTCATCCACCCACTGTGAAGGCGGGAAGTTGGCCCGGTCGGGGCTGGGTGCCGTCGACACCGCGATGATGTTGAGACCCTCCGGGAACGCACCCGCGTCGCGCAGACCGTTGATCACTCGCACCTCGGCGTTGCAGTGCGGACACCAGTGCGCGAGATACACCAGCATCGTCGGCCCGTCGGCGGCGGCGTCGACCCGCACCGGATTCCCATCGAAGCCGGTGCCGATCAGTACGGGTGCGGCAAGGCCGATGGCCGGGTCAGTCGCGATGTCGTCTTCGTACACGGGGAGGACGTCGCCGATCACGTCGAGCGCGCCGATCTCCCCGACGAGCTCGTCGGGAATGTCGGTTGGCACGGTCGCCGTCGGGCCGCTGATGTCGCTCGACGAGCCGCCGGTGTCGGCAGGATCTGCCGTGCCGTTCGGCGCGTCGGTCGTCGCCGTATCCGCTGAGTCGGCGGATGTATCCGAGTCGCACGCGCCGAGCGACACCACGGCCAGCCCGGCGAAGAGCAGCGATGCCGCTCGGCGAACAAAAGCGCGTTCAGGTGGCTGGGGGCGACGAACGGGATGGGTCACGAGATCTCCTCGACAGCTGGGTCAGGGGTGGTGGGCAGGGATGCAGCAGGGAACGAAATGGTGTTCACGGCGATGATGAACGCGAAGCCGCACATCGCCATGAAGGCGAGCGTGACGAAACCGAACGACCGAAACCAGATGTCGGTGCATGCCGGACCGAACAGCGCGCAGGCTCCCGAGTCGAGCGACGGCTTCCATTCGATGAGGTAGTGGTAGCTCGAGATCGCCGCCCCGATCGCGGCGAGCGGCAGGAAGTACCAGCGGGCACCTCGATCGCGGCGGATCAGCCCGACCAGGGCGATCACCGCGATGGGGTACATCGCGACACGTTGAAACCAGCACAACCGACACGGCACGTAGTGCGCCACTTCCGAGAAGTACAGGCTCCCCGCAGTGGCAACCGACGCGACGAGCAGCGTGAGCGGTGCCCGGGCGGCAACCACACGAGCGCCGACGGCGCTCACCTCAGGAACCGCCCCAGCGAGCAACCTCGCGACGATCAACGCCACAGCCCCCAGCCCTGCAACGATGGCGAGCACGGCCGTCACCGACTGCATCGCTTCGTCCATGAACCCAAGTATGGGCGGTGAATCGGGCTGATCGGGCGCGGGAGATCGGCGAGCGGTGCCGGTACCGTGGCGCGACGTGACTGCCCTCTCTGACCTTCGCCGAACGCGGCGCGCTCGTCGATTGGGCGACACCGAGTGGTTCGATCTGGCCTATCGCGTGTACTTGGCGGCGATGTTCGGTGGCGGCGCGGCGATCGTGTTGGCTGACTACGTCGGCGACGATCCGGTCGGCGCGAGCGGGCTGTCCGATCTTTTCCGCCACGGCCCCGCCGTACTGGGCGTCCTTGCCGCAATCGCATTCGCCATCGGCTTGCGTGGTGGCGCTGAGGGCGGGCCGATTTCCATCGAGCCGGCCGACGTTCGCCACCTGCTGCTCGCGCCCATCTCGCGCACCGCGGTGCTCCGCAGGCCGTTGCTGCAACGGCTGCGAACCATGGTGGGCGGAGGCGCGTTGGCGGGAGGGCTCGCCGGCCTGCTCACCGCGCAACGCCTACCCGGGGATGCGTTCGAATGGACGTGTTCAGGTGCCGCCTTCGGTGCATGTGTCGCGTCGCTGCTGGTGTCCGGTGCTGCGGTGTGGCACGGGTTGCAGTGGCCAGCGTGGGCCGCGACCGCACTTGGCACGGCGCTCGTTGGCTGGCAGCTCGCCGCCGCGTTCGACATCATCGGGTCGGTTCCCGGGCCGTTCGATTCCATCGGCGGTCTCGCGTTCTGGGCGCACGCCCAACACCCCACAGACCTGATCGGCGCGGGGGTCGCGATCGCACTCATCGTCGCCGGGTTTGCGCTGGTTGGTCGCCTGAGGGTGGAGCACCTTGCACGCCGCGGCGACCTCGTCTCCCAACTGCGATTCGCCGTGACGATGCAAGACCTACGCACGGTGGTGCTGCTCAGGCGTCAGCTCCGCGAGGAGCGCTTGCGCGCCAGGCCGTGGGTTCGCATCGCACCGCGAGCTGGCGGGCCGATCACGGGGGCGCTTCGACGTGCGACGTTCGGGTTCGCTCGCACCCCGCTGGCGCGGGTTGGCCGAATCGCGGCAACCGCTGCCGCGGCGGGCGTGATGGCGGGTGTCGCCGCCCGCGGCACCACCCCGGCGATCGGGCTGTTGGCGATCACGTTGTACGTGCTCGGCTTGGAGCTGGTGGAGCCGTTGTCACAGGAGATCGATCACCCCGACCGCACGATGGCCCTGCCTCAGCACGACGGATGGGTGCACCAACTCTTGCTCGTGCCCTCGCTCGTTGCCGCGATTCCGATGGCGATGATCGGCGCGTTGGCCTGCTCGCTCGTCGACCCTCCTTCCACGCGTGCAGCCTTTGCGTTGGCGGTGTTCGTCGCGTGGTGCGGCGTGGGCGGTGCGGCGGTGAGTGTGGTCCGCGACTCGGTCACCGAGATGGCCGGCCCGAAGACCGACGGGCTGGTGATGCCTCCCGAGGTGTCGGGTTTCGGCGATGTGCTCAAACTCGCCATCCCGATCATCGTGGCGGGCATCGGCGGCGTGCCGATCGTGGCGATGCGGGCCGAGCCGACCGTTGGCACGCTGGTGCGCTGCCTGATCGGCCTCGTGCTGTACCTCTCAACCGTGCGATGGTGGATCGCACGCCGAACCGACCTGCGTCGACAGTGGCGCGATTTCATTGCCGGAGCCAAACAGTGAACGCCAAGAAGTCTTCTTCCAAGCCCGTCGACACCAGTAGAGGCCGCGCCGGCCGACCGCAATCGCTGTTCGCTCCTACGAGCGGCACCCCCGAACCGCCGTCGATCGACGACGGTGAACCCGAGACCGCCGACGCCGGCATCGCTGCTGCGGTGGCGGCCGCACCCACCGCTGCGCAGTCGGTCGAACACCACGGCGGCACGGCCGCGATCGCGACCGTCGAACTCACTCGCAGCTACGGCGACACGATCGCGCTCGAGCCGCTCAGCGTGAACATCCCGGCCGGTCAACGTGTTGCCTTGGTGGGCCACAACGGCAGCGGCAAGACCACGCTCATCCGAATGATCACCGGCACGCTCGACGCCACCGGAGGATCGGTGACGATCGGTGGGCATGACGTGGGGTCGATCGAGGCGCGCGCCGCCTTGTCGTATCTCGCCGATCAACCGGTGTTCTACGACGACCTGTCCCTCATCGAGCACATCGAGTACATCGCCCGGCTCCACGGCAGGGCCGACTGGACCGACCACGCAACCGAGTTGATGGAACGCTTCGCCATCGAACATCGGGCCGACGACCTGCCGATCACGTTCAGCCGAGGGCTGAAGCAGAAGGCCGCGATCTGCTTGGCGTTCATCCGGCCGTTCGATGTGCTGATCGTCGACGAGCCGTTCGTCGGCCTCGATGCGCCGGGCCGCGGCGAACTACTCGCATTGTTCGACGAAGCCCACGAGGCGGGCCAGACGCTTCTCGTCGCCACCCACGAGCTGCACACCGTCGCCGCGTCCGACCGGCTGCTCGCTCTCGCCGACGGGGTGCTGATCCACGACGGACCCGCCGACGTCGATGTGGACGCGCTCGTCGACGGCGTGGAACCATCAAGCTGAGGCCGTGCTCCCCGATCTGCACGAACTGGGCGTTTTGCGCTGACGCCGATGGAGTCCGCGTTGTAGGGTTCACGGCATGCAGGAGTTCTCGTCGATCGCCGTGTCGTCCTACGAAGCCGAAAGCCTCAGTGATCGCCTCACCGAGCAGTCGGCAGCGGGCTGGAGCGTCGTCGCAGTCGTTCCCGCCGGCAGCCAGGTGGTCGCCTACCTCAGTCGCTCAGCCAGCGGCGCGGTCACTCCGGCCGCCGCCGACATCTCCTCCGACGTGGCACCCGACCTGCCTGTCACCGAGGTCGCAGCGGTCGCCGACGTAACGATCGACGAGCCGACGGTGGCCGACCCGGTCCAGGATGCGCCCGGTTGGGCTGTCACACCCGACGCGGCGTCAACGGTCGACACCACCTCGTCGCCCACCCCGTCGCCCACGCCAGATCCCGCCCCAGAAGTCACCGCACCCGCCGCAGCTGCCGCACCAGCCGGTTGGTACGCCGACCCGGCTGCCCGCTACGACCTGCGCTACTGGGACGGCTCCGACTGGACCGAGCACGTGTCGCGCAACGGCCAGCAGTCCACCGACCCTCCCGTCGCCTGATTCGCTCGCATAACGCGAGGTGTCAGACACCTCGCGTTACGTCGGTACCCTGAGCAGCCATGCGCGCCACCTCGGTCGGTCACGCCGGCATTCTGATCGAGACCGACGCCGGTTCCATTCTGTGCGACCCGTGGTTCGTTCCAGCGTTCTTCGGCTCCTGGTTCGTCTTCCCGCGCAACGATCAGCTGCCGACCGACCTGCAGCAGCGCATCGAGCGGGCCGACTACCTGTACATCAGTCACCTGCACGGCGACCATCACGACGAGCCGTGGCTGCGCGAGCATCTGCGTCGCGACATTCCGATCCTGTTGCCGGGCTACCCCACTCGCGAGCAGCAGCGCACCCTCGAGCAACTCGGATTCACCGAGTTCATTCGCACGGTCGACGGCGAAGAACTCGAGCTGGCACCGGGCCTCACCGTTGCGATTCACGTGGAAACGTCGATCACCGACGGTCCGGGGGGCGACTCTGCGCTGATGGTGTCAGACGGCCGCACGCGGGTGGTGAACCAGAACGACTGCCGCACTACCGACCTCGGCGCGCTCCGCGCCCACGGCCCGGTCGACCTCCACTGGCTGCAGTACTCGGGTGCGATCTGGTACCCGATGGTCTACGACCTGCCCGCAGACGAGAAGCGACGGCTGGTCGACTCGAAGACCGAGAGCCAGTTCACTCGGGCGATGCGCTATGTGGAATCGATCGACGCTCGCGCCGTGGTGCCCAGCGCCGGGCCGCCGTGTTTCCTCGACGATGACCTGTTCCACCTGAACATGATCACTGGCGACGAACTGTCGATCTTCCCTGACCAGCTGTCGTTTCTCGCCCGGCTCGACAAAGCCGGGCGGCAGGGCGTGCTGGCGATTCCGGGAACCACCATCCACCTGTCGCCTGGCGAGGTATCGGTCGAACACCCGATGCCCGACGCCGACGTCGACGCGATCTTCCACGACAAGGCGACGTACCTGCGGGAGTATCAGTCCGATTGGGCTCCGTGGCTCGAGCGCCACCGCCAGGAATGGCACACCCCCACCACCGACCTCCTGGCGACGCTGAAAGCCTGGTGGGAACCGTTGTTGCGCATGGCACCCACGCTTCGCAACGCCGTGGGTGCGAGTTGCTTGTTCCGAGCGGGCGATTTGGAACTCATCATCGACTTCCTGGCCGCCGAGGTTCGCGAGCACGCCGGCGAGCCGTACGAGTTCATGTTCGACATCCCACGCGAACTCGTCGAAACGGTGACCGACCGGCGCGCCGTCGACTGGTCGAACTCGCTGTTCCTGTCGTGCCGTTGGACAGGCTGGCGTGCCGGCGACTTCAACGAGTACCTCTACAACTTCTTCAAGTCGCTGTCGGTGGAACGGATGCGACGCGCCGAAGCCGAGGCCAAACGCAAGCTCGACCCGCCCACAGACACCGAACCCGACATCGAACTGGGCGGTTACGTCATGCAGCGGCGGTGCCCGCACCGCAACGCCGACCTCACCGTGTTCGGCGAAGTCGAGAGCGGCGACATCACCTTGTCGGGTGCCGACGAACTGGTCTGCACGCTGCATGGATGGCGCTTCAGCTGCGACACCGGCACGTGCCTCACGGCAGCCGATCGGCCGCTACGAATCCGTCGTAGCACGCCCTGACAAGAAGGTCCTCAGCCGGTCAGTCGTCGGCTGGGCGACGTCTCTGCGCTTTGACGTCTCCGCGCCGCTTCTTGGCGTCGAGTCTGCGCCGTTTCGAACCAGCGGTTGGCCGCGTGGCGCGTCGCTGCGCCTCTTGGTGCAAGCCGGCAGCCAGACGGGCCACGAGGCGTTCTTCGGCAAGCGCGCGATTGCGGAGCTGGCTGCGATGTTCGTCGACCACGATGCGTACCTGTTCGCCGACCTTGTCGA
>DATKCX010000375.1:0-5621 GCA_035512975.1 Ilumatobacter sp.
TCGACACCTGGGATTCGCTGACGTTCTTCCGCCAGACCGATCAGACACCGCCGGCCACCTCGCCAACCAAACGTATGGTTGACTAACTTCCCGGCATGAGCTAAGGAACCGAGCTCGCCTCAGGTGTACCGGGTCGGCCCCAGCGCTGCACGGCATGGAATGTCAGACCGGCTGCCAGGCCCCAGAACGGGCCGCTGATGCCACCAGCGGTGATGCCTGAGGCCGAGACCACGATCACGATCACCGTGCCTTCCCGCATGGATGCGTCGGCCATCGCGCCCGCCAACGCGCCGGTGAGGGCGGGCAACAGCGCGAGCCCGGCCACCGCCGACACGACGATCAACGGTGCGATCGACACCAAGCTGGCAGCGATTCCGGCGAACAGCCCCAACAAGAGGTAGGCGAAGCCATTCGCACATCCGGCGATCCACCGCCGGTCATGATCTGCCTCGGCCTCCGGACCAGCCACCATCGCAGCCGACAGCGCTGCCAGGTTCACCCCATGCACGCCCAGCGGAGCTGTGACAGCGGTCGCGGCACCGGTGGTGACGAGCAACGGCCCGAACCGTGGCTGGTAGCCGAACGACCGCAAGACCACCATGCCAGCGACGTTCTGTGACGCCATCGTGACGATGAACAACGGCACACCCAACCCGATCATGGTGCCGACGTTCACGGTGGGTGTGATCCAATCGAATCGTGGTAGCGCCATGTTCACCGACGCGTCCGCTGGCGCGTTGAACGCGACGGCGATCGCCGCGACCACGACCACCACCGGCACCGTCCATCGCCGCGCCACCCGCATCATCAGCAACCAGGCCGCCACAACCGGGATCATCATTTCGGGCTCGGCCACCACAGCCTTCGCAGGCGACAGGCAGATCGGTAGCAGCACACCGGCCAGCAGGGCCTGAGCGAACGGCGCGGGAATCGCGGCAACCCAGCGGCCGACCATGGGCCACAAACCGGCGACAACGGTCAACGAACCTGCGACCGCAAACGCCCCGATCGCAGCCGCGTACCCTCCGTCGACAGCGCCGGTCGACACCAGCAACGCGGCACCGGGAGTGGACCAGGCGATCGAGATCGGCATGCGGGTGTGCCAGCTCAGGGTCATCCCCAGGACGGCCAGCACCAGACAGATGGCGAACAGACCCGACTCGGCTTGCGACGGCGAGGCTCCGACCGCTCCCAGCCCGGCCAGCACCACGGTGAAGGTGCTCGCGAAACCCACCACCGCTGCGATCAACCCAGCCAGAACCGGCTGCACCACGCGAGCGCGCTGCTCGTCGTTGCCGTGCCCGGTCGTGCTCGCGCTCACGGTCGGCGAGCCTACGGGTCACAGTGCCAGTGGCCAGCCCAGTGAACGCTGGGTTACGCCACTGCACCAGGGCTGACAGACCCGGCAGTCTTTGACAAACTGTCAAGATGACCGACGTGGCTGACGAGACCTCCGCGATCAGCGACGGCATCATCGCGGGCGAGGCGGCGACCACGTTCTCGTTGAACGGCACATCGGTCTCGGTGCGCGGCCGCCATCCGCATCTGTTGTCGGCGCTTCGGGAGGAACTCGACATCACCTCACCGAAAGACGGCTGCTCCCCGTCGGGTCAGTGCGGTTGCTGCACCGTGATCATCGACGGCAAAGCCGTGGTGTCGTGCCAAACCTCGCTCGACAAGGTCGACGGTGCGAACGTCACCACGTTGGAAGGTGTCGATCAGGCCGAGCGCGTCGCGTTCTCGAATGCGTTCGCTGCATGTGGCGGCCTGCAATGCGGTTTCTGCATCCCCGGCATCGTCATGCGCGCCAAGGCGCAGATCGACAAGAAGGGTTCGGCGCTCACGCGCGACGGCATGAAGCCGCACCTCGGCGCGCACCTGTGCCGCTGCACCGGTTACGTGAAGATTCTCGACGCGATCGAAGCCGTGGCACAAGGCACGGCGTGCACGCCAGAGCTGTCGGGGGCGATCGGCGGCAGCGGTGCCAAGTACGAGGCCGCGGAACTCACCATGGGCGACCGTGGCTACGTCGACGACATCCGGGTGCCCGGCATGCTGCACGCGGCGCTGCATCTCACGTCTCACGCTCGGGCGACGATCCAGAGCATCGACGCCACCACCGCGCTCGGAGCGCCGGGTGTCACGGCGGTCTACACGGCGGCCGACATTCCGGGCGGCCTCCGCGTGGGCATCATCTACAAAGACTGGCCGGTGATGATCCCGATCGGCGGCGTCACGTCGTGCGCTGGCGACGTCATCGCGATCGTGGTGGCCGACACACGGGAGAACGCGCGTGCGGCCGCCGAGTTGGTCGACGTCGGCTACGAGGTGCACACGCCGAACACCGATCCGGTTGCCGCCCTGGCCGATGATGCTCCGCTGTCGGTGTGGGGCACCGAGTCGAACACTCTGTCCGTCAGCGCCTACCAGCGCGGTGTCGACGTGGAAGCGGCGCTGGCAGACAGCGCGTTCACGGTGCACGAGACATTCTCCACGCAACGCATCGAGCACGCGTTCCTCGAGCCCGAATCCACGGTCGCCGTTCCTGCCGGGACACGCGACGAGAACGTCGATCAGCGCACCCTCCACGTCTACTCGGGCGGCCAAGGTGTGTGGGACGATCGCAACGACATTGCGTCGGTGCTCGCGATCACGAACGACCAGGTGACGGTGGAACTCGTGTCGAACGGGGGCGCGTTCGGGGGCAAGGAAGACATGAGCAACCAGGCCCACGCCGCACTCGCCGCATGGCTGCTCGATCGCCCGGTGAAGTGCACGCTGTCGCGGGAGGAGAGCTTCCGGATGCATGCCAAGCGGCATCCGATCACGCTCACCTATTCGGCCGGTTGCGACGCCGACGGAAAGCTCACCGCACTGCACGTTCGCGGCATCGGCGACTCGGGCGCGTACGCCAGCGTCGGCATGAAGGTGCTGGAACGCGCCGCCGGTCACGCCTGCGGGCCGTACTCGTGGCAGGGCATCGACGTGGAGACCGTCGCTGTACGCACCAACAACTTGGTGTGCGGCGCGTTTCGTGGCTTCGGTGCCAACCAAGCGCAGTTCGCGATGGAAGGTGTGCTCGACCGACTCGCCGAGCAGGTCGGCATCTCTGGGTGGGACATCCGCAAGCGCAACGTCATCAAGCCCGGCCAGGAGTGGGGTCCGGGCCAGATCATGGACGAGGGGGCGGGCGGGGCCGAGGCGTGCCTCGACGAGATCCGCGAGTCGTACGAAACGGCGTTGGCCTCAGGCAAAGCGGTCGGGCTTGGGCTGGGCATGAAGAACTCCGGGCTCGGCAACGGGTTCCGCGAGGTGTCTGGTGCCGTGGTCCGATTCCGTTCGCGCGACGGTCGGGTCGAGGTTCGTCATGGCTGGACCGAAATGGGCCAGGGTGTCCACACCGTCGCCTTGCAGGTCGCCGCCGAGGAGTTGGGCATCAGCCCCGACCGCATCGACGTCATCGTCGACACCACCCGCGACCTCGGCTTTGGCCAGACCACCGGTTCACGCGGCACGTTGATGACCGCCGGTTCGGTGCAGCAGGCGTGTCAGGCTGCGCTCGCGGCGGGCTGCGCTCCAGACGTCGATCACCACGGCGAATGGCTCGTCGACTGGACGCAGAAGCTCGGCGACCCGAACATCACCAACCCGACGATCCACTCGTGCTTCTCGTTCGCGGCGCAGATGGTCATCGCCGAACCCGGCACGGGAAAGATCGAGAAGATCGTCGCGGTGCACGACGTGGGACGAGCGGTGAATCCGCAACTCGTCGAGGGTCAGATCCAGGGCTCGGTGCACATGGGCCTCGGGTACGCGCTCAGCGAGAACTTCCCCACCGACCCCGAGACTGGTTTCCCCACCAACATGACGCTGCGTTCGCTCGGCATCTTGCGCGCCAAGGCAGTGCCCGAGATGGAGGTGCGCATCGTCGAGGTGCCGCAACCTCGCTCGCCGTATGGCATCAAAGGGGTCGGGGAGATCGGCCTGGTACCAACCGCGCCGGCAGTCGCCGCAGCCCTCCGCGCCGCCACCGGCGAATGGCACACCAAACTCCCCATGCAAGCCAGCACCGACGACGACTGATCCGCTCCACCGGGACGGCAGCCGCGTCGCGTTCACCCCTTGAAGCCGCCGGGGCCATTCACGAGAGAACGCGACACGGTGACGCGACCGGGCAGACTCTCACGATGCAGTCAAAGCGTCGGGTCGTGCTTCTGGGCGCTGTCGGTTTCTGGACGCTGGCTGGGGCTGGCTGCGCTTCGAACGACACAGCGGCACCGACGACAACCGACATCAGCATCCCGACGACCAGGGCCACATCGACGAGCAGCCCGAGTACCACGAGTAGCTCGTCGACGACGAGCACGTCAACGAGCACCACCACGACCAGCACCTCGACATCGACCACCACCTCGACATCGACCACCACGACCACGACCGCCCCCGCCACCACAACCACATCGACGCTGCCGGCACCCGTTCCGACCGTTGCGCCACCACCACCGCCGCCGGCGATTCCCTACGTTCCGCTCGACCTGACGGCACCCTCGATCGAGATCGGGTATTCGGTGGAGGGTCGACCGATCGTCGCTCAGCGGTCGGGAGACCTCGGCGGCCGGCGCGTGCTCGTGATCGGAGTGATCCACGGCAACGAAGACGCCGGCGTCGCCATCATCGAGCAGCTCCGCGCGAGGGCATCACCGTCTGGCGTTGAACTCTGGACCATCGAGTCGATGAACCCCGACGGGCAAGCGATCCTCGATCGTCAGAACGCCAACCAGGTCGACTTGAATCGGAACTTCCCGTACAACTGGGGCCCGCTCGGTCAGCCCGGTGACGGCCAGTACTCAGGCGTTGGCCCCGCGAGCGAGCCGGAGACTCAGGCGATGGTGAACTTCATCACCCAGCTTCGGCCCGACATCGCCATCTGGTACCACCAAGACCTCTACGTGATCAGCCCGTCGACCGGTCGCGACGGACAGATCCGTGCCCGCTACGCAGAACTCACCGGTCTGCCGCTGGGCGAGATCACGGGCGGCACCTACACCGGAATCGCGGCCACGTGGGCACGCCGCGAACTGGAAGCCGATGGTTCCGTTGCGTTCATCGTCGAGTTGGGCGAAACGCTCAGTGCCGAGGAAGCAGTGCTGCACGCCGAGGCCGTACGCACGATCGCCGCGGAAGGCTGATTCGCAGGCCGCCGAGGCGATTCGCCCTCGTAGCGTGTCGGCATGGACGAAACGCCAGACCCGACCGCAGCATCACTGGTGAGCGACCTCACGCTGCTCGGCCGGTCGATCCCCGGACCGGTGGATCACCTCGAGACATTCCCAGCCCCGACCGGTTGCTCACGGGTGGTGTTCACCACCGATGAGGTCGCCTCGTTGTGCCCCGTCACCGGGCAGCCCGACGTGTCGTCGGTCCGAATCGACTACGTGCCCAACGAACGATGTGTCGAGTCGAAGTCGCTGAAGCTCTTCCTCTGGGGATTCCGCGATCGCCGGGTATTCGCCGAGCAGTTGGCGGTCGACATCGCCGACGAGGTGGAGCGCGCCGCCCAACCTGCGTCGGTCGAAGTGGTCGTGACTCAGCACGCGCGTGGCGGCATCGTCACCCAAACC
>DATKCX010000376.1:0-12580 GCA_035512975.1 Ilumatobacter sp.
GGTTTCAGCGCGAGGTGGCGGTGCTGGCTCGTTCGGTGACTACCTTCGACGAGCCGCCTGGTTGCATCGACACGCCGAGGAGGGAATCGCCGGCTTCCATGGTGCGCTTCTGGTGCGATACGATGAGCAGCTGCGCGTCGCGTCGGAACTCGGCGATGAGGCCGAGGAAGCGGTGCAGGTTCACGTCGTCGAGTGCGGCTTCCACTTCGTCCATCACGTAGAACGGAGATGGGCGGCTGCGGAATACTGCGAACAGGAACGCCAGCGCCGTGAGGCTGCGCTCGCCGCCCGACAGCAACGACAACTTCTTGACGTTCTTGCCGCTCGGCTTGGCTTCCACCTCGATGCCCGTGTTCAACAGGTCGTCGGGGGCAGTGAGCTTCAACTGGCCGACGCCGCCAGGAAAGAGGGTGGCGAACAGTTCGGTGAAGTTCGTGCTCACATCGGCGAAGGCTCCGGCGAACACGTTCTGAATCTCTTGGTCGACGGCCTTGATGACCCGACTGAGGTCGCGGCGAGTGGAGCGCACATCTTCGAGCTGTTCTTCGAGGAACGAGTGCCGCTGCTGCAGCTCGTTGAACTCTTCCAACGCCAGCGGGTTGATCGGACCGAGCAGCCGCAGCTCACGATCGAGTTCCCGGACACGACCGGCAGCCGACGCACCCTCAGGCAGCTCCGGTGCCTCGGCAGCTTCGGCAACTCCTGGCTCGATGTCGAGATCGCGCCGCAGCGTCTCGATCGCTGTCTCGAGCCGCAGCTTCTGCTCGGTTTCGTCGATCTCGCTGCGATGCGAACGCTGACGGAGCTCGTCGAGCGCCTTCTCCGACTCGGCGCGAACCCGTCGCGAACCGTCGAGCTGCGACGTGAGCCCACGGACCTCGTCGCTTTGACGGCGCCGTTGTTCGGTCAACGTGGCGTATTCAGCCTCGATCACCACTCGGTGAGCCTCGACCAGCGCCGAGATGCGTCCGATCGCCCCGAGCGACCGTTCGATCCGCACGCGCTGTTCGGCGGCGATGAGCCGCTGCTCACGATCGGCCTCGAGTCGACGCTCATTCTCGGCGATGCGACCTTCGAGGAACTGCTGACGCTCGTGCAGCCCGGCGTTGCGAACCTCGAGCTCCTGACGCTTCTTTGCCAGGGCGGCCGCACGCATTTCCACTTCGGCTCGCGCCGCGCCGCGCGCTCTTGCTGCGTCTGCCTCGGCTTGCTCGTGCGCATCGAGCGCCGGCAACAACGCCTGCAACTCATCGACGCGCGCCTTTTCCACGCCGAGGTGCTGCGTGAGTTCGGCGATCGACGCATCGAGTCCTTCCATTTCGGCGTGGAACTCGCGACGCTGACCGAGCACCCGAGACAGGCCTTCGGAGGCTGCGGTGAAGCGCGCGTCGTTCTGGTCGAGCTGGCGGATGAGGTCGGCCTCTTGCTGCTGCGCCTCGCGTTGAGCAGCCTTTGCTGTGGCCAGCCGCTCGTCGGCGGTGGTGAGAGCCGCAGCCGCGGTCGTGGCGTTGTCACGGGCGTCGGCCAACGCTGCCGCCGTGGCACCACCACCGGCCGCGCCGACGCGCCATCCGTTGGGGGCGAACCGGTCGCCCGCCGGGGTGACGATCACCGATTCGGGATGGGCGAGGGCAGCATCGATGGCGGCGTCGAGCCCTTCGACTCGCACTGCGCCGCCGATGAGCATTTCCAACAACCCGGACAAGCCGGGCCGCCCGCTGCGAACGTGAGGGAGGACCGGGTCACCCACGCCTGGGTGACGACGCATGTCGTGACGACCGCCAGCGGCCAACACCGCGCCGCTGGTGGAACTCGACCGGAGTTCGGCGAGGGCGCGCTGTGCCGATGCCGGGCCATCGACGACGACGGCCGACAAGGCCTCGCCGAGGGCGGCCTCGACAGCGGGTTCCCACCCGGCATCGATCTCCACCAGGTCGAGGAGCGTGCCGAGCACACCCTCGACGCCGGCGAGCCGTTGCGCTCCGGCCCGAGCGTGCGCTGCGTCCATCGCTTGTTGCAACGCCTCTGAACGGGCCCGCCAATGCGATGAGATCTCGCTGGCGTTGTGTCGGGAGTGAGTGGCCGCCTCGAACTCTGCCTCGGCAGCGAGACGTGCCTGTTCGGCGGCGTCGATCTGTGCCACCAGCGGCGACTCGACCGACTCGGCTTGCGCGCAGTCGTGTCGAAGCCGTTCGGTCTCGGCATCGAGCTGTTCCAGTCGGCGGCGCAACTCGGTGCCACGCGCCTCGGTACGTCGGAGCTCGCTCTCGGTGCGCTCGACCGTGGTGCGCACCGAACGCAGCTCGCCTCGAACCTCAGCTGCAGCACTGGCGGCCTTGGTGCCGCCATCGTCCGCGGACAACGCTTCCATGATGCGCTGGCGCTCGTTGCGGAACGCTTCTTCCTCAGCGGTGAGCGCCTCGCTCGCGGGTTCGACCTGGCTGAGCGCTTCGATCACTTCGCCGAGCTCACTGCGGAACCTCGACCCGTCGGCTTCGAGATTGGCGACCACTCCCGAGTCGAGCAGTTGGCCTTTGTCGCGCTCGATCGACCGGGTGCGTTCGCTCAACATGCCCGAAATTCCGCGGGCCCGTTCACGCAACTGCTCGACGTGCCGCAATCGATCGGTGACGTCGCTCTCTCCGCGAGCCGACAACGCGGCTTCCATCGCCATGATCTCGGTGTCGAGACGTGCGAGCTGGGCTTTCAGGTCACGCTCTTGCTCGACAGCCTGATGACGATCGATCGCGATCACCTCGAGCTTGCGTCGAAGCCCGGCGATCTCTCGACCAGCGACGAAGATACGCAGCGCGGTGAGTTCGACGATCAGCACTTCGTGGCGGCGTGCCGCCTCGGCCTGCCGCTCGAGCGGTCGCAGCTGACGTCGCACTTCCCGCAGCAGGTCTTGCAGTCGCAACAGATTGGCTTCGGTGGCGTCGAGTCGCCGTTCCGCCTTTTCTTTCCGTTTGCGGTACTTGAGGACTCCGGCCGCTTCCTCGATGATGCCGCGGCGATCTTCCGGCCGAGCGTTGAGCACCGCATCGATCTGGCCTTGGCTGACGATCACGTGCTGCTGGCGACCGACACCGGCGTCAGACAGCAGTTCCTGAATGTCGAGCAACCGACACGCGACCCCGTTGATGGCGTACTCGCTGTCGCCGTTGCGGAACAAGATTCGGGTGATCGTGACTTCGTTGAACTCGATTGGCAGCAGCCCGGACGAGTTGTCGAGCGTGAGACTCACCTCGGCGCGCCCGAGCGCCGGGCGCTTCGCGGTGCCGGCGAAGATCACGTCGTCCATCTTCTGTGAGCGCACCGACCTCGGCGCTTGAGCGCCGAGCACCCAGGCGATGGCGTCGACGACGTTCGACTTGCCGGAGCCGTTCGGCCCGACGACCACGGTGACGCCGGGTTCGAGCGCCATCACGGTGGAGTCCGCAAATGACTTGAACCCCTTGAGGGTGAGAGCTTTCAGAAACACGCCGGGCCGATGCTACTCGCGTGACGGTTGGGGTCAGACCCCAAACGTCACGGTTGATGGTGGTCCGTGTTGGCCGCACTCGGCCGCAGTTGTCAAACTGAACGCCGACGACCGGTCTATCTGGAGGATCAATGCCCGAACTCAACTTCATCGGTGGCGAATGGAAGCCGGCACGTTCCGGTGCCACCGATGTCATTCTGAACCCTGCCACCGGTGAGGCGATCGGTATGGCACCTGCGAGCGACGCCACCGACATCGACGACGCGGTGGAAGCGGCACGCGCGGCGTTTCCTGGCTGGGCGGCCACCACTCCTCGCGAACGGAGCGAGATGCTCACCAAGGTCGCCGACACCATCGCGGCCAACATCGACGACCTCAGCGCCATCGAGAGTGAGAATGTCGGCAAACCGGTATCGATCATCGAGTTCGAGATGGACCTCACGGTCGACAACTGGCGGTTCTTTGCCGCTGCGCCCCGTTTCATGGAGGGCAAGGCCGCTGGGGAGTACATGGCCGGTTACACGTCGTACGTGCGGCGCGACCCGCTCGGCGTGGTGGGTGGCATCGCCCCATGGAACTACCCACTCAACATGGCCACGTGGAAGCTGGGCCCAGCGCTCGCTGCAGGCAACACGGTGGTGCTCAAGCCTTCCGAGCTCACGCCGTACTCGGCGCTCCGATTGATGGAATTGCTGAGCGACATCCTGCCCCCCGGTGTGGTGAACGTGGTGTGCGGCGACGGGGTGGCCACTGGCACCGCTTTGGTGTCGCACCCGCGCGTAGCCATGGTGTCGCTCACCGGCAGTGTTCGCGCCGGCAAGTCGGTGGCTGCCACCGCCGCAGACACGCTCACCCGGGTGCACCTCGAACTCGGCGGCAAGGCTCCGGTGATCGTTTTCGACGACGCCGACATCGACGCTGTGGTCGAGAACCTCACCGCCACGGCGTTCTACAACTCAGGACAGGACTGCACGGCACCCACGCGCATCATCGCCGGACGGAAGGTGCACGACCAGTTCGTCGAAGCCATGACGGAGAGCATGCGCGGAGTGGTCACCGGCGACCCCACCGACCCAGCCACCAACATGGGCCCTGTCGTGTCACAAGCTCACCAACAGCGCATCGGTGGCGTGATCGAGCGCGCCAAGGCGGCCGGTGGACAGATCACGATCGGCGGCGGTCTGTTGGACCGCCCAGGGTTCTTCGTGGAGCCGACGCTGGTGATCGGGGTCGATCAGGCGGCCGAGATCGTTCAGCAGGAGACGTTCGGGCCGGTCATCTCGGTGCAGCAGGCCGCCGACGAAGCGCAAGCGGTGGCGTACGCCAATGACGTCGACTACGGCCTGGCGGCCAGTGTGTGGACCTCAGATGTGGGCCGGGCGATGCGCCTCACCAAGGCGCTCGAGTTCGGCACGGTGTGGGTGAATGATCACATCCCGATCATCTCGGAAATGCCCCACGGCGGTTTCAAGAACTCGGGCTACGGCAAGGACATGAGCATGTATGCGCTCGAGGCCTACACCGAAGTCAAGCACGTCATGATCAAGCACTGACAAACGTTGCGTTCAGCCGCCGCTTGGGTCGATTCCGCAATCGGTGAGGTAGGTCATCACGGCGTCCATCGCCGGCACACCACCGGATGCGGCCATTGACTCTGCCATCTTGTCGGACAGACACGCGACCTGGTCGTCGGACAGATTCATCTGCGCCTGCAACGGGCCGAGCACCTGAGTCAGCAACGTAGCCGTGGTGTCGGCATCGTCGAGCCCTGGCATGGTGGCCGTGGTGACGTCGTACCCGCACACGTCGACGTTGTAGGTTTCGACCCGCTCGGCAGCCGCCTCGAACTCCGGCGTCTCGAACGCCGATGCATCGATCTTGGAGATGTCACCACCCGCGTCCAGCATCTCGCTCACCATCGTCATGCTGCCCTCGAGCACCGTACGGAAGTCGTCCTTCAACTCGTCGGGAGCGATCTCGACTGTTTCACCCAGGTTCGCTTGGGCGTCGGCCAGCATGTCGCTCATCGCTTCGGGGTCACTGAGATCGAAATTGCCCAGCACGTCGAGGTCGGCTGGCATCTCGACCTCGCCACGCACGGAACGGCAGTACATGGAGTTCGCGTCACCCGAGACGGGAGCGTCATCGCTGCTCGAATCGATAGTTGTGCCGGTGTCGGTGTCGGTCGCGTCGGCAGCCGTGGTCTGCGCGGCGTTGTCGACCGAACTGTCGGACGACGCATCGGTCGTGGCGGTGTCGACAGCATCGACTGCCGTGGCGTTGTCGTCGTCGCTGCCACATGCGGACAGAACGAGCGCCGCCGCAGAGGCGACGACCAGGAATCGAGAGAGTGAGCGCTGCTCCATGGCCGCGAACCGTAGCGTCTCAGATGCGATCAGTGTTCGCGTTTAGGTCACAACCCTTGGGCGCGCCGTCGCTTTCCGGCCAGCGTCGACACGACGAGCACCGAGATGACCACCAACATGATGATCGTCGTGAACACCTGGATCTGTGGCACCACCTCGCGGATGTACGAATCCCAGATCTCCCGTGGGAAGGTCGAGACCTGCCCTGCCACGAATGACGTGATGATGTAGTCGTCGATCGACAACGAAACCGACAGCATGAACGCTGCCGCGATACCGGGAGTCACCAACGGCAGCGTGACCTTGGCGAACGTCCGCAACGGCGGCGAACCGAGGTCGGCGGCAGCGTCTTCCAGCGACCAGTCGAGGCCACGAATTCTCGCCTTCACGGTCAACGCAACGAACGACAGACAGAACATCGTGTGCGCCGCGACGATGGTCCAGAAACCGAACCGCACACCCTGGTTGAAGAACAACGTGAAGGTGGAGGCGCCGAGCACAATCTCGGGCGTAGTGAGGGGCAGTACGAGCAAGAAGTTGATCCAAGCCCCGCCACGCATCTTGTAGCGCGTGAGCGCGATGGCGACCAACGCTCCGAGGATCGTCGCCAGGCCGCAGGCGATGATGGCGACCTTGATGCTCTCGACGAAGGCGTCGCGGTAGTCGCTCGCCTCGAAGGCGTTGCGCCAGTTGTCCGTGGTGAACTCGTTCCACGACGTGTTGTAGTTGCTCGACGGCTGGTTGAACGTGAACCGGGCGATCGTGAGCAACGGGATGAACAGGTACACCATGCCCAGAGCAGTCACCACGTACAGCACGTACGTTCCCCAGGGCCGACGACCTGCGTGCGAGGCACTCATGCGATGTCCTCCGTGCCCAGCATTGCGGCGTAGATCACGACCGCCGTCGTGATGATCGCCATCAGCACGAAGCTGATGGCAGCCGCCGTCGGGTAGTCGTTGCGTGACAGGAACTGCGATTGCACCACGTTGCCGATGACCGAGGTGTTCGGATTACCCAAGAAGCGGGCGTTGATGAAGTCGCCCGTGGCCGGAATGAAGGTGAGCAGCGTGCCGGCGAACACACCCGGTAGCGACAACGGCAAGATCACCCGCCGGAACGCACTTGCGAACGGCGCGTACAGATCGCTGGCCGCCTCGACCAATCTCGGATCGATCTTTTCGAGGCTGACGTAGATCGGCAACAGCATGAACGGCAAGAAGTTGTACGTGAGCCCGCCGATCACCGCTGTATCGGTGTTGAGGATCCGACCATCTTCGAGCAAACCGATGTTGCCGAGGAAACCGTCGAGGCTGATCGCCTCGATGAAGGACAACACCGGGCCGCTGTCGTTCAGCAACGACTGCCAGGCGATCGTTCGCAACAGGAAGCTGGTGAAGAACGGCACCATGACCAACCCGAGGACGACGTTGCGATAGGTGCCCGCCTTGAAGGCGATGAAGTAGGCGATGGGGTAGGCGATCAAGATGCACAACACGGTCGCCACCCCGGCGTAAAAGAACGAGCGACCCAATTGACCGCCGAAGTCGTCGAATGCCGTGGTGAAGTTGCCCCACTCCCAGGTGAACTCGTACTCGGCGAGGAGCGGATTGGGCTTGGTGGACAGCGAAATCTTGAACAGCGTGATCAGCGGCACGATGAAGAACACGAACAGGAACAACATCCCCGGAAGGATGAGAACATAGGGGATCTTCTTGTCGACCCGCACCGAGCGAGTGTCTGCTGGTGTCGTTGCCATGTCGGCCTAGGCCCCCGTTACGCCGAGGAACCGGTCGTTGATGCGAGCCTCCACGTCTTCTGGCAAGTTGGCAAACACCTTCAGGCGAGCGGCGGTCGCCTCGTCGGGGAACAGGATCTGGCTTTCGGCCAGGTCGGCGGCGTCGCCGCCCATCTTGATGAGCTCTTCCTTCACACCCTTCACCGGCGAGATGTACTGCACCCAGTAGGTGAGCTGCGCTGCTTGCACGGGGTCGTACACGAAGTTCATCCACTCGGCAGCGGCAACACCGTTGTCGGCACCCTTCGGGATGACCATGGTGTCGTACCAGCTCATGCCGCCCTCTTCCGGAATGTAGAACTCGATCTCGTCGGTCTCGTACTGCAACTGCACGATGTCGCCTGACCATGCGATGCACGCTGCAATATCGCCGCGCCGTAGACCGTCGAGGTACTCGTTGCCGGTGAACGCACGAATCTGACCGCTTCTCGTTTGCTCCTCGATGACCCCGATCGCTTCCATCGCTGCTTCCTCGTCGAGGGTCGACGGGTCGTAGCCGAGCGACATCATGACCAGGCCCACCGAGTCACGCATTTCGGTGAGCAAGGCGACACGACCTCGAATGGCTTCGTCCCAGAGGTCGGCCACCGTGGTGAACTCGCGCCCGGTGAGCGACGGGTTGTACGCGATGCCGGTGATGCCCGCCTGCCACGGAAGGTTGTACAGCGCCCCGAAGTCCCATTTCTGATTGAGGAAGCGATCTTCGAGATTGACGCGGTTCGGGATGAGGTCGAGCGGGAGCGGCTCGATCCATCCCAGCGTGCGGAGACGTGCCGCCAACCAGTTCGTCGGGCAGATGATGTCGTAGTCCATCTTCTGCCCGGCACCGACGACCGGTGCGATCAAGCGGTTGTAGACCTCGTTGTTGTCGTTGAAGTCCTCGCTGTAGCGGGTAGCCACACCAGTTGCCTCGATGAACCGATCCACCGTGCCGATTGCGCCGTCTTCGGACGGGTCGACGTAGGCCTGCCAGTTGAGGATCCGCACCTGGTTGGAGCCGGAACCGAGTGTGGAGGATCCGCCGCTGCCGAGCGCGCCTTCGTCGTCGTCGCCATCGACGTTGCTACCGCCACCATTGCCAGTGAAGGCCAACACGCCACCGACCACCACTGCCGCCGCGGCGAGACCACCGCCGACCAACAGTGCGCGCCGCCCGAGGTTGGAGCCGAGCGACGAATCATCGCCATCGTTCTTCCCGGAACCGAGGTCGGTGCCGGCCATGGTGGCTTGCACCTCGTCGACATCTGTGGTGGTCGCTCCCACGATGGCCGAACGGCCAGGCATGACGAACGGCGCATCGGGCACCCACGCCAGTGTGATGAGGCCGCCAGGCACCACCGACGCGTTCATGTCGTCGGGTTCGATCGTGGCGACGATTTCGGTGGTGGAGTCGAGGTGGACGATCAGCCCGATTTCCGAGCCCTGATAGATGACGTCTTTGATCTCGCCGACGAACGAGCTGTTCGGCTTCATTTCGCCGTTGTACGGCTCCAGCCGTTCGGGGCGGATCATCACCGTGACTTCGGTGCCGGGCTCGTGACCGCTGGTGTCTGCGACGTCGATCGTGGCCCCCATCTCGAGGTCGACGCTGGAGCCGCTTGCGTTCACGCGACCGGGCAGCAAGTTCGCCGACCCGATGAATCCGGCGACGAAGATGCCAGCGGGCCGATCGTAGATCTCTTCGGGCGTGCCGATCTGCTCGACCCGGCCCTTGCTCATGACCGCGATTCGATCGCTCATGGTGAGCGCTTCGCCCTGGTCGTGGGTGACGAACACGAACGTGATTCCGAGCTCGCGCTGGATGCGCTTGAGCTCCAACTGCATCGCTTCGCGCAGCTTCAGGTCGAGTGCGGCCAGCGGCTCGTCGAGGAGCAGTGCGCTGGGCTTGTTGACGAGCGCCCGCGCCAGGGCGACTCGTTGCTGCTGACCGCCCGACAGCTGCGTGGGTCGCCGGTTCCGGAAATCGCCGAGCCGGACGATCTCGAGCATCTCGGCGGCTTCACGGCGCGCTTCCGCGGTGCCGGCACCCTTCGACCGCAAACCGAATGCCACGTTGTCGAGCACCGACATGTGTGGGAACAACGCGTATTGCTGGAACACCGTGTTGACGTTGCGCTTGTAGGGCGGCACCATCGACACGTCTGCCCCGTCGAGCAGGATTGCACCCGACGTCGGTTGCTCGAAGCCGGCGATCATCTTCAGCAGAGTTGTCTTGCCACAACCGGACGGGCCGAGCAGAGAGAAGAACTCACCCCGAGCGATCGAGAAATCGGCATGCTCGACGGCGACGAACTCACCGAACTGCTTGCGAACACTCTGGAACTGAATGACGTTGTCGCTCACGTGGCCCACCTGTTTGTCGTCGACATTGGGCATGAATCTGTCACTTTGTGTGGCCGTGCGCAAGGTGGAGATCGGAACGTAACAATCGGAAACGAAACCCGATGGTTCACATGCTCCGGCGACTGACTACCTTCATCGCGATGGAACCGGCGCGTTCGTTGTGGTTCGACACCGCCGATCAGCCGGCACCGAGCGTCAGTCCACTCGCCGCTGATGCGGTGACGAAACTCGACGCCGACGTGGTGATCGTCGGTGCCGGGTACAGCGGCTTGTGGACCGCTCACTATCTCCTCGACCACGATCCAACGCTGCGAGTTGTGATCATCGAGCGAGACGTCGTGGGCTTCGGTGCCTCCGGTCGCAACGGTGGCTGGTGTATCGGTGAACTCGCTGCTGGGTTCGACAAACTCGCCGCTGCCGGTGGTGCCACGTCTGCGCTTGCCTTGATGCGGGCCATGTTCGACGCCGTCGACGAGGTCGGCCGCGTGGTCGCTGCGGCCGGTTTCGAGTGCGACTTCCGGAAGGGCGGTGCGCTGCGACTCGCCCGCAACAGCGCCCAGCTCACGCGGCAGCACGACGAGGTGGCCCACCTGCATTCGATCGGATTCTCCGACGACGATATGCGCCTGCTCGATGCGACGGAAGCCACTGCAATGATGGCCGCACCCGGCGTGCGCGGAGGGCTCTTCTTCGCACATGCCGCGGCGCTCCATCCAGCGAAGCTGGTGCACGGCCTCGCAGCGTCGGTGCGCGCCCGCGGCGCTGCGATCTTCGAGCACACCGCCGCCCTTTCGATCGAGCCTGGACGTGTGGTCACGAGCGGTGGTGACGTGCGCGGCCGCGTCGTGGTGCAGGCCACCGAGGGGTACACACGAGATCTCGCAGGTCAGCGGCGCTCCCTGCTCCCGTTGTACTCGCTGATGATCGCCACCGAACCCTTGCCGGCCGAGACCTGGTCAGACATCGGTCTCGCCGATCGCCCGACGTTCACCGACGACCGGCGGTTGGTGATCTACGGGCAGCGCACCGCCGACGACCGGATCGCGTTCGGCGGGCGCGGTGCGCCGTATCGCTTCGGCTCGAGAATCGACGCCTCCATCGAGGCGCGCTCGCGCACACACGATCTGATTGCAGCGTCTCTACGCGAGCTTCTCCCCCAAACCGCCAGTGCGGAGATCACCCACCGCTGGGGTGGAGTGTTGGGCGTGCCACGCGACTGGTTCCCCTCCTTGGGGTTCGATCGCGCTACCGGTCTCGCCCGTCTCGGCGGCTACGTCGGCGAGGGCGTGGCCGCAGCCAACCTGGCCGGTCGAACACTCGCCGATCTCGTCGTCGGCGCAGACACCGAACGAACGACCTACCCGTGGATCGACCGCCGGTTGCGGCGCTGGGAACCCGAACCTCTGAGGTGGCTCGGCATCAACGCGGCGCTACGAGGCGTCGCTGTCGCCGACCGAGCCGAGCAACGGACCGACCGCCCCAGCCGGGTGGGAGCACTTGCAGACCGCCTCCTCGGCTGAACAGTCAGCGGAATGAAATGGAGCGAAGCGACCTCTCCGCTGATCCCCCTGGCACCTTGTGGCAACTAACGTTGGCAGCGCGGGCAGAAGTGTGTGGATCGTTGGGCACTCACCGTGTGACGAATCCAACCCACGCCGCAGGTGATGCACCGCTCCCCCGTTCGGCTGTACACCCGATGCGCGTCTTGGTACGAGCCGCCCGCGCCGAACAGATCGACGTACTGCGCGTCGCCCAGCGTGGAACCGCCCGCGTCGATCGCTGCGGTCAGCACGCCGAGGATCGACTCGTGCAGTCTTCGCTCGCTGGCGGGTGACAGTTCGTCGCTCAATCGGTTGGGCCGCAGTCGGGCTGCGTGCAGGATCTCGTCGGCGTAGATGTTGCCGATGCCGGCAATGGAGTGCAGGTCGAGCAGCAACGGCTTCAGCAGCCGATGTCGGCTGCGAAGCAATGACCGCAACTGTTTCAACGACAGGCCGTCGGTGATCGGATCGATCCCCATCTTCGCCAATTCGGGAACTTCGACCGCGACCTTTGTGGGGTCGAACACGACGACTTCGCCGAACGTGCGAGGGTCGACGAACCACAGCTCCTTCGGGCCGAGACCACTGCTGCCGGCGGCATCGCTGTCCGGCGGGTCGAGGTGCAGCACCACGTGCGTGTGCGGCGGGCGCTCGGTGCCAACGTCGGCCACCAGCACCTGGCCGCTCATGCGGAGGTGAATCATCAACTCATCGCCGCTGTCGAGCGGCAGCAACAGGTACTTACCGCGCCGATTGGCAGCGGTGATTCGCGTTCCGGTGAGCCCGTCGATCACTTCGCGCGCCGATGTGCGCCGGACGGTTCGTTCCCGGCCCACCTCCACCTTCGACACGTGGCGGCCGACGATGAACCGTTCCAACCCGCGCCGAACGGTTTCGACTTCTGGTAGCTCAGGCACGCGGTTCAGACACGAGGTTCAGGCATCGTCGAGCACTGCGAGTGCAGCGCCGGCGGCGACTTGTTCGGCCGACTTCTTGGAGCGTCCCACGCCAGTTCCGGCGACCTGTTTGCCCAACAACACCTCGGCGTAGA
>DATKCX010000377.1:0-4913 GCA_035512975.1 Ilumatobacter sp.
CTAAGCCATGCGCTGGCGAGATCAAACTCCTCGTCCACGCCCAGTCCGCATGCTCGGCAGGGTAGCCGATCTCGTCGATGTCTATGAGGCTCGGGAGGCCATTCGTCCTCGAGCGGACGAAGGTGCCGAGATAGATCCGCCGGGACGGGCGACAACTAGCCGACCGAGGGCCGGTTCAGAAAAGTCTGGCGGCGACCGTGACGATGAGCGCTATGGCCACGAGAATGAGCGTGGCTCGCTGTTGTCGTCGGATGTCTTCGAGGGAGGCAAGGAGTTGCGCCGGGTTGAGGCTGCGGAGGGCGACGGCGGTGTCTTTGAGGTTGCGGGCGATGTCCTTGAGCTCTGCGGCAAGACCGTAGACGGAGCTGGAGGCGTCTGCGAGCGACTTCTCTGAGGAATCGAGGGCGGCCTGGGCGCCGTCGAGCCGAGCGACGGTCGATCGCTGAGTGTCGGCGAGCAGGGCTTTGGCCTCATCGACTTTCTTGGCAGCGCCAACGAGTGCATCGGAGGCCGCCATCACGCCGCGCAGCGCGCTCTCTGCGTCCTTGAACTGACGGATGGCGTCATCGACCGTTAACCCGTCACGGTTGCTTGTAGTCATCGTCGGCTCCTCGGACTGGGGGTGTTCAGCTCGTTCGCTTTTCGGCATAGGCGGCAGCAACGACGGCGACGCGCCGTGTGCGTCGCAGGGCAACCGCGGATAGCTCACTTGGGTGGAAATTGCCAACGGTGGCTTCGTCCAGAACGCGCGTTTCGAGGTCGATCAACGCTTCGTCTCGGTACGGAGTCCGGTCCCAGCTCTCCCAGACGACGCGTACCCAGCTCCAGCGGTGGCCGGCGCTCTGGTTGCGCATTTGCGCCGTCATCCATGCGAGAACGGCGACTGCATCAGGTTCGGAAACGTTGTAGTCACCGAGCCCTTCGAAGAGTGCCTTCGTCAGGTCGGCGAACTCGTCGACATCAGCATCAGGGTCCGGTTTCCAAGCCTCTCCAAGTGCGCGAACGACGAGGAGCGCGGGATTCCGCCCAAAGGATTCGAGCTGCCGGGTGGCGGCGGCTGCCCATTCGTAGGGGTCAGTGGGCGGAGCAGTCCTCAGGGCTTTAAGTAGTTCAGGGAGGTTGACGTCCGGGTCGTTGAGTGCGCCCATCAGGATCGTCGCGACCGGCCCGTCGCCGAGGTAGCCGTTGATGGTCGCTCTGATCGCCCCGTCGGTGGTACCGGTTCGGCAGAGGTTGTACATCGCCCGGAGTGCCTCCACCCGCGCCGGTTCAATGATCCGGTAAAGGATCTTGATGGTCTGGCTGAGGTGGTGGTCGATTCGCGCGTTCAGCCCGATTGGCGCGGCGTTGACTACCCCGCGGTAATGGCGGAGTCGACCCGGATCTACGCGTCGAGCGTAGTCGAGTAGCGCGGAGTCGATGGTCGCAGCGCTGTAGTCGGCGAGTTCGACGGTGAACGTGTCAGCGCCGTAATCGACTGTATAGTCCTCGACGACGCCGACCAGGGCGAGTCTGTACAACGCCTTCTCGCGAGCGCTACGGATGGCGTTCTGACCGTCGTTGGGCACCGGTGCAGCGCTGGCGGGGAGCCGCGCAATTGCAACTTGGTGCTTCGGCTCGGCGCCCTCAGCGCGTAGGTCGACAAGGACCGCGAGAGCCTGCTTGTATTCGTCGCCTTCGCTGGGAAACGATGCGAAATGAAAGTAGAGCTGGTGCTGAAGGTCATCCTGTCCCGCCTGAGCCTTGAATCGGGCGAGGAGAGTTGCGTGGTCTGCGTCACGGTCGAGTAACGTCGTTGCGCGTGAACGCGGCGGGAGGGACGCGACAAGGGCACAGATCGCCTTCGCGCCGTTGCGGCCTGCGCGCCCCGCCTCCTGTGCGAACGCCTCGATGGATGAGGGAAGACCGGCATGGAGCGTCCACCGAATGTTCGGCTTGTCGATCCCCATTCCGAACGCCTTCGTCGACACGAGGACCGGCACGAGGTTCTCCTTGAAGCGTTCAGCGACATGAGTCTTGTGTTCATCCCATGACTCACCTGACTCACCGACCCACTTCCGGGGCTTCTTGCCGGAGTAGACGTCGACCTGGCCTCGCTCCGTTACACCCAACGCGTTGCGCACCACGTCAGCGACGTCAAGGACCCCGAACGGTCCGCTCGTATGGGGAACGAAGACGAGCCCAGAGTGTGTCTGATCGCCGTCGGGCGTGCAAAGGGCGTGTGGGTCGCATCCGAGTTCTGCGGGGATGAATTCCGTCGTGACACCCGCCACGTCTCTCTTCCATGTTGCTGGATCGCTCTCGATGACGCGGTAGTGCAGGTTCGGCCTGTCGAAGTCGGTGGGACGTTGCAGAACTCCGGGTTGGTCGCGGTCGATGTCGAGTTCTCGAAGGACGTCGCGCAGGACCGCTGGCGAAGCGGTGCCAGTGAGGGCGAGGAAAGGTGGAACGCTGCCGTCGCCGCCCTTGGCATGGTCGCGCAGATGGTGCCCCAACCGGAGATAGGGCGTCCGAAAGTCATGGCCCCATTCTGAGACGCAGTGAGCCTCGTCAATAACCGCGAGGTTGACGAGATAGCCCGTTGCGATCGCTCGCAGGGCCTCGCGGAACTTGGCAGATTGAAATCGCTCTGGCGTGAGGAAGGCGAAAAGCGTCTCACCGTTGGCGATTCTTTCGAACAGTCCGGCATTCATCCTGGCCGCGTGGAGCCCATCGACGCGGTCAACTCCTTCGGCGCGAAGGCGGCGTTCCTGGTCGTCGATGAGCGACACGAGCGGGTCGATGACGAGGGTGACACCGGGCTGTATGAGGCCAGCGAGCTGGTAAACCAGGCTTTTCCCTGCGCCGGTTGGCAAGAGTACGACACAGTCGGCGCCGGCAAGAACCTGGTTGATGGAGGCACTCTGGCCGGATCGGAAGGTTGGGTGCCCGAACAAATCGCTGACGAGGACACCAAGTGCCCGCTCAGTCGTCGGGGAGGGAACGATGTTACGGCGCTCGGCGCTTGTCGCAGGCCGCCATGCGAGTTCGACAGGAAGACATGCGCCTCGGACTATGACGGTAGGCACGTCCGGCAGGGCGGGGAGCGGAGCGTGGGGTGGCGTGAATGGCGCCAGCACAACGTGTAGGTGAGGCTCGCGGAGAGGAGTGGCGTCGGCCGGCGTGAATCGACCAGTCTCGGAGGAACGCGTCCACCGGTACGCTCCGAGAAGCACCACCCCCGGGACAATTTCGAGGTTCCACAAATCGCCGACGGCACTGAGCGTGTCGAGAATGTGGCCGCCGCACGACGCGGCGATGTCGAGCGGATCGTCGACGGCGATGTGCCAGGGGTCACCGGCCGGGGCGAGGAAGCCACGCTCAACCGCCTCGACAATCGCGAACCCGAGGCGATGAACAGCCGACGGCCCGTGCGCCACGACAAGGTTGTTCCACGGCGCGGAGTCGGGGGGACGACGAGCCCACAGGCGGGCGAGCTCAGCGAGCAGCGCTCCATCTTCGCGGATGGCATCGGAGCCCTGATGCCGTTCGACCTGGACGCCAGCCCGTTTGAGCAGGTCGTCGCGGACTCGGTCGACCCCCACTCGTCGAACGTGGCCTGATCCGTCGATCTCGACAACCATCGCCTTCGCTGCCCACGGAACACCGATCAGAAAGTCGACCCAACGGCTAGTACCGCCACCGTCGGTGCCGGCCAGCGCGTCCAGCGACGCTTGGGGGCTGATCCAACGCCGCATTCCTGGAAGTTGTTTGCCGACCGCGTCCCAAAATGGAGCTTCCCACTGGGGATGAAGGTCGAACCTGGTGTCACAATCCATCGCCGTGTCAAGCGGTCCCGCTGCAGCGGTTCCGAGATCGACGGCGCCAATAGTTGGAAATCGGCTCGTAAGGGTCTGTTCAACCACCGGTGGGACGATCGGGCGGGCGCCCCGTTGGAGAAGCTTCCGACACACCGTGCTCCAGTAGGCAACGTCCCGATCAACCGAGAAATGTGTGGGCGTGACTGCCACCCACGCTTGAGTCAACGCCGCGCGAGCGAGGGAGCCAACGTGGCCTTCGACGGCGAGCCTGCGGAGGCGACCGCCGAGTGGCGTGGCGAAGATGTCCCAATTGCGATCCCGGCGTTCGGTCCAGACCACTCTCGTCACTACATGCCTCGCTGTTGTTTGGTCCTGCGTCCGTCAAGTCATGCTCAACGCGGGAGGTCACGCAGTACGGTAGTGGTGCGCGCGACACGGCGGAGCCAGTCAAGCGCGTGAGACGCAGCCCCCGGCCGGTCGCTAGGCGGTGGGTCCCTCCATCGGGTGTGGAGTCAGAGCGCAGCAAGCGTCTGCTCGAGCGCCTCGATCTCGCGCCGCAACTCGTCGAGTGTCTCGCGTACGTCACCGCCTCCGATCTTTCTGCTTGCGAGCATGAAGCTGGGCACGTTGGTCGGCCTGCCCGGCGCCGAGTTGCAGCCGAGTCGACTGTCGTGGCCGCGCTATCTCTCGGGATTGGGGTTGCCGAAAGAATGGGGCGGCTCACCGGCCCATGTCAACGCGCGCCAGTCACGCGCGCCAGTCGCCAGTCGGTTCGTCTCGCCCATCGAGCGCAGTTCACCGCGAGAGTGCGCTCACGCCTCTTCGCACAGCAGAACACAGGCATCGGAGTATCTCATGCACGTGAGCGGGAGGCCGTCGCTCGCCGCCGCGACCTTCGTCGGCTTTCCATCGCTCCTTGAGATCAGGGCAGGCTATGTGCCCACGCTTCGGTCTAACGTTGCATGCACCAGACAGGGGTACTTGCACCACTTTTGTAGACACTTCCACCTAACAACGATGGAGTGTCATCGTGCCACGATCAGGGCCGCGCGCGGTTCGGAAGTACAGCGACGAGTTTAAGCTGACCGCTGTTCGATTGAGTCGGCAGCCTGG
>DATKCX010000378.1:0-4538 GCA_035512975.1 Ilumatobacter sp.
GAATCCGACGTCGATGATCCGGGCGCGGGCGTCGTCCATGATCTGCATGATGGCGTCTTCCCGGGCGTAGTCGAAGGGGTCGCCGAGTTGTTGTTCCAACTCCCCGCCCGGTTCGGGCCGATTGGCGAGATACCACTCGACCGTCTTCGTCAGCGCTTCGTCGGAGGAGTACAAGTCGGTGTATCCCAGGTCGGCACGGATGGTGTGATCGATGAACACCCGCTGCTCGAGTCGATGCTCGTAAAGCGGATGGCCGGGTAAAGCAATGTCGAACGGCATCGAGACGATCTCGAACTCGTGTCCCAACATCTGCCCGATGAAAGCAATTCGCTGACTGAACGTATGAAAGTCGAGATCTGAGACGACGTACGACTTACCGGCGGCGAGTTCTGGCTGATCAGCGGCGAACAGTGGTGCCCGGGCGACGTTCTCGTTGTAGCCGCGCCCGATCAGCTTCTGCCCACCCTCGGGCACGATGATGCGGCGACGACCATCGAGGGCACGGCGAATGATTGCCCACTCGCGCGCACCCGGCTGACGCGGCCCATACAGGATCGGATACCCGATATAGGTTGCGACGTAGTGGCCGTCCTCATGATGCTGCATGAGGTTCTGGAGCGCCTCGCCCATGCGAAACCCGAGCTTGTTCCGCGCCGGGTCGTTCTCGGTGATCTGCCGGTGCTCGTCGAACAGAACGACGGGGCGGCCGATCCCGCCCCACCGCGGGTCGTCGGAGCCAGCGATGGATCCGCCGGAACCGACGCCGATGAAGTGCTCGGTGCGCCCAGCGAAGTGGTCAGCCAGGTGCCGCAGGCGGCCGTACTGGGCGATGACCAGGTCAAACGATTCGTCACCACACGCCTCCCGGATGGTTTCGGGGAAGTGCACGTCGCCATGAATGTGGCGCACCGGCCCGGCGAACTCTGCTTCGTGGAGCCCGCTGTGGAACACCGTCACCTCGTAACCGCGTTCGAGGAGCCCGTTCACCGCCGGTGGCCCGGTCGGCCCGGTGCCACCGACGACGAGCGCCGTTCGAGCACCCATCAAGACACGGCCCCGTCGGCACCCACCGGCCCTGACAGCGTGGCACCCGCTGCCACCAGCTCGTCGATCTCGGCATCGGAGTAGCCGGCTTCGGCGAGGACCTCTCGCGAGTGGATACCGAGGCGTGGCGGTAGCCGCTGCACCGAAACAGGTGCGTTCTTGAACTCGATCGGGTTCCCGACGAGCCGCAACGATCCCTCGGTGCTGTGCTCGTAGATCCCGAGCAGACCAGTCTCCTGCAACGTCTCATCCTCGATCAGATCACTGGTGGAACGAACCCGTCCATACGCCACATCGATCTCTTCCAGCACGGTGACCCACTCCTCCGTCGTCCGTTCAGCCACCAACGGTTCGAGGATCCCGAACAACTCGTTGAGATGAGCCGAACGCCGCTGCATGTTGTCGAACCGCGGGTCCTCCAACAAATCCGAACGACCAAGGAACTCCAACAACCGACGCCAATGCCCATCGGTATACGGAGCCACCACAAGCCACCCATCAGATGTCGCCCACGGCCGACGATTCGCCGCGACCTGACGAGGATAAACAGGTGGTCCCATCGGCGGCTCGAAAATGCTGCCCGTGAGATGCGTCGACAACACGAACTGCGACATCACGTCATACATCGCAACCTCGAGCTCATCACCCTCACCGGTCTGGCTCCGCCGATGAAGCGCCGCCAAAATGCCGTTCATCGCCATCAACCCACTCACCTCGTCAGCGATCGCGACCGCGATGAAACTCGGCGTACCAGTCAACTGCCGCTGCAGATCGATCAAACCCGTCTCAGCCTGCACGACATCATCGAACGACGGCCGAACCCGCCCCGGATGCCGCTCACCAAAACCAACGATCCGGCAATACACGATGCTCGGATTGACCCCAGCGAGATCCTCATACGTCAACCCCAAACGCTCCAACGCATCATGACGCATATTGCACACGAAGACATCAGACGTCTCCGCCAAACGCAACAAAGCGTCGCGAGCCTTCGCCTGCTTCAGATCGAGCATCACACTGCGCTTGTTCCGATTGAGGTTCAAGAACTGAGATGACATCCCGTCCGACCGACTCGGACCGACCCAACGAGTCTGGTCGCCCGCCGGTGGCTCGACCTTGATCACATCGGCACCCATGTCGCCCAGCAACGCCGTGCAATACGGACCGATCAACACATGCGTCAGATCAAGTACTCGTAGACCGGTCAACGGCCCCGAAGGCGGCCGCGCGTCGTTGTGGAACGAGACATTCTGTTCAGCAGACATAAGATTCGTGATACCTCGAATAGTCAAATGGAAAGAGTCAAATAGAAATAATCAAACAGTCGAGTGCGGAGGAACAAGGCTCTGGGGACACCCGACCGCCGCAGCACTGTCGGGTGTCCCGCGAACCGGGGACCTAGCTCTACTCAGCGAGGCGCATGATCGACCACGACTGGAACATCGGACCGTTCGAGTAGCCCTGCACATCGCCGTGGTCGAACCACATGAACGCTCGCTGACCGACCGGGATTCCGTACCACTGCGTCGCGAAGTACTCCTCGAACTCCCGCCACGGCTCACAACGCTCCTCCAACGGAGCACTGAGGGCTTCCTCCGCGAGAGCTGTCAGCTGCTCATCGTCTAGTGCTGACAGGTTCGGTCCGGTCGGCGTCATGAACCGCGCCATCGACTGAGGGTTGGTGGACCCCGAATACTGTGGGGTCGCCATGTCCCAGTCGCCTTCGCGCAGCGCCGCACCGAATCCCGTGAATTCGATGATGCGAAGCTCGACACTGATACCGATGCTCTCGTACACCGACTGCACGTACTCCGCCGCAACACCCTGCTCGAGCGAACCGAGGAAGAGGATGCTCATCTGTTCGCCGTCTTTGACCAGTTTGTCCCCGTCGAGTGTCCAACCAAGCGACACCAGCGCGTCCTGAGCAGCCTGCGGATCAGGCGTCGGCAAGAACTCGGTCAGATCGGCGTAGCAATCCATGCCCTCACCGAAGTACCCGGGAACATATCGGCCCAACGTGCCATGCTCGAGCTCGGTCCACACCATCGGATCGATCGCCGACAGCAGCGCCCGCCGCACCTCTGGGTCTTGCCACGCCGGCCGATCCAAACGGAAACTCAGCATGGATGAGCCGTAGGACGGATGTTCCACGGCGTTCAGATCGCCGTCCGCGATGAGGCGCTCGGCATCCGGCGGCCTGACATACCCGTAATCCAGCTCACCGGTCTCCAACAGATTCGCCGCCGTCGACTCCTCGTTGACCACGACGAACTCCAACTGCTCGGGCAGATCTGCAGAGGTGAGACCAAACGGCCCCCACGTGTAATCCTCGCGCCGAGTCAGCGTCGCTCCCTGGTCATGAGTCGCCGCCGTGAGCACATACGGGCCGCTCCCGAACGCCGTCAACGAATCATCGGCACCGTCCACCAGCCCCGCAGGACACACGATCCCTGCCTCGCTGATGGCGAAACCCTGCAACAGTTCGTTGAACGGCGTCCCGCTCGTCACCGTCACCGTGTTGGCCGAATCGTCCGCCAGCGCCGACACTGGGCCGGGCCCCAGGTTCCCCACCCACGCCGACTCCGTCGCCGGATCGACCCAGAAGTTGATCGAGTCGGCCACGACCGTCGCCGTGACCGGCGTACCGTCAGCACACGTCGCATCGTCTCGGAGCGTGAACACGATCTCCGTCGGAGACACCTCCCACGACACAGCCAACCACGGCACCAACGCGCCGTCGGGCCCGTTGACGAGCAGCCGGTCGTACAAGGCGTTCATCAAGTAGGTCGCGGGGTTGATCGCCCGCGTTGGCGGCAGCAGCGAGGAACCCCAGTCGCTGACCAGCCGCACGCGGACCGTCCCGCTGCCCTCGTGTGGCCGCGACGGATCCCACATGTTTCCACCGTCGGCAGGTTCGATGCTGTCTCCCGGAGGCTCGGTCGTCGTGCCACCGTCGTCGGGCTCGGTCGTCGTGCCACTGTCGTCGGGCTCGGTCGTCGTGCCCCCAGCGTCAGGCTCGGTCGTCGTGCCGTCGTCGTCGGGCTCGGTCGTCGTGCCACCGTTGTCGGTCGTCGTGACATTGTCGTCGGGCTCGGTGGTGTCGTCGTCGGACGACCCACAGGACGCCACAACGAACGCACACACGAGAACACCCGCGAGCGCCCTTCTGATGCGGGGTCGCCTATGCGGCTGAGACTTCATCATGATCTACCCCCTGTGTAGTTGCCTCGCCGGAACGGGTCCAGCGAGGATCTTCCACTGTTTACTCACTCGTAAGTTAAGCTCCTTCGACTACTCTGTCAAGCGAACATCGTGCTGAACTCTCGTGACGCGGGCCGGGAATGTCTCCGGCGATTGGTGTTGTGCACCGGCCGGTTCATTGCTTGATTTCGCCTGCCAACCTGCGGATGCTGTCAACCGGCGCTCTGGCGTACGGATGCCGTGGCGAAATCGAGGCGCGCTTGACCATCGGATGGTGTGGCGAGTACGTTTAC
>DATKCX010000379.1:0-17306 GCA_035512975.1 Ilumatobacter sp.
TCCGGCGATTTGCCCGGACCGTACACCGCTTCGGGAATGCCCTGCCGGAGTGCTCGATGGTGGTCGACGAGCGCGTCGCCGAGATCGGCGAACGGGAGTCGTCGCAAGGTTGCCACGGCGTCGTCGGGCGCGATGCTGCCCGAGCGAATGCCGTCGATCAGTTCGCGCAGCGCGACCTCGTCCATGCCGTCATGCTGGCAGACGATGGGCTGAATCGCACCCCGTCGGTGTGCAGGCGCGCCAGTAGCCTGCCGGGCATGAATCCGTTGCCGATCGCGCCAGAAGCTGCCGCCACCACCCGCGTTGCGTTCCTCGGTCCGTTCGGCACCTTCACCGAGCAGGCGCTGCGAACCCAGCCGGATCTGACGCGGTGCGAACTCGTGCCGTACCGAAACGTCCCCGAAGTGCTCGACGCCGTGACCAGCGGCGAGGTGGAGTACGGGTTCGTGCCCATCGAGAACTCGATCGAGGGCATGGTCAACTTCACGCTCGACGCCCTCGCGTTCGATCACGACTTGCTGATCACCCGCGAAGTGGTGCTCGACATCCACCTGTGTCTGGCAGCGGCCCCGGGAACCTTGCTGGCCGACCTCACCGAGATCCGATCGATCCCCGTCGCCACCGCACAGTGCCATCGGTTCATTCGAGAGCAGGTACCAGACGCCGAGATCGTCACCGCCACGTCCACGGCGGCCGCGGCGGAAAGCGTGATGGCGAGCGGGTCGACGAGCATCGGAGCGATCACGCCGCGGGTCGCCGCCGAGCGCTACGGCCTGACGGTGTTGGCCGACTCGATCGAGGACCATGACGACAACCAAACCCGGTTCGTGCTCGTCAGCCGAGGCGAGGTTCCGCCGCCCACCGGTCACGATCGCACGGCGCTGGTGGTCTACCAGCGAGCCGACGAACCGGGCAGCCTCATCTCGATCCTGCAGGAGTTCGCGGCGCGCCGGCTGAACTTGTCGAACCTGATCTCGCGACCCACCAAGCACGGCGGGCTGGGCGACTACTGCTTCATCCTCTTCGCGGAAGGTCATGTCGGCGACGACCTGTTGGCCGATGCGATGCGTTCGCTGCACTCCAAGCAAGCAGCGGTGAAGTTCTTCGGTTCGTGGCCACGGGCCGACGAACAAGCCCACGAAGCACGGGCCCACGCCGACGGTCGCTGGCGTCAAGCCGACGACTGGGTCGTGGCGTTGCGCAACCGAATCTCGCGATAAGGGGCTCAGCGGATAGGTCGCTCGTGTCAATACAGCGCGACCGGGTCGGCGGGCGGGCCGATCCAGTCTGGGTGCGGGCACGGGTTGGGCAGCGGCGCACCGGGTGACCAGGCACGCGGGCACGGGATGTGCGCGATCGCGGCAATCCAGCGGGCGATGTAGTCGGTCTGACCCCACGCGCCGGGGCGGGTCATGTGCGTACCGTCGTAAAACCAGTCCGGGCGCTGCGACGCGTATGCGTTCCAGTCGGCGAGCATGACGTCGTGGTACTGGGGGAGCGATGTGAGGAAACGCAGGTTCGCGTTGTTTTCGGCGTAGGCGACACGCGCCGGCTCACTTCTTGCGATCTCGGTGTACGTCGCCCACAACACCTGGGCGGCACCCTTCCGGCGGGCCGCTTGCACGATGAGGTCGAACTGCCAGCCGAAGTCGGGATCGTGCCAGTCGTTGTGGCCGGCGTCGATGTAGACGATGTCGAACTGCCCAGACGCGGCGTTGATCGCCTCGAGCGCCGTGGCGGGAACCCGATTGGTCGCCGGGCTGAGACACGACGGGTGGACGAGCCGTCGGCAGTTGTCGGCCTCGATCGTCACGTCGAAGCCAGTCAACGCATACTTCGAGTCGGTGTACACGTTCAGTGCGGCCATCGCCGAGTCGCCAACGATCAACACCCGCGGCAGGCGAATCGGGTTCGGCGGCGGAGCCACTGCGGCAGCGACCGGGGTGCCGGTGAACATCCCGGTCGCGTCGACCACCAAGTGCGTGCCGCCGAGGCTGTAGTAGCTGAGACCGCGGTCGCTGACCGGGGTGATCGCCAGGTTGGCGACGGTGTGGTCGTGCTCGATCGCGTTCACCGCTGATGTGCCAGGCCGCGGTGTACCGGCCGCGAACGCGGTGACGAAACCGCGCCAGTCGGCGTCGACGACGGTGAGGTTGGTGACCAGCGACGACGCCGGTGCAAGGTCGGCCGGAGTCGGCAGTTCGACCGTTCCGTCGGCCCACACGCGGTTGCCGTCGAGACGGCTGTCGAGCAGCCGTCTCGGAGCCAACGGCACGAACAGACCGTCGTTCGAGATCGGCGCAGTCGGCCCGGTGAACCAACCGACGATGTCGACCACGAGATGGCCGCCGCCGGTGGTCATCAACGTCAGGCCACCGCTCGACACGGGCTGGATCGCGGCCGCGGCAACGGGCTGACCCGAACCGTTCAGATTGAGGAAGGACGTTTCGGCTCGCTGCTGGCCGGTGGGCCACGACTCCACGAAACCTGGCTGCACGTCGCCGACGCTGGTGACGTTCACCGCGAGCGCGGTGGCGTCAGCATCGACGCCTGCTGGTATCGGCACCACGATGGTGTCGCCGGGCTCCAGCGGCGCGCCCGCACGGGTGTCGGCGATTCGGGTGGGAGCCAACGTGACGAAACGGCCACCGGCTGCCTGATTGGCGGGGACGAACACCCCGGTGAGATCGACGACGACATCGGTACCGACGACCCCGTCGACGAAGGCAAACACGTCGATGGTGCCGTCCGCTCCGAGCGGAATGATCGCCGAGTTCGCGACCACCCGCTCGGTTCGGGTGTTCAACGTCGAGGTGGTGGGGCGCGACGACCCACCCGGGAAAGCGGTGATGAACCCGGGAGTCTGGGTGGGTAGGGCAGTGACGGTGACCGCGGCGGCAACGGCATCGGTGGGAACCTGGGGCAGTTCGTTGCGGTTGGTCACCGAAACCCGGATGGTGTTGTCGCCCAGCAGCGTGCAGCCGCAGGCGGCGTTGCGGGTGTCGGCCAATCGGACGGGGCCGACCGCCTGGTATGCCGAAGTGGTTGTGGTGGCAGCGGCGACAGGCGACGTGGGGAACGCGCTACCAGCCGTGCTGGTGGCGATCGCGACCAGCACCGCACCGACCGCTGCACCGCCCCGAAACCTCATGTTCCAGAAAGATACGGCTCCCAAGCAGGGTGATGGTGACCATCTCGAAGCGCGGCCAGCAGCAGCGCTCGTCGTGTGGGCTGATACGGCGGCCGCAGCAGCGACCAACCGTGCCTCCGGTGCATCTCGGGGAACGGTGTGGAGGCCTTGGCACCGTTGTGCATTCGGCAACTGGCGACGAGGTTCTCCCACACACTGAGCCCGCCCAGCATTCGGGGCATGAGATGGTCGACCGAGTCGCCGCGGCGTTCGCACGGCTCCCCGTCGATCACGAACTGGCAGACGTGACGGTCGCGTTGACGCACCGTGCGATGCGAACACGCGGGAACCCGGTCGTGTTCGCCGGCGTAGAGACGACCGACGCGAGCGACCACGCTGGGGATCGCCACTTCGATGGATGGCGAGTGCATCACCGTGGCGATGTCTTCCGACGCCGCCACGACGGCGCGTTCCAGGATCAACTCGCAGGCATGCTCCACACCGATGACGCGATCGATGCGCCAAGTGGGGTCGAGTAGTAGGACAGGAACGTTCACGGTGAGGCACCTCCTCTTGTCACTCGGCACAATACGCGACGATTGAGCCGTTCGCTGGCCAACTGGGCCAACGCACCAAAACGCTACGTTCCTGCAACCTGGCGTTCAGCACAGGTTTGGATGCTCGGTGCCGACCGGTTTGCGGGTCTGTCGTACTGTCGTCGGAATGGCCGAAGCTCCGCTCTCCGTCGTCACGGGTGCCAACTCTGGCATCGGGCGCGCCACCGTCATCCACCTCGCTCAGCATGGTCACCGGGCCGTCGGTTCGGTTCGTTCCATCGCCAAGGCCGACAAGCTGTTGGCCAGTGCCGACGCTGCCGGCGTAACGGTGGAACTGGTGGAGTTCGACATCGCGTCGGACGAATCGGTGACGGCCGGGTTCGACGAGATCGCCGGTCGGTTCGGCGCGGTCGACCACTTGGTGAACAACGCAGGCATCGGCGGCAATGGCGTGGTGGAGGAGACCACCGCCGATCGGTTCCTCGACGTCATGAACGTCGACCTGTGCGGTGCCGTACGGTGCGCGCAGGCTGTGCTGCCCGGCATGCGCGAACGCAGAAGCGGCACGATCGTGAACATCACATCGGTCGCCGGGCGGTTCGGTGCGATCGCCCAAGCCCCGTACGTCGCCGCCAAGTGGGCGCTGGAAGGTGTGAGTGAGGAGCTCGCGATCGAGGTCGCCCCGTTCGACATTCGTGTGGCCATCATCGAACCGGGTGTGACGAAGTCGTCGATCTTCGGCAAGAACACCGATGCCGCGAACGAGTCGGGTGCGTACGACGAGCAGTACGCGCGGATGTTGCAGATGTACGCCGCCGGGTATGTGCGCGCCACCGATGCGGGCGACGTGGCCGAAGTGATTCGGCATGCGATCGAAACGGATCAGCCGAAGTTGCGATACCACGTGAGCTGGGGAGGTCGGGAACTGATCGAAGGCCGATCGAGAATGACCGACGAGCAGTGGTTGGCGTTGGGCCGGGTCGATTCGCTCGACGGCTACATCGCCATGTTCGACGATCTGTTCGGCCTCGACATCACCACCTGAAGGGATAGTGCCAGGCACTATCCCTTCAGGGTTCGACGACGATCCAACCGCGGCGTTGCAACTCGGCTGCGAGGAGTTCGTCGGACGCTTCCCGAAGCGCCAGTTCCGCTTTGGAGGGACGTGGCGACGCACCGGCAGTGCTGCGGGCGCGTGGGGCGGGCGTTGCGGTTGCCGTTTCGGCCTGCTCGGCTTCTTGCTGTAGTTGTTCGATGAACGCATCGGCCTCGTCGCGGGTGAACTTCCCGCCGGCCTGACGCTGGTTGAAACCCATCGGCCCACGGGCGTCTCGAAAGTCGGAGTGACCAGCCGCCTGGAGCAGCTCTTCGAGTTCACGAATCTGCTTCCCGGTTGCCGGTGGACCAGAGGATTGCCCGAACGCCATGAGCTCAGTCTCTCACTTCAGCGCTGTGTCCTTCGGTCGATCGGCAGCTGCGCCGCTATCGTCGTGGCCGGAACGGTGTCCGAGCGGCCGAAGGATCACGTCTTGAAAACGTGCGAGGTGCAAGCCTCCGTGGGTTCAAATCCCACCCGTTCCGCCAGACATAGCAGCGTCCGTCGGCATTGCTGAAGGTCTTCGGGTGTCGAATCGTGGCGCTCGGCTACACTTCCCATCCGCTGGGAGAGGTGCCAGAGCGGCCGAATGGGATGCCCTGCTAAGGCATTGACACTCCGGTGTCCGTGGGTTCAAATCCCACCCTCTCCGCCAGCGGTGTCGCAAGACACCCGAACAGTCCGAACCCGTCGAGGTTCGGACTGTTCTGTTTTTCCGCTCACGCTGGAGTGTGCAGTCGGAACATTGCGGCCAGATGACAGGTATGGCATTCGCGTCACATGGATGTCATTTGATGTCACTTGGATGACGCTCGCGTTGCAGTTTCATTACGAAGCGAGTAGAACTTGATGGTCCGCATCTCCCACGGGTGCGCGACGCACGCCGCGTCATGCGGGCGACATCCAACCATGAAGCCACACGATCCCTTTCAGCCCTTCGACGCCGAAGCCGAATTCGCCGCCGAAGACGCCTCCTCCCTCACCTCTGAGTTCTGGCGCGGTGATCGCCAATGGGTCTCGAAGTCGAAGACTTCGGGAGCCGGCCGGGCCGATCGGTCCATGCGCCGCAGCCGGTCCGCCGACGCGGCACCGCTCGCCGAGACTCCGGTCACCGGCACGATTCGAGCGATCCGCTCTGGGTTCGCGGCGTTCCGCCCGCGCACGGTCGAGGGTGCCGCACGCACCGACCGCACCCGGGAGCACGGCATCGTTCGCCCCGACCAGGCAGGTCCCACGGCCGACCGGTCGACCAGCGCACGCAACGCAGTGCCGCTGGCGACACGTGAAGTGAGCATCGCAGAACTCGCCGGCGAGTGGCTCGACGAACCGATGCCGCACCGGCCCACCAACCGCGCGGCGAGGTCGGTCAATACCGGCCAGCGGCAGCGTCCGATCCGTGAAGAGATGGCCGACGCCCGTCGCACCACGCGTCTGCCAGCCGTGGTCGCCGCACCCGTTGCGACCCGACCACCAGCACGCAACGATTTCGGCCCGAACGACGCCGAGCCCGACGACTACGACGCCTATCACTACGACAGTGTCGACGTGGCGTTGTCTCCGGTGGAGGCACTCTCGTCTCGCCTCGGGCTCGGAGCGGTCGATCCGCTGCTCGTTCGCGTCGGGGCCATGGTGCTCGTCGCGCTGATGCTCGTTCCGCTCGCGCTGTCGATGCGCTCGGGCGAAGCCCCCGCCCAGGCTCTTGGCGAATCACTCCCAGCTCCCGCTGTCGTCACGACCGAGACCACCCAACCGCTCCCGTCGGTCAACCCGGTGGTCGCCACTGGAGCCGCAGAGCTGAACGCAACCGCTGCACTCGAACCGGCTCCGACTGTCGCAGGCACTCCAGCTCCCGCCGTCACCCAACCGCAGCAAGTTGCGCCAGAGGCAACTCGCACAACCGCCGCCGCGACGATCTCACCGTCGACCACCGACGACGAGACCGCCGACGACAGCGATGGGCTCAACGAACCAGCAGTGGTGGAAGAACAGGCTCAGCGCATCCCGTGCGGCGACAACTACCAAGTCGTCGCCAACGATTCTTGGTACCGCATCGCCGGTGCAGCCGACGTCGCGGTGCAAGACCTGCTCGATGTGAACATGGCCACCACCAAGTCGGTGCTGCTCGTGGGCTCGGAAGTCTGCTTGCCGCAGGGAGCGAGTATCGCCGCGCCCACCACCACGGCGGCACCTGCGCCGACCACCACTCAGGCTCCCACCACCACCGCAGCGCCGACCACCACGACGGTGCCGATCGCCAGAGCGACCACGGCGCAAGTGCAACAGATGATCCGCGACACGTTCCCCGACGATCAGGAAGAGAAGGCGCTCGAAGTCGCGTTCCGTGAAAGCCGCTTCATCGCCACGGCCGACAACGGCACCTGCTGTGTCGGCGTGTTCCAGCTGCACTGGACTGCACACCGGTCATGGCTCGACGACTACGGCATCACCACCCGCGAGGGGCTCAAAGACGCCGCGAAGAACATCGCCGCCGCATACGCGCTCTACCAGAGCAGCGGCTGGGGCCCGTGGGGCGGCTGACGCACCACCCACCGAGCTGACGTGCAACCCACGTGACGTTTCGATCGTCTCCGGCTTAGAATGTCGGAGCAATTGCGCTCGTAGCTCAATGGATAGAGCATCTGACTACGGATCAGAAGGTTGGGAGTTCGACTCTCTCCGGGCGCACAGAGAGAGCAGATCCGGTGATCTACCAGGTCTGACAATTCCCGAGGGCCCGGCCAAATCGGGGGCCCTCGGGAATTATCGCCCCACATATGCCTCAAACGGGGAAGTGTGCGCATCGAGCAAGCGCTGATCGAGGTACACGGGCGTCCGGAGTGGAGTGAGGGGAAGAACGCCCGATCGCGGTGCACGATCGACCGTCGCCGCACTGACGGAGCACCGCCGATTTCAGAACGAGGAGCGCCTCGCCGCCCGCCATGGGTGGAATGACTTCGACCTCGTCGTCGCCATCCGTGTCGGTCGGCCGGTCTCGCCCGGCAACTTCGACCAGACGCTCGAACGACTGGTGAGGACCGCCGGCGTCCCGCGGCTCACGTCCCACGGTCTGCGCCGCGCTGCCGCGACCCACATGGTGCACAGATCGCCGGTTCTCGGCGCTCTTCCCAGCGACGATACGCGCGTTCTGCACGCGCCGTGACGAACATTCTGCGGCCGTGGTTGCAGCTCGGCGACTGGGTGATCGACCGGCCAGGCGCGCGATCGCGCTTTGCGCCCTGGCGCCTCGCCCGTAACCACGACGCCACGCGACACGCGCGCAAGGCAACTTGCGATCTCCCCTGCGACAAGCTAACTTGTCGATGTGGGTGCGCCGCTGATCGCCACCAGCGCTCGCAAGCACGGCATTCACGACGACATGATCCACGCGTTCAACCATCCGATGGTCGTCGACGACCTCGACGACGGCTTCGTGATGTTCGTCGGTGCCGACACCGCCGGCAATCTCCTCGAAGTCGGCGTGATCGACAGCACCGACGGACCGATCATCGCCCACCCCATGCCGGCACGACCGAAATACCTCAGGTGATCCCCATGCCTCGAACCGCCCAACAGATCCTCGACCACGCCGACGAGCTCGCCGCGCGCTTCGAACTGGCCGAGCCCGCAGACGTTCGCGACGCCACAGCACTTCGAGCTGTCCGTGACGCGGTCCTGGCCCGTGCCGACGCAGAGCGAAACCTCGGTGACGCCGTGGTCCGGGCCCGGCAACAGGGACACTCATGGGCCGCGATCGGCGCGATGGTCGGCACGTCCGGAGAAGCGGCGCGTCAGCGGTATGGCCGAGCCGTCAACGCCGGGTAACGCCGCGGTCCACCCCTCCGCGGCGCAGCACCTCAACGCTCAGGCGGTGATGGAGCAGACGACGAGCTGACGTGCCGGCCCGTGACCCAGAACCACGCCACAGAGCGTCGGCCGCCGGCTGACGGCGCATGGGACGAGGGGCGTCGCATCGCGGATGATCACGCGTGTTGACGCGGTCGAGCCGCTATGAACCCTCAGGGTATTGACCCGGGCCAGCGGAACTCGACGGTGTCTTCGTCGAAGCACGTACCGTCGGAAGAGGCTTCAGGGGCGTCGTCAGGATGCCGATAGGTGAGTGGAGCCACTCCGACTCCTGTTGGCAGGAGATGTGATGGGCGAGCGCCCAGAGACGTTGCATGAGGGTGTCGACGAGTCGTGGCGGCCGAGCCCGGCACCCGATGCCGTGACGGCGGCTTCGTCCCGACCGTTCCGGATGCTGGCTGCAGCGCTCGTCGTGGGTGGAAGCGTCGGGGCGCTGATCGCGGCGACGTCCGTCGCGCAGAGCGACGCTGACACGTCCCGGGCCACGTTCGTGACGTCTTCGGGTGCGGTCGCGTCCACACTGCAACTCGCGATCGAGAGCGAGGACGCGCTGCTGGTGCACGCGTCCGGCTTCGTGCTCGACCATCCCGAGAGCTCCAACGCCGAATGGGTGCAGTGGTTGACATCGAGGCGCGTCTTCGAGCGGCACCCGGATCTCGAACGGATTGGGCTCCTCGTGACGCTCACCCCCGCGCAGCTGCCCGCGTTCACCATCCGTGCGACGAATGACCCGTCGGGACCGCTCGAACCCGACGGCACCTTCCAGGTGATCCCGCCGGGTGACCGGCCTCTCCACTGCTTCGTCGCGGTGCAGCAGGCGCTCCCCGACGAGGTGCAGATTCCCGCTGGCTACGACTTCTGCGCCGATCCCGCGATCTCCAAGATCGTCGTCACGGCGCGCGACACCGGTCAGGGTTCGTATCTGCCCACTCTGGAGGAGCTCGGGAAGAGCGGGTTAATCGTGCAGGTGCCGATCTACTCGGGAGGCACCGTTCCACTGACAGTCGCCGCGCGCCGGGACGCGTTCGTCGGCCTCCTGGGGGTACAAGTCGGGTCCTCGAATGTGCTCGACCGGGCGCTGCACGGCCACGACGACCTCGCGGTGACCCTGCGGTTCGAGGACGAGTACTCGGAAGCGCAGTTCTCCAGTGGCACGATGCCCGAGGAGTGGCAGTCCGCGACGTTCGACCTCGAGAACGGCTGGACCGTCGAGACGTTCGGTACCGCCTCGTCTGATCGAGTGGTCGACAATCGCACGGCGCTGATGCTGCTCGGTGCGGGCATCGCGCTGAGCGCGCTGGCCGCGATCGGGTTGGTGCTCGCAACGGGCCGGGCGCGAGCACTGCGCCTCGTGGCCGAACGCACCGGTGAGTTGCGCCATCAGGCGTTGCACGACGCGCTGACCGGTCTACCGAACCGCGCACTGATCATGGACCGCATCGAACAGCTGCTCGCCCGGAACCGTCGTCTCGGTACGAGCGGGGCAGCGCTGTACATCGACCTCGACGACTTCAAGAGCGTCAACGACACCCTCGGTCATCAGGCCGGCGATCAGTTGCTGGTGGCCGTCGCGGCGCGGATCGCCGGCGAGCTGCGAGACGCCGACACGGTTGGACGGATGGGCGGCGACGAGTTCGTCGTGCTGATCGACGGGGCGACGACCGACGTCGCGCCCGAGCGCGTCGCCGAACGGCTGCTGCAAGCGATGCGACACGCTTTCGTGCTCGACGGTGCGACGATGCCGATCATCGTCAGCGCGAGCATCGGCATCGCGATAGGCGACCGGTGTACGGCCGGCAACCTGCTTCGCGATGCGGATGTCGCGCTGTACCGTGCGAAGGCGGCCGGCCGCAACCGATACGAGATCTTCCACGCCGACATGCAGAGCGAGATCCTGCAACGGGTCGAGCTCGAGTTCGAGCTCCGTTCGGCATTGAACTCCGACCAGTTCCACCTCGTGTACCAACCGATCTACAACCTGGAGAACCTCAGCCTGGTCGGCGTCGAAGCGCTGTTGCGCTGGCAACACCCGACGCTCGGCCTGATCGAACCCGACAGGTTCATCCCGATCCTCGAACAGACCGGGCAGATCCATGATGTCGGCCGCTGGGTGCTCGATGAGGCGTGCCAACAAATGGCCACCTGGCACGCAAGCGGCGACACTCTCGACATCTCGGTCAACGTGTCGGGTCGGCAGCTCGACGGCGACGACATCGTCGACGACGTTCGCCGGTCGCTCGCCGACAGTGGGCTCGATCCCGCGGCGTTGATCATCGAGATCACCGAGACCGCGCTGATGCGCAACACTAACGACACCGCTCGGCGGCTGCACGCGATCAAGGCGCTCGGCGTCCGCATCGCCGTCGACGACTTCGGCACCGGCTACTCGTCGCTTGCCTACCTGCAGCAGTTCCCAGTCGACTGCCTCAAGATCGATCGCACCTTCACGAGCGCGATCACGACCTCGGCCGAGGCGCGAGCGCTGATCGGGACGCTCGTGCAACTCGGCAAGGACCTCGGCCTCAAGACCCTCGCCGAGGGCGTCGAGACCACCGTCGAGATCGATCATCTCCGCAGTAAGCACGTCGACGAGGTACAGGGTTTCCTTCTCGCTCGACCACTCGATCCGACAACGCTGGAAGCACTGATCCTGGTGCCTGCGCGGGCCCGGCAACCTGCAACTTCTGCGACGACCGCACCAGGCTCCGCAAGCCACAAATAACACGCGGCGCAGAAAGACGGACGCCAAACAGTGGTCGCGCGCTCCGATCGAGCCACACCACGGCGAGGCCCCGGTCGAGTGTTCTTCGTTCTCAAGCCAGACCCGCATCGCGGGCCGGCAGGAGCATCTCGAACAACCCGACCGAAACCTCACCGAGGCTACGCACCAAGGCATCGCGTCAACCATCAGTCTCAAGTAGGCGCATCGGGCGCGGCCCTGACCGTCGGCTCGGTCAGTGCGGACTGGACCACCATGGTCTCGATGCTCTCGCCGTCGCCGCCGCCGTGCATCTGCGCCTCGACTCCGGCGGTCGCCCGTGCGGGGAAGTCGCGGAGGGAGGGCATCACTGGCGCTGGTCCGAGAGGGAGGCGAACGTGGCAAGGCGCCGGCACCGCTCGGCACCGCTCGGCACCACTCGGCACCACAAGCGCATCCGCATCGCGCTCGCCTCGTCGAAGACCACCGCCGGCCAGCTTCCATCCTGCGGGGCCTTCGTCGTTTTGGGCCCGCTGCCGTTGACCGGTGCCGTATGGCGGCTACGTCGGGCCGACTTCGTGCATGGCGACGAGGCTGAGCTGTTGCCACGGCTCGCGATCGGTGATGACTCCCACCTCGGTGAGGAACGTGGTGAGCTTGGTCAAACCGGCGATGATGTTCGCTCGATACAGCGGGTTCGAGCGGGCGATGTTCCAACCATCCTCGATACCGAGCTCGTCGAACAGGGCCGGGTCGAGGCTGAGCGCCACGATCGCAGCGACCAGCTCGGGGGCCTCGGCGATCACTGCAGCCTGCTCGTCGGTGCCCAGCGCGGGCCAGGCTTCGGCGAGGTAGCTCTTGGCGAAACTCACGTGGCGTGCTTCTTCCAGCACGTGCAGCTTCGAGATCTGGCGAGTCACCGGATGCACTCGCTCATCCTTCATCGTGGCTCGGTTCGTGTAGTCGAGCATCTCTTCGATGGCGAGGATCAGGATGTAGCCCATCGCCTGCGTGACGGTGGTGGCGACACCCGACCATGAACTGTCGGGCCCGTATGAAGGCGTGCCGGAGCGCCGGATGTACTCGCCGAACATGGCTGAGTGTCGGCACTCGTCGGCCACTTCGATGAGCAGGTAGCGGTGCATCGGATCTTGCACGTCGATGTCGGTGAGGTGGCGCAGCACGATCTGCATCAAAGCGTTCTCGAACCAGATGCCGCCGCCGAACAAGGCCGAGGTCTCGTGACGGCTGTACCGGATCTGTTCTGCCTCGGTCATCGCCTCCCACACCGGCGTGCGGTAGAGCGATAGGTGCTCTGGCGGAAGATGGAAAGCGGAGTCGTCGATTGGGATCGACCAGTCGATCTGTTCGAACGGGTCGAGGGTCATGCGAGTGGAGGCGGCAGTGAGCTGCTCGGCACGGGCCGCCGTGCGGGGAAGTTCTGCAACGATCGTAGTCATGCCGCCCAGTATGACGATGACAGTAATCACTGTCAAGATATTTCGACAGTAAATACTGTCACGATTGCGGACAACCTGTTTGAATGGTGTCCGTGACCGACACCGAAGACGACACGTCAGACGATGCGTCGACCGACATGCGACTCGTCGACCTCGCCAGGGCGACCGGAGTGACCGAACGCACCATCCGCTACTACCAGGCCGAGAAGCTGCTGCCCACCCCAGCCAAACGCGGCCGCGACGCGATCTACGGCGAGGCTCACGTCGAACGCCTTGCGCTCATCGGGGAACTCCGCGACCGTGGCATGAACCTCAACACGATTCGGGACCTCATCTCGACGGGGCAGCCGGCGCGCACGGTGTCGGAGTGGCTGGGCGTCGACGCCACGCTGAGCGCGCCCTGGTCAGACGACCGACCGCGCACGTTCGACCGTGACGAGTTGATCACGTTCGTCGAACAGCGCACGGCGCGCCACACCGGCCTGCTCGGCGAACTGCAAGACAACGGCTATGTGCGCGTGAACGACGATGGCGGGTGGTTCGTACCCAGCCCAGCGCTCCTCGCCTCAGCGCTCGAGCTCCGAGAAGCGGGCATCGACCTCGATGTGTCGTCGCGCTTGCGTGACCTGTTGCGCCGTCGGTTGGCGCGCAGCGTCGACGAGATGGTGTCACTCATCGTCGACCGGCTCGGCTCCGGCTTCGCCGGCGATGCCACCCCCGAGGAAATCGAGCGAGCGCTCGGGGCGTTGCGGCCCATCGCTCGCGAAATGTCGGGCACCGTGCTGGCCCAAGAAGTGGAGCGTGCCCTCGCCGAGCTTCTGAAGAAGTTGCCGAAGTCGAAGTTGAACCTCGCCACCAAGCCGAAACGACGGCAACCGGAACGTTGATCGACGTGTCAGACCCCGAACCTTCCGCGGAAGCCGGCGAGCCGACTGGGGCCAGCTCGCCCAGCGCCTGGATGCGCTTCCTCTCCGCGCTTCCTGGCCGCCGTGACGACGTGGTCGCCATCGTCAACGGGCTGTTCGGCGATGAACTCAATGACCGCGACGCGCAGTTCGCTACTCCGATGACGATGCGCATTGCGTCGGCGAACGGTGGCTCGACGGCGCTCCCCGCCGACCCCGTTGAACTTGCTGCGACGCTCGACCGATCTGGGGTCGCGGTGACCTCGAAGTTGTGCATCCTCGTGCACGGTCTGATGTCGAACGAGTCGATCTGGCGGATGCCGGACATGGGCGCGGAGCCGCAGAACTATGGGTCGCTGCTCGCCGCCGAGCATGGCATGACGCCACTCGCGGTGCGCTACAACACCGGACGCCACATCTCCACGAACGGGCGCGAACTTGCTCGGCTGATCGATCAACTCGTGCGCGCGTGGCCGGTGCCGGTGCGCGAGGTCAACCTGATCGGGCACAGCATGGGCGGGCTCGTCGTGCGGGCAGCCTGTCACTACGGCCTCGGTTCGCGACCTGGCTGGTGGCATCGCCGCTGGACGTCGAAGTTGCGGCGGGTCGTGCTGATCGGAGTGCCGAACGTCGGCGCGCCGCTGGAAGGGTTCGTCAACGCACTCAGCGCGGCACTGGGTTCGTTGCCCGTCGCCCCCACTCGACTGCTCGGCACGGGACTCAACCGACGAAGCCGCGGCATCAAGGATCTGCGGATCGGCGCGGTGGTCGATGAAGACTGGCGTGAACGTGAGCCCGGCGATCTTGCTCCGGCACACGCGCTGGTGCGTCGCCCGCGGGGCACGCGGTTCCTCATCGTCGCCGGCAGCGTCACCGCCAACTCTGAGCACCTGGTGGCGCGTGTGATCGGTGACGCCATGGTGACCGAGGCGAGCGCAACGGGTCGGCGTCACGTCGACAGCGGAGGCGACCTGTTCCCCGAGGCGGACCATCTGATGTTCCCGAAGATCACCCACAACGCTCTCGCGCGTCACCCAACCGTTCACCTCGCCATCGCCAACTGGTGGTGAAGCAGTTGCAGCCGCGGCTCTTCGGTAAACCGAATCGTTGACTCGGTCGTGTACATGTTGTGACGATGACTGTGGTGGTCAACTACGAGACCCTGTTTCGGGAGTGGTACCCGCGGCTCGTGTCACTCGGCGTCACCATGACGGGGAGGCGCGACGTCGCCAGCGATGCCGCGCAGGAGGCATTCCTGAGGGCTCATCGCAACTGGGACGTGGTCAGCACGTACGAGCGCCCCAGCGCTTGGGTGCGCAAGGTCGCCGTGAACTTGCTCATCGACCAGCAGCGCGCGAGCGCACGCGAACGAGATGTTGTCGACCGTCTGGCCGCCGCGCCGGTCGCTGACACGAGCGGCCCCGCTCTCACCAGATGGTTGGAACTCACGCGCGGGCTGCCCGATCGGCAACGCCAGATCGTCACGCTGTACTACGCCGACGACCTGGCAGTCGCAGACATCGCCGCGGTGCTCGACATCTCCGAGGGTGCGGTGAAGGCGTCGTTGTTCAAAGCACGAGCAGCCATCCACCAACAGCTCGAAACGGAGACACGCGATGTCTGACGACCAGTTCGATGACCAGTTCGACGAACGCTTGCGCCACCTGGCGCGAGCGGCACGCTCGGAAGTGGAGCGCGACCTCACCGACCACAAGGTCGAATCGGCCCTCGGTGTTGCCACGTCCGACGACACAGGCACAGTGCGGCTCGGCACCACGACAGCCGGGCGGTCGCCGACGCGCCGCTGGATGCCGCTCGCCGCAGCGGCAGCGTTCATAGCGGTCGTCGTGGGCACCGCGGTGGTCATGCTGGGCGAGGGAGACGAACGGATCACGTCGCAGTCGGTACCGCCCACCAGCGAAGGCAGCGATCCGACAATTGCGACGAGCACCATCGTCGCCTCGACGGCGACAGTGCCAGCCCCGACGACCACCATCTCGGCGGCCACCACCGTGGCGGCCACCGAGCCAGCACCACCAGCGACGAGCACGACGACGAGTACGACAGTGCCGCCACTGTCGCCGCCTCCTCCGCCTGTGGACATGATCGAGTCACTCGACGAGGTGCCGTACGAGCGGTACCTGCCGCTGGCCAGCTGTCTCGAGGACGACTGCGCCCAGATCGAGTACGACGCGACGGGTGCGGCTTGGACCTTCCGGCACGGCCAGCTGACGAACCACATGCGAGGCGGTGCGGTGATCGACCTGCCCGAGCCGTGGGCGTCGGTCGACATCCGAGACATCTACCTGCTCGCGATCGGGCCCGACGACGTGGCCTACTTCAACGCGTCGCCCGCCCCGGAACGTGCCGACTTGGTCGGCATCTCGCTCGCTGCTCCCGACGACGGCGTCGCGGTGCGGCATCTTGTGGATGCCCTGGACATCAGTGGCGACACCGACTACGTGGCGACATCGACCGGTTTGGTGAAGGTCGGCTGTTGCGGCGGGCCCTCGGTGCGGCCGTCACCCGATGCCGAGCTGCTGGCGGCGTGGTTCGAGCGAGCAGCTGCGCAGCCGCCATTGCCAACCGTCACGTTCAACGCCGAAGACGCCTCGATCACCAGGGGCGACACAACATGGTCATTCGACGTCGACCCGCAACAACTGATGTCGCGCGGCATGCCGCAGGTCACCGCCACGCACGACGGCGGCGTGATCGGGCGACTCAACGGCCTCAGTGGTGCCGATTACGTGGTGCGCGGCTGGCCCGACGGCACGTCGAGTACAGCCGCGGTGAGCATGAGTCTGTTCACCGTAGGCCTGACGCCCGAAGGCTTTGCGGTGTTCGTTGCGAACGACGGGTTCGTAGCGGCCGACCTCTTCGCCGACCACCCGTCCCCGCCACTCGAGCCGCTCACGATCGACTTCGAAACGGGCATCGTGACGCCCGACAACGGATGGCAGCCGCCTACCGACGACAGTGCTGCGGCACGCCTCGTTCGTGCCGTCCAGATTGCAGGGCCAGTGTCGCTGGGTTCACGTCGCACCGTCACGGCGCTCGATCCAGACGCGCCGATCGTCGTCGTCGCCACCGAGGGCTTCTTCGACGACTCGGTGCTCGGCTCGCAACTCACCATCGACTTCGTCAACGAGACGATCGGCTGGGCGAACACTTGCCAGGCCGGTCGCGGCCATCAGGACTACCGAGCCGCTCTGTGCGTCTGACTCATTTGTTGCGGTCGGCGCGGTTGGAATCGTGATCGTGACGGTGGTTCCGGTGCCTTCGGCGCTGTCGACGGAGACGGTTCCGCCGTGAGCCGTCACCGCGGCGTCGACGATCGCGAGACCGAGCCCGCTGCCACCACGGTGACGTGATCGCGCCGGGTCGGCTCGAAAGAACCGCTCGGTCACGCGACGCGTCACCTCTGCCGGCATGCCGTCACCGCTGTCCGACACGGCGATCGTCGCGTGCGCATCGACAATTCTCACGGTCACGGTGACCGACACGTGCGGATCCGTGTGGACGAGCGCGTTCGAAACGACATTGGCGATCACCTGGCGGAGCCGGTCTTCGTCACCCAGCACGACGACCGGCGA
>DATKCX010000380.1:0-5826 GCA_035512975.1 Ilumatobacter sp.
ATCGCTGAGTTCGTAGTCCTCGGCGTGCGGCCCTGCAAATGAGGTGTCTGTCATGTGACAAACCTCCGTGATCAATGCTGCACACGCTTGGTCCAATGCAGCCCCCTCCATCATTGTGGCACACATTTTCGCCTGGGCAACCAGGTCCGTGTGCCATCATGGTCGAGCGGCATGGTCGAGCGGCACGGTCGGGCGGCACGGTCGGGCGGCACGGTCGGGCAGCACGAGACAAGCCGCGCGATCGAGCGGCGCAAACGACCAGGCAGGGTCGTCGGTTCAGGCTCTAGCCTGGTCCGCCTATGAACCTCCCTGAACGGCCGACGCTCGACGGCATCGAGGAACGCTGGGCTGCCCAGTGGGACACGGATGGCATCTATCGCTTCGATCGTTCGGCGGTACGCGCCAACGTGTTCGCCATCGACACGCCACCGCCAACGGTGTCGGGTTCGCTCCACATGGGGCACATCTTCAGCTACACACAAACCGACGCAATCGCCCGGTACCAACGCATGGCCGGCCGCGAGGTGTTCTACCCCATGGGTTGGGACGACAACGGTCTGCCCACCGAACGGCGCGTGCAGAACTACTTCGGTGTGCGTTGCGACCCGTCGCAACCGTTCATCGAGGGGTTCGAGCCGCCGTATCGAGGTGATCCGCCCAAAGACCACCATGCGATCCCGGTGTCGCGTCAGAACTTTCTCGATCTCTGTGAGCAACTCATCGCCATCGACGAGCAAGTGTTCGAAGATGTCATGCGGCGGATGGGCTGGAGCGTCGACTGGTCGTTGCTGTACAGCACCATCGATGAGCGCAGTCGACGTGTCAGCCAACGCGCCTTCCTCCGCGATGTGGCCCGCGGCACCGCCTACAGCCAGGAAGCACCCACACTCTGGGACGTCGACTTCCAGACCGCCGTTGCCCAGGCAGAGTTGGAGGATCGCGACCGTCCCGCCGCGTATCACACGCTGGCGTTCCATCGCACCGACGGCGCAGGCGACGTACTGATCGAGACCACGCGTCCCGAGTTGCTGGCAGCGTGCGTTGCCCTCGTCGCGCATCCCGAGGACCCGCGGTTCCAAACGTTGTTCGGCCGCACGGTGCGCACTCCGCTGTATGGCGTGGAAGTGCCCATCGTCGCCCACGAACTCGCGCAGCCCGACAAGGGCTCGGGCATCGCCATGATCTGTACATTCGGCGACACCACCGACGTCACGTGGTGGCGCGAGCTGCAGCTGCCGATGCGCGCGATCGTCGGCCGCAACGGACGAATCCTCGCCGAGGCCCCCGAGTGCGTGAACAGCGCGCCCGACGGCAAGTACGCGGCCATTGCCGGTCAAACCGTGAAGCAGGCCCAGCGGATCGTCGTCGAGCAGCTCGCTGCGTCTGGAGAAATGATCGGGGAGCCCAAGCCGATTCAGCACCTGGTGAAGTTCTACGAGAAGGGTGACCGCCCGCTCGAAATCGTCACCAGCCGACAGTGGTACATCCGCAACGGTGGACGCGACGCCGCTCTCCGCACGGCCCTTGTTGGTCGCGGTACCGAGATGACGTGGCATCCGGGCCACATGCGGCATCGATTCGACAACTGGGTGGAAGGCCTGAACGGCGACTGGCTCGTCAGCCGCCAACGATTCTTCGGCGTGCCGATTCCGGTGTGGTACCCGCTCGACGCGAACGGCGACCCGGAATTTGACCAGGCGATTCTGCCCGACGAAGCGGATCTCCCGATCGACCCATCAGCCGACGTGCCCGCCGGCTACCGCGCCGACCAGCGCAGCCAGCCGGGCGGTTTCGTCGGCGATCAAGACGTGCTCGACACGTGGGCTACGTCGTCGCTCACGCCGCAGATCGCATCTCGCTGGCTGGAGGCCGAAGGCGACATGTTCGACCAGGTGTTCCCGATGGACATGCGGCCCCAGGCCCACGACATCATCCGCACGTGGCTGTTCGCCACCACCGTGCGCGCCCACCACGAGCACGGCCAAGCGCCGTGGCATCACGCAGCGCTGTCGGGCTGGATCCTCGACCCCGATCGCAAGAAGATGTCGAAGTCCAAGGGCAACGTCGTCACGCCGATCGACTTGATCGAACAGTACGGCACCGACGCAGTTCGCTACTGGGCCACGTCGGCGCGCCTCGGAACCGACACGGCCTTCAGCGAAGACCAGATGAAGGTGGGCCGCAAGTTCGCCAACAAATTGCTGAACGTGTCGAAGTTCGTGCTGTCGTTCGGAGACGTCGCCGACGGTGCAACCCTCGACGGCACGGTCACGCACGCCGTCGACCGTTCGATGCTCGGAAAGCTCGACGCCGTCATCACCGAGGCGACGGCTGCCTTCGCAGCGTTCGACTACGCCAGGGCGTTGGAACGCACCGAGGCGTTCTTCTGGTGGTTCTGCGACGACTACGTGGAACTGGTGAAGGGCCGCGCGTACGAGATGCAAACTCCGGAGGGTGCCGCATCGGCCCGGTTCGCACTGCGTTGCGCGCTCGACGCGTTGCAGCGCCTGTTGGCACCGTTCATGCCGTTTGCCGCCGAAGAAGCGTGGCGCTGGTGGCACACCACCAGCGTTCACATGGCGTCATGGCCGACCACGTTCGGATGCACCGATGACGGTTTGCTCGAGGCCCCGCTCGAGGTGTTGTCACTGGTTCGCCGGGCGAAGACCGAAGCGAAGGTCACCCAAAAGGCACCGGTCGCCACCGTGGCCATCACTGCCTCAGCGGACCAGGCTGCAGCCATCGTTGGTGCTCAAGCAGACCTCGCTTCCGCCGGGTCGATCGCCGAGTTCACGCACGTCACCGGCTCTCCGCTGGCTTGTGAAATCGTGCTTGCTGCCGGGGAATGATCTTCGACCTCGTATAGCTTGGGCACGATGGGCATGAGGTTGGGCCACATTGTTGGATTGAGCGTGGCGTGCGGCACCTTCGCAATCATTGGCGCGTCCGCCGGAGCATCCGGATCGAACGCAGTCGCGGGATCGGTTGATTCGTCCACGACGACCGACGAGTCGTCCACGACCGTCACCACATCCACCACCGTCACCACGTCCACCACTGTTCCGGTGTCCACCACGACGACGGCACCGCCGATGGTGGTCGACGTACCGATGGTCGTCGTCGTGCCGGAGCCACCGGTAGTGGCCACCGCCGAGCGCGGCACGGCCTATCAAGCCACTCCCACGATGCCTCCCCCGCCCACCACCACCACGACCACCACGTTGCCGCCAGATGCGCTACCGCTGCTGTCGGGAACGGGGCGGCGGATCGTCTACTCGAAGTCGGCCCAGCGCGTGTGGACGGTCGAGGCTGACGGTGCAGTCAGCAAAACCCACCTGGTGTCGGGCCGTCGCACCTGGAATCAGCCGCTGCCCGGCGAGTACAACGTGTTCTCTCGCTCGGCGTTCACCTGCAACATCAAGAACCCGGCGTTGTGCTGGCGCTACATGGTCCGCTTCACGAAGGGTCCAGACGGCGACAACATCGGCTTCCACGAGATTCCCACCAACAACGACACCGGGTATCGGGTGCAGAGCGACAGCCAACTCGGTACACCGCTCTCCGGCGGTTGCATCCGACAGTCCACTCCCGATGCCTTGCACGTGTGGAACTGGGCGCCGAACGGCACCAAAGTCGTCGTCCTCGGGTAGTAGGTCATGACGAAGAAGATGCGGCGAACGTGGCCGCAACGTCTCACGATCTCGTTCGTCACCCTGTCGGCCCTGGGCTGCCTGGGCGCTGCGGGTGCCCTGGCCGCCGGTCAGTGGGTGGTGTCGAATCGGCAGATCGTCGAGATCGCCGCGCCCGGTGACGCGGACCCACGGGAGATCAACAACCCGGTTGTCATCGAACCGGGTGCCACCACGACCACCACGCTCCCCGGCGAGACGACCACGTCCACCACCGAGGTGCCGCTGGCCGAGCCCGACGCCGCGAACTTTCTCATCACCGGCGCCGACAACGGCGATTGTGTCGATGCAGACGACCCCACCGTGGGCAACCGAGGTTCTTCCGCCCGGAGCGACACGATCATGGTGTGGCGCATCAACCCGAAGACGAATCAGCTCGCCGTGCTGTCGTTCCCCCGCGACCTGTACGTCGCAATCCCCGGCAACGGGCGGCAACGCATCAACCAGGCGTATCGCCGCGACAAGCCGCAGCTGCTCATCGACACCATCGACCAGAATTTCGGTGTGCCGATCGACCACTACATCCAGGTCGACTTCTGCGCGTTCCGCCGACTCGTCGAGGCAGTGGGCGGCATCGAGGTTCCGTTCGAGTTCCCGGCACGGGATTCGGCCAGCTTGCTCAACGTTCCCGAAGCGGGCTGCCAGCTCCTCGACGCCGACATGGCGCTCAGCTATGTACGGTCGCGCAAGTACCAGTACGAAGACCCTGCGGGGAGCGGCAACTGGCGCACCGACGGCACGTCCGACTTCGGTCGCATCGCTCGCCAGCAAGACTTCATCCGGCGCGTGATCGCCAAAGTCATCGACGAGGGGTTGTACAAGCCCGAAGTCGTCTCTGGCCTGTTGAACGTCAACAGCGAATACATCGTGATCGACGACGAACTCACACTCGAAAAGACCCTGGAGTTCGCCAACACGTTGCGGTTGATGAACCCGGCCGAGATCACCACCTACCGCATCGAGTCGGTCGGCAAGAACGTCGGCGGTGCGGCGGTGCAGGAACCCCGCATCGGTGGCGACAACATGAAGGCGATTCTGGCGGTGTTCCGTGGCGAGGCGACCCTCGCCGCCATCCCTGATCAGGTGTTCGAGACCGGCACCACCGTCGCAGTCGACACGACCACAGACACCCAGCCCGATGATGGCACCACCACCACCACGTCGCCCGCCGTGAGCGACGAGCCGGTGCAAACCCAACCGACCGTCGTCGCCACCGAGAACACCCTCGGCGTCTCTCCCGACCCCGCCGCCACCTGCTGACCAACGACAGGTCAACGAGCAGGCACCGCTTCGACAGTAGCCAGCACCACCGTCAGCGCGGCAGGCCGGTGACCACGATGTACTGGTCGATCGGCGCATGCTCGGCAATGAACGACTGCACCGACGCCTCCGACACATCGTCGAGGCCGAGATCACCGAACACATAACTCACGATGTCGTGATCGGGGTACAGCGCGTCATTGATCAACTCCTCGACGAACTCCCCGTTGTTGACGAACTGGTGCGCCTCCGCGACTTGAGCGAACGACAGATCGAACTCGTCGGGTGTCGGCCCGTTCGTGGCGAGGTCGTTCAGTTCGCCGGTGACCAGGTCGATCACTTGCTGCATTCGGTCGGGAGCTCCGGTAACACTCACCGTGATCGTCATCACCAGTTCAGGGTCGCGGATGTGTGTCACCTGCGCGAACGGTGAGTACGACTCACCGAACTCTTCGCGCACCACTTCGGTGAGCCGTGCGTCGATGACCTGCTGGGCCACGTCGATCTCGGCACGGAGGGTCTCGGTGAGCGGACCAGTGTCGGTGGTGAACAACATCGTGGCCACCGCAGAATCACCGGTGCCCGCATTCACGTCGACGTCGACAACACCGGCAGGCGGTGGGTTGCTCACGTCGATCGGCTCATCGATGCTGTTGGTACCAGGCAGCGAACCGAGGTACGCCCCGGCGAGTTCGGTGAACTCGTCGACGTCGAAGTCGCCCGCGAACACGAACGTCCAGTCGGAAGCGTTCGCGTGGCTGGCGGTCCACACTCGCTCCACGCCTTCGAGGTCGAGCGTGGCGAACTCGTCGGCTGTCGGCAGTTGCGAGTAGCGAGGTTCCCCCGGATAGCGAGCTTCGCTGAGCGCGTCGCTCAT